>CADCWO010000007.1 GCA_902806435.1 uncultured Synechococcales cyanobacterium | reverse complement strand
AGAAACAGGGAACACAAAGCGTGCCTAAACACCGAGAGGGTCCTTCCTACCCGACAAAATTGGAGAAGTACTATATGTAGCGTTGAAACAGGTGGAATATAACTCCGTAGCTAGCGTTTGTGAAAGTTTTTGCAACAGAATCAGTCAGGTTATAGCTATGGGTTTAGTTCAGAGAGCCACTGGACGATTTGAATAACCACACCATTTGGATCTGTGACTTGAAAGTACCTCTCACCCCAGGGTTCGATTTCGATCTGGGTTGTGATTGGTACGCCTTCTGCGTGTAATCGCGTGTATTCACCCTCAATGTCATCCACCACGAAGACAATTAGCAGACCGTCCGCTCGATGCCCGCGCATATGGGTTGGCTTGAAGCTTTCCAGTCCAGTCCGAAGGAAGATAAGGTTGAAACCAGCGTCTTGTCTGGAGAGGGAGACGAAGCCGTCGGCTGACATATCTTCGCTGAAGCCGAAATGTTGCTTGACGAACGTAGCCGCTGCCGTCACATCATCAACGTTGAGTGAAATAGCTGAAGCAGTGATCTGCATAATGACTCCTTTAGTAGGATGACGGTCGCTAAATGTTGTTAGTCATCTAAACCATCTTTCCAGAAGCCTTCACCCCTAGTTGATTGCACTGGGTTCCATATACATAATTTCCCAAATGTGACCGTCTAAGTCCTGAAACCCGTGGGCGTACATAAAACCGTGGTCTTGCGGTTCATTGTAGGTTGTGCCGCCAGCAGCGACTGCCTTACGCACCATCTCATCTACATCTGCACGACTCTCAGACGATAAACATACGAGGACTTCCGTGCTTTTCGTTGCGTCACAGATTTCGTTGGGAGTGAACGTTTTGAATTTTTCTTTTGTCAATAGCATGACAAAGATATCATCACTGACAATCATGCAGGTCGCCGTCTCATCGGTGAATTGAGCGTTAAAACTGAAGCCCAATTGTGTAAAAAATGCGATCGATTGATCTAAATCTTGGACGGGTAGATTGACGAAAATTTTAGTCGCCATAGTTTTTCTCCTGTTGAAAATACACTGCACCTAGATCACGCAGAGAGCAGCATTCCTTTAGCTTTCAACGATCATCTCAAAACCGCCGAAGATCATGCGCTTGCCATCAAAGGGCATCTCCTCGGCTGGTTGCATTCGCGGATCGGCCATTGCCTTCTGATTTCCCTCATCACGCGCTTCACGGGAAGACCAAATGATCCAGGAGAAAACCACTGTTTCGTTCTCCTGACATTTAACTGCCGTTGGAAAAGAGGTTAGCTTGCCGTCAGGCACATCATCACCCCAACACTCAACCACTTTGAGCGCACCGTATTCCTTGAACACAATGGCTGCATCCTCAGCTATTTTTTGATAAGCTGCACGCTTGGCAGTGGGCACTGCTATCACAAATCCATCGACATAAGTCATGAAAATTCTCTCCTAAATTGACAATTGATTGGTTGTTTCAACGCTCAGACATCGAGGACCGTCTGCAACACAGTTTTCATCCCAGAATTCTGCGATCGCCTGCTTGATCTCACGAATTCTGTAACTTCTCAGCCGCTGCCTGAACGCGAGCTTCTTGGGCTCTCAGTTCCGGCGTAAATTCTTCACCAAAATCATCCGCTGTAAAAACAGGACGGATTTCAATTTCGGATTCTCCGGGCATAGGATTCGGGCAGCGTTTCACCCAGGCGATCGCCTGTTCCATCGATTCCACTTGCCAAATCCAGAAGCCTGCAATCAATTCTTTGGTTTCTGTAAATGCTCCATCGGTGACACTACGATTTGTGCCGGAAAACTTCACCCGCACACCCTTGGAACTGGGATGCAGTCCTTCAGCCGCCAGTAAAATTCCAGCTTTGACCAAGTCTTCGTTGTATTGTCCCATTTCAGTCAGAAGTTGTTCGCTGGGCATTACTCCTGCTTCAGAGTCCTGAGTTGCTTTGACAATCACCATCACTTTCATTGTGGATACTCCTGAGATTAATTTCTGAGTTGGTTTCCTGCGGATTTTTTGAGCCTGCCCGTATCTATGCAGCAGATGCCTGTAGGAGTTTACTGATGTCGATCTTCTTCATTTGCAGCATTGCGGTCATGGCTTTTTGCGATTTTTCCGAATCGGTGTCACTGAGCATCTCGATCAGAATCCGGGGGACAATTTGCCATGAAACACCGTATTTGTCCTTAAGCCAGCCGCACTGCTGCGCCTTTTCATCCCCGCCTGCCGAGAGCTTTTCCCAGTAATAATCCACGTCTTTCTGGGTATCGCAATTGACTTGGAACGAAATGGCCTCATTGAATTTGAAGACTGGTCCGCCGTTGAGGGCGGTAAAGGTCTGCCCATCTAGCTCAAAGGCGATGGTCATGACGGTTCCGGCGGGTTTGCCGTGAATCTCATGTCCGGCTTCTCCATAGTGAGTGATGTTGACGATCTTAGAATTGCTAAAAATCGCGGTATAAAACTCAGCAGCTTCTTCCGCTTGATCATCAAACCACAAACAGGGGGTAATCAGTTGAATGTTTAGCATGGTATTTCTCCAAATGTTTCTAATCGCGGATGAGGGCGATCGCTCTCATTCACAAGTCATCTGTTTTAGGCGTAACTGTTTTACTGAGTGATGAAGCTTTAAGGACTAACCTTGTGCGATTGCACTCTCTTCCATGAAAAGGATTTCCCAAATGTGACCATCTAAATCGTTGATCATCCACGGTGTGCCAAAGCGCTCGATTAGCATGCCAAAACGAGGAGATCAGAAAGTTTCTTGGATTGGCATCTTCCCACCCACGGTTAGCGAGACATGTATGCCGATTAGCCACTGATGCTGGCGAACGCCGTGGCAATGCGGAGTGGCGCATTTGGGCGAGCATACATCCGCTCCATATACTGGAGGAGATGAGGACAGCCGTCGAGTAACTGAACCTCATTGGCCCAGTCGAGTGTATAAGCACAGACGAAATCGGCGACCGTCACAGTGCTGCCAACGATGAATTGGCACCCCTGCATATGATCCTCCATCACCGCTACCATATCCTTGAAATCCTGACGCGCTAAGGAGACCTCGGCAGGAAGGCGCAAGTGTTCTGGATACAGCGCCGTGTGACGTGTGATGCGCCATAGCGGTTGCTCCAGTTCTGTGGTTGCGAACAGAAGCCAACGGTAGACTTGCGATCGCTGTTTGATGTCAGTGGGGACCAACCCTTTATAGGGGTACTTTTCTGCCAGGTAAAGCACAATTGCAACCGACTCGGTAAGAACGAGGTCGTTGTCAACAAGCACTGGAACTTTGCCGGCTGGATTGATCTTGAGGAACTCCGGGTAACGGTGTTTACCCGCTGCAAGGTTGACGGTTATAGACTCAAAGTCTACGCCCAGCTCCTGGAGCACCCATCGCACTCGAATCGAGCGTGTAGGAGCAACTTCATATAGCTTCATATGCTTCTCCATATTGGTCTCGTGCCAGTCTGAATTTTGTGCAGTTCAAGGCGTGCCTTCAGCCATTCCTCCCGCGAAACGACTTGATTCCGCATAGTTAACCTCCTAGGGGTGATCATTTGAATATTTGGCATGATATTTCTCCTAAGAATCGGTAGGTAGTCCTAGTAGTTCAACAACGGGACGAATTTCGACCGTTCCTTTACGGGCAGATGGAATGCGTTCAGCGATCGCGATCACCTCATCAAGATCCTTTGCATCAACCAGAAAGTAACCGCCCAGTTGCTCGTAAGTTTCTGCAAAAGGACCATCGGTTAACAAGCGTTTTCCATCTCGAACACGCACACTAGTTGCCGTTGCAACCGAATGTAAAGGCGATGCATCGAGATACCGCCCTTCTGCTTGCAGTTGATAGGTCAGTTGAGTCGATTCTGCGTAGCAATCCTCTCGTTCTTGCTCAGTCCATGCTGCTTCATCGCTGTAAATCAGTAGCATGTATTTCACGGTTTTCCTCCGACTGTTTCGTGCTGTTATCTAGTAGTCGAACGGTAAAGCCAAAGATCGACAGCGGCACAAAACTTTTTTTCAGCCCAATTCTTGCAGCCGTTTTTCCAGGAATCGCCGCTCTGGTTCCTGCCGCGCGATCGCCAACGCCTGTTGATACGAAACTCGCGCCTCATCCGTTCTGCCCAACCGTCGGCACAAATCCGCCCGTGCTGCATGGATCAAATGGTAATCCGATAAATTCCCCTGCGCCAAAATATTGTCAATCCGTTGTAATCCTGCCAACGCGCCATCCCGCATCGCCACTGCAACGGCTCGATTCAATTCAATCACTGGGGAAGGTTCCACTTGCGCCAACAGATCATATAAGGCGACAATTTGGGCCCAGTTTGTATCTACTGCACTTGGCGCTTCAGCATGGACGGCGGCGATCGCTGCTTGAATGGTATGCACCCCAAATTGTTGGGCTGATAGCGCTTGCTCAACCAATCCTTTACCTTCTGCAATCTGCGCTCGATTCCATAAGGAACGATCCTGATCTTCTAATAGGATCAGATCGCCATTTGGGGACGATCGCGCCCTCCGTCGAGACTCCTGCAACAACATGAGTGCCAGTAATCCCATAACTTCTGGATCGGGCAATAGATCTAACAATAAACGCCCCAAGCGAATGGCTTCTCCTGAGAGATCAGCCCGCGTCAAGGATGCCCCCGACGAGGCAGAATATCCTTCGTTGAACACCAAATAAATCACTGACAGAATCGCGTCCAGGCGTTCAGGGAGAGCCGCGATCTCAGGCACTTCGTAGGGAATCCGGGCATCTCTAATCTTTGCTTTACCTCGGACGATACGTTGGGCGATCGTCGAGGGTGCTGTCAGAAATGCGCTAGCGATTTCCTCGGTTTTAAGACCACAAATTTCTCGCAGGGTTAAGGCAATTTGTGTGCTCGGTGATAAGGCTGGGTGGCAGCAGGTGAAGATTAATCGGAGGCGATCGTCTTCTACCGTATCTGCAATCATGTTCAACGGCTCAACTGCTAGATCTGATTGTTGAGCAAGCTCTGGGATGGAACTGTTGAAGCGAGTGCGACGGCGAATGATATTGATGGCTTTGAATCGTCCCGTGGAGACTAACCAAGCGCGAGGATTTGCGGGGAGTCCTTGCCGCGTCCACTGCTCGACTGCTGCGGCAAATGCTTCGTGCAAAGCTTCTTCAGCCAGGTCAAAATCCCCTAGTAGTCGAACTAAAGTGGCAAAGACGCGCCGTGATTCAGTGCGGTAGAGGCGATCAACAAAGTCGCTAATCGGTATCATGCATTCATCCACAACAGGCGTTACCAATGGGCGATCCCACTGATCTTAAGCGATTGAAAAGCGCAGCGATTGTTTTTGGGTAAGCCAGGGTCTTATAGAATCCATTTGGGATCTTTGATGACGAGCAAACCCGGCCCCCTCGATGGAGCAAACGACAAATCCTGGACGGCTGGGTGACACTCATTCGGCAGGAGAGAACCATGAACCAAAGCAAGTTTCTATACCCCCGCAGCCGTTATCGGGGTAAGTGCAAGCCAGAGTATCTGGTCTTCAATGCTAACTTGCAGGAGTTTACCCAGAGAGTAAGCTATATTTCCGCTTTACAAACTGGCGGCAAGATATCCGCTGAACAAGCTTACCAGGACATCAAGTGCCTCTGGAAGCAGCTGAAGCACAGCAAACAACAACTAGGGATTGGTACTGCGACTGAACAACTATAAGTTTTAACCCATCGCCAGTTCACAAAGCTCAAGCCAAACAGCCTAATGCAAGAATAAGGATTTCCAGACGTTGTCAAATCGCTGTCCTATAATTGCTGCTAGGTGTTTGGAGAAATTGAGGAAAATTCATGAACAAGGGCGAATTGATTGATGC
>CADCWO010000006.1 GCA_902806435.1 uncultured Synechococcales cyanobacterium | reverse complement strand
GAGCGCATTGAGGTTGTTCGTGGTCCCAGTGCAGTTTATGGCGAGGGGGCAACGGGTGGGGTCGTCAACATTATTACTCGCAGACCGCAGGAAAAGTTTACGGCAACCAGTGAAGTTGGCACCAACCCAGGGCAAACGCATCTAAATTGTGGCGTAGGCTGAGAAGTTGTCAGTTGCTCACCTCGCTATGCCAGACCAAGCTGTGCAGCCCAGTATCCTTACCTACTTTGCAGATCTGCAAGACCCACGTGTCGAGCGCACCAAAGAACATCGACTGCTCGATATTGTGGCCATCGCGATTTGTGCGGTAATTTGCGGGGCTGATAGTTGGGTTGATATCGAAGCGTATGGGCAAGCCAAACAAGACTGGCTTCGTCAGTTTCTGCTGCTGCCGAGTGGCATCCCTTCGCACGACACGTTTGCACGAGTATTTGCGCGGCTTGACCCCCAGCAGCTACAGCAGTGTTTTCTCAACTGGATTCGCGCGATTAGCAAGCTCACGGGTGGAGAAGTCGTTGCGATTGATGGCAAGCAGTTGCGGCATTCCTACGACAAAGGTGCAAACAAAGGTGCAATCCACATGGTCAGCGCCTGGGCAACGAGCAATCGCTTGGTGCTGGGGCAGCGTCAAGTCGATGAAAAATCTAACGAGATTACAGCCATTCCCGCCCTACTGAGCATTTTAGAGTTGTCCGGTTGTATTGTTACCCTGGACGCAATGGGAACACAAAAAGACATTGCCTCGGCCATCATCAAGCAGGGAGCTGATTACGTGCTGGCGCTCAAGGGCAATCAGACCAGCCTGCATGAAGATGTGCAGTGGTTGTTTGAGCAAGCCCACCAGTCGCAGTTTGCTCAGGTGTCCCATAACTTCCATCAGACCATCGACAAAGGACATGGTCGCATTGAAATTCGTCGCTGTTGGACGCTCAGCGACTTGGACTATCTAGTGCAAAAACAACAGTGGAAAGGGTTGCAAAGTATCGCGATGATTCAAGCCGAACGGCGCATCAACGGCACGACCACCACTGAAACCCGCTTCTACATCAGCAGTTTATCCGGGAATGCTCAACAGATTGCCGACGCAGTGCGCTCACACTGGGCAATTGAAAACTCGCTTCATTGGGTGTTGGATGTTTCGTTCGGTGAAGACCACTGCCGCATTCGCACCGAAAACGCCGCTCAAAATTTCGCCCTGCTGCGCCAGATTGCGCTGAACTTGCTCACCCAGGAGAAGACAGCAAAAGTGGGCGTGAAGGCGAAACGCAAAAAAGCGGGATGGGATGATGCCTATCTGTGCAAAGTCCTCGCTCAATAAGATGCGTTTGCCCTAACTGTGGCCCCCTTGGACAATAACCGGATCCAATTGATGGTAATGGGTAGGGCAGGGGTACCCACGGGCCAGGTATTTCTGCGGGGCACTGAGGGTCTGGTCGTCAACCTCACGGCCACCTCCAGCCCTATGGCCGCCCAGAACAACGATCCTGCGATTCAAGCGTCTCCAAGTCCGGCTACCAGCCAGCCACAAACCCAAGCCCAAGACGCTGAACCAATTGAATTGGTGGTAACCGCCACACGAACTGAAGAGGAGGCATCTACAGTCCCTCGCTCTGTAACCGTAGTGTCTCAGGACCAAATTCAGCAACAGGCCGCCGGCTTAAGAGACTTAGGAGATATCCTGGGTAAATCGGTTCCTGGCTTGGCACCCTCCAATCAGAGTTTGAGCGAGTTTGGACAAACCCTGCGAGGTCGTAACCCGCTAGTACTGATTGATGGCGTACCGCAGTCTACAAACCGGAATGCTGGCCGTAACCTGAGAGCTATTGATCCGCAATTGGTAGAGCGGGTTGAAGTGCTGCGTGGCCCAACGGCAATCTATGGCGATGGGGCAACGGGGGGGATCATTAATTTGATTACGAGCTCTGGCCAGGAAGGTCCTACTAAGTATACGGTTGATGCCGGGCTAACTGGTTCTCTAAGCCATTTTGACGACAGCTTGGGGGGTAACGTTCGACTGGAATCCTCTGGCAGCTCAGGAGACTTGAACTACCTGCTGAGTGGGTCGTTTGAAAGAATTGGTAGCTTTTTTGACGCGCAAGGCGATCGCATTCCCCCAGACTTACTGAGTACCCAAGGCAGTTTGGCAGACTCTAATACGATTAATCTGTTTGGCAAAGTTGGCTGGAACTTTGATCCCGACCGCCTACAATTAACGCTCAGCCATCTCAATACCAATCAAGATACTGACTTTAGTACTGATCCAGCGGTAAATACTTTGCCCCCAGGCAGTCAAAAGGCTCTGGCTCGCGGTGGCTTGCGCCTAGAGGATCAATCAGCAATTAAAAATACAGTAGTCAACTTAGACTACTCCCATCCAGACCTACTCTTCGGCAGTCAGGTTGACGCACAGGTCTACTACCGGGATTATTTCACTCGCTTCTTTCCCTTTGATGGTGCCCGTTTTCAGATCACGACTCCCGAAGGTTTTAGAATCTTCCAATCGCGGGTTGAATCGCAAAAGTTTGGGGGCCGTCTACAGGTTGATACACCGCTGGTGAAGGACGATAAGCTGACCTTGCTCTCAGGGCTAGATTACGCCCACGAGAAAGCTGTGCAACCCGTCGCCATTTTTGACAACGCTGCCTATGATGCCAGCAATGGCCTAGCCTTTAACCAAATTGGCGATCGTCCCTGGGTTCCACCTCTAACTCAAAGCAATTTGGGTTTATTCGGGCAACTGAAGTGGCAGGCCCTGGAGCGCTTAGTTTTTCAAGGAGGTGCCCGCCACGAACGGGTGGGCGTAGATGTGGATGACTTTGTAACTCTTAAAGGCCAGAGCATTACTGGCGGCAAGCTAGATTACGATGCCACCTTATTTAACCTGGGCGCTGTCTACACCCTCACAGACGAAATCAACGTCTATGCTGATTTTTCTCAGGGCTTTTCAGTGGCCGATGTGGGACTGATTCTGCGCGATGCACCTGCGGGACTTTCGTTTACTAGCCTCAGTCCAGAGGCCCAACGAGTAAATAACTATGAGGTTGGGGTACGGGGTAAATGGGATACAGTGCAGGCATCCTTAGCAGGGTTCTACAACCAGTCAAATCTGGGGACAACCTTTGACCGCAATACCCTGGCGGTGGTTCGGGCACCAGAGCGTGTCTATGGGTTGGAAGCTACGGTGGATGTCCAACCAACCCAACGCTGGCGGCTGGGGTCTACAGCCAGTTTTGTTGAGGGTGAGAACGATGTGAATCGAGATGGTACCTATCAGGCCCTAAACGGTTTTCGTATTCCGCCAGTCAAGCTAACCGCTTACGTGGAGAATGAAACTCTACCAGGCTGGCAAAACCGCTTGCAGTTGCTGTATTCGGGGAACCGCGCTCGCGCCTTCAACGACGCAGTTGATTTTAGAGGAGTTGAAAATTTCCTGACCCTAGACTTAATCAGTAGCTTAAGGCTGGGGGATGGCACGCTGCGTTTGGGCATCCAGAATCTGATAAATAACCAGTACTTTAGTCCAGCCTCACAGTTATTACGGTTACGAACTAATGATAGTTTTACGGCAGCTCCTGGCAGAACCTTTGGCCTACAGTATTCGCTGGAGTTTTAAGTGAGCTTTTGACTGTAGTTGCCTGACCGTAGTTCAAGACCAGGATTCTAAATGACAGCTTTACCGTTAGCAGCCTGGAAACCCCCAAGGATTAAGTTTTCAAGGGCTAAAACCTTTGTCTCGTGCTCAGCTAGGACATCCCTACTTTCAAAGATTCAGTGGGGAAAGCCGAAAAGCTTACAGACCCATACCAGTATCCCTAAGGTTTTGTTGTGAGGAAATAGTATGAAACATTCTTTACTACTTAATCTTGGAATATTCGGTGCAGTATGTGCGTTAGTGGCTGAGCCGGCTTGGGCACAGGTGGCACAAGTTACTACTGTCCAGCTTAAGCCAACCTCCAGCGGCCTGGAGATTTTTCTGCAGACGACAGGTGGTGCCTCCACTCTTATCCAGTCATCGCGCGCTCAGCATGGCTTTGTGGCTGAGATTAGGAATGCTCAATTGCGCCTACCTCAAGGAAACACCTTTCGCACTAATAACCCTACCGCTCAAGTTAGTGGTGTAACGGTGACGGCCTTGGACAATAACCGGCTCCAAGTGATGGTAATCGGTAGGGCAGGGGTACCCACCGGCCAGGTATTTGTGAGGGGTACTCAAGGGCTGGTGGTCCGCCTGGCTGCTCCGCCTGCTACGGCTCCTCAGTCTTCGCCAGTACCTACTCTAGGTCCCCAACCCACACCGGCTCCAGGCGCTGAAGGGCTGAAGCCTCAAACAGAGGATGAACCAATTGAACTGGTGGTGACTGCTGAGCGAGAAGGAGCAGGCTATCGCGTACCCAGCACGACAACTGGAACCAGGACAGATACTCCGATCCGTGATATTCCCCAGGCGATTCAGGTTGTCCCTGAACAGGTGATTGAAGACCAGCAAGTGACTCAACTTGAGGAGGCATTAAGCAATGTCAGTAGTGTCATCTTTAATGGAACTGTTGGAGGCCGGGGCAGCGAATTTAGTATTCGGGGGTTTGAAGATGCCCCTATCTTGCGAGATGGCTTTAGACGGTATGGCGCTTTTGGGTCTTTTCCAGAGGTTGCTAACCTTGAGCGTGTTGAAGTGCTTAAGGGTCCGGCTTCCATTTTGTATGGTGAGATCCAGCCAGGAGGTGCAATTAACCTGGTGTCCAAAAAACCCTTGTCAGAACCCTTTTACGAAGCTGAATTGCAAGTGGGAAGCCGAGCTTTTGTCCGGCCCCGCTTTGACCTTTCTGGCCCCCTGACTTCAGATGGCAGTTTGCTCTATCGACTGAATGCGTTGTACTAAAGAGGTGATAGCTTCAGGGGCTTTGACCAGGAAGATAGGCGTTTCTTCGTTGCACCCACGTTGAGCTGGAATATCAGCAATCGCACCGACCTGAACGTTTCACTGGAATATACCGATGATAAGCGCGGGGTAGATTTTGGGCTCCCTGCTTTTGGCAATGGGGTTGTGGATGTGCCCCGCGATCGCATTGCGAATGAACCGGACGACGCGATAGCAAACAAATACCTGAATGTGGGCTACAACCTTGAGCATCGCTTCAATGAGAACTGGAAGCTACGCAATGCCTTCCGCTATTCATCCTACGACTACGATTACAACGTCGTTGCTCTCACCCTTGACTTTGACGAGACAACTGGTACTCAAGAGCGCTTCTTCGCTTCTCAAGAGGGGCAGGATGAGAACTATGCCCTGCAAACAAACCTACTTGGTGAGTTTGCCACGGGTCCCATCAATCACACCCTCTTATTCGGTGTAGATCTGAGCCGCAACGATGAAAGAACTGTCTCAGTGGGTGACTTTGACACACCTATACCCCTCGACATTTTCAATCCGGTTTATAGACGGTTTCCCAAGCCCAATGAGGGTACACTACCAACCATTCAAGGGGATGAGATAACCTCCAATAGACTTGGAATTTATGTGCAAGATCAAATTTCGCTGTTTGATAATTTAAAGCTGCTAGCAGGGTTGCGCTATGACACAGTCGAGCAAAAAACAGTAATTCCTGAAGCTACTCTTTTCGACCCGGAGCCCGGAGAACAAACGCAAAATAATGATGCTTTAAGCCCGCGAGTTGGAATTGTCTATCAACCGATTGAACCACTTTCCTTGTACGCTAGCTACTCAAAATCATTTAATCTCTGCGGGTCAATTCCCCGCCGCTGTTCGGCGTCAGATGCCAGGATGAGCGAGTACATCCACAAAAGTCATAACGTAACCGTTTTGCTACATCACTTAGTGTTTCCAGCAAAATATTGAC
>CADCWO010000005.1 GCA_902806435.1 uncultured Synechococcales cyanobacterium | reverse complement strand
GTTATGAGTTTGGCTTGAACGTTTAGGCTCCATCCACAGGTCTAGCCCATTACCTGCGGAATTGCCCACTAGCCGGGCTACATCCTTGGCCTCCAGACCATGTTCCAAGGCTAAAGTGATGAAGGTATGCCTCATGCCATAGGGCTTTAGGTACTCACTAACAGTCCCCTGCTGGACAAGTTGAGTAATAATGCCATCTATCTGATTGCCGTGACGGTTCTTGTATCCCTTCCAGGCGTGATTGTGGAAGTCCCCGAAGTCGATATAAGTTCCTTTTTTCCCTTTGAAAATGAGGTCGTCTGGCTTAGTATCTGACAATTTCAATGGCTCTAGGACACCTCTGAGCTGATTATTAATAGGGAATTTTCTGGATGCTTGGGTTTTTAATCCACGTTTGAGCATCAGCCCTTTCTGACTAGAGGTGAGAGACTGCTCAAAAGTAATGAACCGCCAATCCGAACTAACATGTCTCCATTGAAGTGCAAGAGCTTCACTCGGCCTAGCTCCTGTGTAAAAAAGAAACTTCACTAGGGAAGCGTAGTAACTGTAAAGTTTGCTTTCTTCAAAAGCCCGAATAATAGAATCCCGCTCCTGGCAGGTAAATGACCGAATATCATCGTCATCCTTAGGCAGTTTCACCTCGGAAGCCATGCCCTGAAATGGATTGGCATCGATCAGCCCACTCTTCAATGCCCAGTTGCAGCAAGCATTGATATTGGTAAGGGTTTTTCTGGCTGCCTTCGGGCTCAATTTGTCAACCAGGTGGTTTCTGATTTCGACCGCCGCCTCCAAGCTTCTGCTAGGTAAGTTAGCAATGTGATTGCGATATTTCCGATAATCTGTTGCATAGGTAGACTGGCTGACTAGGGGTTTCTTGAACGCTGTATACTCCTCCCACAGCTCAGCTAAATTCGGTTTTGGGGTAGCAGTTGGGGTAATGTCTGGGGTAACGGTACTCAGGACCGAGTGAGGCTTATATTTCGTCAAGGTGGGATCGAAACGCTCAAAGCGAATGTCAGACTCGATGAGCATTGCCTTTGCTTCCGCTACCCTACGGTTTATCTTGTCATCAGACAGTCCTAATGATAGGTAGTGACGTTTTCCATCGTAGGAGAAGACTAACTGCAAACGGCTATTAGAGGTCTTTATTTGAACAGAACCCTTACTAGCCTTACGCTGTGGCTCTCTAGAATGCATGGTTAATTCTCTGGGGTAAAAGCCTCTACCATACTATTACTTTACCCCAAACTTACCCCAATAACTTCACTAAATTGACCTAAACTAACCCAAAATGAAAAGGCTATTTCACTCACCTCGCCTCTAAGATAAGAGCTACAAGGCTTGAAGTTATTGATTTTCTTCGAAAGGCGGCACCCAGATTCGAACTGGGGGTAAGGGCTTTGCAGGCCCCTGCCTTACCACTTGGCCATGCCGCCAAAATCAAGATTGTTAGTATAGCATCCTGAGAATAACAAAGCGGGGTGTAGGATTGCTGGTAAATGATATTCAAAAACCTATCCAGGCCCCTCCGCTTAGGTTACCTGCCACCAACCGAGACCTGGACCAATAAACCGGATAACGACCCAGCAGAACACCAACAGCCCAATCCCATACCAGGCCCCTTTAGTTGACCAAGTGACAAACCTTTCGGCTTGAGTTTTCGTAAAAGGTAACCAAGGAAAGACTGTTGGCTCTTTGCCGTACTTCTCTCCTAATAATTCCTTGCGACGTTTAGCTTCTCCCATGGCTTAGAACTAACAATAGTTGAGTATTTAGTAGTTGCTAACTCCTTAGATCTTACCTGGGATGGTAGGTTTGTGGTGAAGTCGCCTTTGAATATCAGCTTAACCAATCAGGCCACAACGCAGAGCTGTTACTGCTGCCTGGGTGCGGTCATCGGCACACAGCTTTTCGAGTAGATTGCGAACATGGGTCTTCACGGTACCGACGGTAATATAGAGCTTTTGACCAATTCCAGCGTTGCTGTAACCTTGCACAATCAGGTCTAAAACTTCTAGCTCTCGTTCTGTCAGGGGCGAGGCATGGATGATCTCGCCGTACTCAGAGTCTACAGCGTTAATCGTGACGGTCCTAGAGTTGATAGCGCTGACAGTCATTTTGGGCTGCATCCGCCGGGCCTGTCTAAGGACAACCTGAGCGATCGCGGGGTCAATCCAAGGCTGTCCCTCAGCAGTAACCTGCAATGCCTTCAACAAGTTTTCCTGCTTAATATCTTTAGTACAATAGGAGTCTGCCCCAGCAGCGAAAGCCGCTAAAACTACTTCTTCATTGTCTTGCAAAGTCAAAATCAAGACTTTAGTCCTGACGGCTCCTGGGCTCAGGGGTAATTCTTTGACCCGCCGGGTAAGATCGATACCGTCGATACCGGGCAACCCAACATCAACAATTGCAACATCTGGTCGAGCGATTTCTAACAGCCTCAGACCACTGACCCCATTTGTTGCCTCACCGACCACTGCGATCTCTTCACATTGTTGGAGAGCGGCTCTTAACCCTACACGGGTAAGGTCATGATCTTCAATCAGAACAACCCGAATCTTACTCATAGATGCCTGTTACAAAAAAACTGGGAGGTGTCCAAGCAGAGTTAGCCAGTCAAGAGGTATGGCAGAGAAACTGACTTCCCTATTGCCTAAAACCTCCCAGGGAGTTGCTTTACCCCATTTATCTACTGTCATGAGTTAAGAGTATCTAGTCTTGCCTAGATCAGCTTCCATCTCTAGGGCTGACCTGATGTAACATCTCTGTGTAGCTGGGGATACATAAGCTAGGGAAAGCACTTTGCAATCCTCAAAGTCAATCAGCTTTGTTCAGGACAATAATGGCTAGGACAGGCTTATCGCCGCTAGTTCCAGCTTATTCCCCTCGCAATTGCTCTGAACCAAGCCTTCTAACCTATTTGGATAGGCCAAGGCTATCCACAGGGTTGGGCATAGTTAATTGTCAGGATTTCGAAAAGTTGACTATGCTTTATTCATAGGCATTTGAGCGGAGAGCCGGTAGTGTGAACGTAGACAAGTTTGCGCAGCAAATGAATGGGCTGTACTACCGCCTGGGCGAGCTGTACGAAGATATTGTGGATACCTATCCGGGAGCTATGACAGCCCGCACAACCCACAGTGGTCTGGCTAGAAATGTTGTGGCGGAGCGCCAGGGCATGCCGGAAGCTCTGAGGGAGCTTGGTTTCGCATCAGAGGAACTCAAAGTAGCTGTCGAGGAACTGTACCAGCAGAACAATGAATTGATCGCGACTCGTCAAGCTGTGGAAGTAGAGCGCCAACGATACCAGGAGCTATTTGAGTTTGCACCTGGTGGTTATTTAGTTACTGACGAGGCAGGAAAGATTAGCGAGGCCAATACTGCTGCCGCCAAGTTGCTGAATGTCTCACAGAACTTTTTGGTTGGGAAGCCGTTAACCATTTTTATCCCACCAGCAGAGCGCCAGTACTTTCGCTCAAGCTTAAGTTGGCTCCAGCAGCAACCGAGCTGTGGGGTGAATAGCAATAGGCGCCACGAGTGGGTATTCCCCCTTCAGCCGCGTCATGGTGAGCTTTTTCAAGCTGCTTTGTCAGTAGCTGGCACCTGCGATCAGCAAGGAAGAATAGTTGCTCTGCGTTGGTTGATCCGTGATATTACTGAGCAGCAGCGGGCAGAGGCGGTACTTGAAAAAACTGACTATGACCTTTATGCCGATCGCCCCTCGCAGACATATTGTAATGGCGAGGTGATCCCGCTAAGCGGCGAATATATTTGGCTGGTGCGACAGGGGCTAGTGAAGCTAAGCACCTTTTCTGAGCAAAGCGAAGAAGTGCTGGTTGGGTTGGCCGGACCTTCCATGACCTTCGGGTCTGGTTTAACATCCTTGCAAGCCTACCAAGCAACAGTGCTTTCCAACCAAGTCCATCTGGTGAGTGTTTCACTGACTGAAATTGCAGCTTCGCCTCAGTTGGCACAAAGTCTTTTGCCGCGAATTAATCAGCGGCTGCAACAAACGGAATCCCTCTTAGCGATCGCTGGCCAGCGCCACGTCACAAAGCGCCTTTCCCAATTATTGCTGTTACTCAAGCAGGAGTTTGGTCAACCTGTAGCCGAAGGCACCCGGCTCACTGTTCGCCTCACGCACCAAGAGCTTGCCAATGCTTGCTGCACGACGCGAGTCACTGTTACGCGGCAACTGCAAGAGTTCCAGCAACAAGGAAAAATTACCCTCTGTCCTCAGCGTCACCTCATCCTCAAAGAGCATGCCTTTTAGCTGTAGCCCTTGGTCCAGTTGAGCAGCCTCAAAACTAAAACCTTGAATTGCGAAAGGCAATCGCTCTGGTTGAGGCCAGGCCCTACCAAAAATTTAAAATCGGGATGATAGGATTTGAACCTACGACATCCTGCTCCCAAAGCAGGCGCGCTACCAAGCTGCGCTACATCCCGGTGGAGGTTTTCAAAACTCGCAAGGTCTATAACCACGCTAGTTCCGCACCACATAACATAGCATACTAGACACTCTTTCTGCTTCCTTAGTAAGTACTTTCGGCGGCAAGCCTTAGCAGACCTATACCTTGCTGCGATGCAACAGGACTAAAGGTGCTCCGCTTAGTTAAACAGCTAGATTGAATAGCTATGATTACCTGCGACTTAACCTCTAATATTGATACCGCGTAGGAAAGAGTGTCTGGCCTTCAAAGAGCCACTGTTGAGTTTGACCATCCTGGTATCTAATAAATATTTTGGATGTACCCTTAGGTGCACTGACCGCTGTTACGGCTTCTCGGTTAGAGGTAAGGTTTGAGATATCCACGACTATGCTTTTTGAGTAGTCTGAGTCCAAGCAGAAAAATGCTGGCACTTGATAGGTATGACCATAAACTGTAGCTTTAGTGCTGTGCTGGTTGCAGTTTGGATTTGATTCTGGCAGTTGCGCTCTAGCACCGAAAGCTGTGCCGATCAGCGAACTAACAGCTAGAGCTGTTGTCAGTAACTGACGTTTCTTCACAACAATGCCTCCTGGGCTGTGAATACAGGTGTTGTACTGACTGCAGAGTTCCCCTCAGCCTATATGGTTTTCTAAGGGTTTCTACTGCACTTGTTTATTTGCTTAATCCCTATGTCCTAGCAGGCTCGCTCTTGTGCCTAACCGTGCTGCTCCTGGTAACTGAGTATTAGGTTAACTATCTAGAGCTGGGATACCAAAACATGCCCTTAATGCCTTCTGGATCAGCCCGAAATCCCAAACGCCCGTAAAAATCTACAACATGGGGATCAGCAAACAAGGTGATATTGCTAATATCCTGGCTGCGTAGCTCTTTGACGACTTGCTGCATCAAAGCTTTGCCTAAACCTTTACTTTGAAAATCTGGATGAACGACAACATCCCAGACAGTGGCATTAAAAGCGTGGTCTGATGTGGCCCTTGAAAAACCAATCAACCGCTTAAAACTACCTTGCTCCTCCCACATGGAAATCACTAAAAAGCTGTGCTCGATTGCTTTTTTGACCTTCCGTAGGGGCCGCCGAGACCAACCAACCGCATCGCAAAGTTCTTCTAACTCATACAGGTCAATGTCTCTATCCGTACTAAAAAAAATCCGGCTAGAGCCTTTTGTGCTGGCATCAGTGCTCGTATCAGGAACTTCTAGATTAGGCGCTTCGACCTGAGTGCTTGTGGATGCCGATGCACTAGGGCCATTAAACAAGCTTTTCCAAAAACCCATGCAGCTATGCCTGAGATCAGCGTGAATATAGATAAGTACTTGTTAGTATATCGCTCATCTCTCGTAGCACTCTAAGTCGACCTAAACCAACCTTGTTCAGAACCTATGCCATTGAGTCATACCTACTGATGCTTAACTATTTAACCAACCACAGGTGGTTAAAGCTTAGGAAGAGAGTCAGAAAGGTGCGATCGTTCTTCTGCGGTGCTCAACAAAGTTGAAGCGATCGCTGATTCCTCCAGGCCACTGTTCCGTGTAGGTGAGTTGATTGTCTTTGCTGCTTCTCTGGGCCAAACTTCATGCTCCTGAGTAGCAACCTCAGCTAGGGAGCACTTCTAGCAAAAACAGTAGTTTCTACAGGATAAGTTCCTGAATCTTGAAGCTTACCTAGAAGGCAGACCTTGACACTACGACTATTGCTTACAAAAACCTTGAATCCTACAGTACCTAGAGAAGCGGTCCCACTTCCAGTACAAGGGGGAGTACTTGAGGTTGGGGAAGCGCTTGCTACTCCGTCAACCAAAGCTTGAGGATCATCAGACCCATTTTTGCGATAGATAACTTGTGGTCCCTGCCAAACAACACCAGAGCTAGAGCGAGTATAGTAAGCGACTTGGGTGGGTGTTCCAGGCTTAGTTAGAAAGAGAACACCTGTATAACCTGTTGGAACTGTCCATGACGTCCATGCCGCGGGAAGCGTTGTTGATACCGACTCCGACTCCCTGACCTCATCAGCGATAAAGTCCAACGCACGATTGAGGTTGGTTCGCCTTAACGTTTCAGCTTCCGCTTTATTGTTTCGGTCCAAGATAGTAATTAGCCCAAAACCAGCAACCCCAATCACGATTGTGGAAATCGCCATTGCCACCAGTAGCTCAATTAAAGTAAAGCCAGCGGTATTTTTCTGGATGCCAAGTCTCTTTAAAAAATAATTCTTCATTGAAACTTTCATTGGGAAGTAGTGCAGTTGGTAGCAGTTACTCCAGTACCGTTGTAACTACCAGTTCTAACCAGCCCTAAGCCTTGAGATAACACAAGGCACTTCCTTTGAACTGAAGTATTAGGTAGAGAAAACACAATTGTTCCAGCATTGCTGACAAGATCAGTTCTTCCCTTAAAGTCAAAGGTAACTATCCAGGGATTGGTTTGATTATGGGTTAGACTGATGCCGGAAAATGCGCGATCGCCAGTTATTAAGCAGTTATTTGGGCTTACCATAGTTGGATTATTCCCAGAAGACACTGTAACCGTACAGGTTTTACTCTTCCGCATTGCTTCTCTTTGAGCTTCTAATAACGCCCCTTGTGCTTTCGCGACAGCAAAATCTACTTTTTTTCTGTCGTTGAGAGCAAGAAAGCTAGGAACTGCGATCGCAGCTAGGATACCGATAATGATCACTATGAGCAGTGTTTCAGGTAGCGTAAAACCTGAACTGTTTTTATACCCTTGTAGAAGAGTATTGGAAACCTTAATAGTCATATCGATAGAAATTTTCACTACTGAGAGATTGTGCAATTTGGAGTAGTACTGGAATTATTTGGATCGACAGTAGTTGCACTACCCGAACTGTCGTTATAAAGACCAGTTCTAACAACTCCTAGCGGGTTGGATATCATTAAACACCTCTCTGGCGTAGACGTATCATTAGCAACAGAGAAAACAATAGCTTGAAAGTCAGAACCACCTGTTGTAGTACGACCTTTGAAGTCAAATGTGATTGTTCCCAAACTAGTGTCATCACGTCTGATACTAATGTCCTTAAGGACGCGATCGCCTGTGATCAGACAATAAGAACTTCCACTAGGGCCAGTCACAGTTGGATTACTACTACTCGGTATATTAACCGTACAGGTTTTACTTTTACGAAGTGATTCTCGCTGGGCTTCTTGCAAAACTCCTTGCAGATTAACAACTGCATTGCTTACCTTATTTCTATTAAGTAACCCCAGAAAGCTTGGAGCCACAATTGCGCTCAAAATACCAACGATCGCAACTATGACTAACATTTCAGTCAAGGTAAATCCCTGACTACTTTTACGGGCACTGAAAAGCACCATCAGGTATCACCTCAGTATAAAGAGACGCTACAGAAGAACCTCCAGAGGTTGGTGTAACAGTGTAAGTTAGTGTCAATACAGCGTAAGGGGCAGTGTTCCGAGGAGTACTGATTCTCCTAAAGGTATATGTCTTACCTGAGCGACCAATCTTTGTGGGGGTAGTGGTGTCGCTGTCAGGCGTAGCGGTGTTAGAGACAGTCCCATTGGGTTGACTAATATTATGAAGTCGATCACTGAAGCCATCAGCGTATCCATTATTTGGACCAGTTGCAGTACACCTTGCGGAGTCAACATATTGACTTGCTGAAAACCTTAGGCTTTCCAGGTCCTCTTGAACCCAGGTCGTGGCCTCAGTGTATTCTTGAGCACGCGCTTTGAAGAGAGATGCGATTACCATCCCCTGCAATGCAGTGGCGACAAATATCGTCGCTATCAGGATAGAGACCAACACCTCGACCAGCGTAAACCCTTGATCTTGCTGCAGCAGTTTGCACTTAAACTTACGCATCTATCTTGCCTCCAATCGCTGCCATTGAGTTGAAGGATCAGTTTTGTTAACTTGTTTCCCAACATCAGAGAAGGAGGTTCCCAACTGGCTCGCTATTAGCTGATTCATGTTGTCAGGTACTCTGATCTCAGCTTTGGTGGAGCCAGAAGCATTCCAGGTCTTAGCCCAAATAGCACCTTGAAAGTCAGGATCATTACTACCTCCATTGACGCCTACCGTTGCATCTGGAGCATAGATGAATGCATTCATTGCAGTAGAACCACCACTAAGCGTGAAGCTTTGATCGGGTATTGCATTAGTAGGATCAGCAGGATTGCCAAAGATCATAAGGCGCTCTGGACTACCTGCATGCACTATCTTGCCAGTACCAACCAGGGTTATATTGCCACTGGCATATATATAAACTGGGTCTCCTGTAGTATTAATAGTCAGTGTGTTACTGCCGAGATCCAAGTCTGTCAGTTTGTAGTGGTAAGGCGTTCCAACTTTGTGCGAGCTAGTGTCGGCTGACCGGGGTAGCATGGATGTCGTGCTAGCAACAAGCGAACCTCCTAGGTTTATCGTGCAAGGTACTCCAGAAGTAGAGCAAGCAGTATTTGTGGGAGGCGTAGGCACAGGGGGAACATATGGATCCTCAAGGTAGACCTTTCCGTCAACTATACTTCCAGACTTTCTACCAATGGCAGAGTTTAGGCCTGCCTCGGTTGGTTGCCCCTCACTACATTCACTAGTTAGCTTGCTTGCTGGTACTTGGCAGTCTCTACAGATAATATTAGCGTTAGCACCAGTCCCACCCACCACCTTAAGAACGTCATTATTTCCTAAGTCTATGCTGCTGCTAGCGTATAAACCTGGAAATGAGTTTGCAGCTGGTCTTTGCTTTACTGGCACTAATATCTGAATGCGAGATACAGCATCTCCCTGTATCCCTTCTATTAAAAGTGCTCCCACTTGAGTTGTAGGCGCGTAACGGTAGGCCTTAATTTGGTAGTTCCCAGAACCAATAGAGTCTGACAAAAGAGTACTTGGAAGGGTTCTATTAGCCGCAGAACATCCTCCGGTAGGGGGTGGTGTTGTCCACGTATTTAAAGCATTAGTTTCACCATCTGCATCGTTTTGTATTTGATTCGGCCCTAGATATGTTTTGTTAAAACTAGGATTCAAGGGATCATAATCGAGGGTTAATAAATAAGCATTTTCAGGCTTGTTAAGGCTGGAAAGGGTTCTGGCTGTCCCACCTTCAGCTATGCCTAAGCTTCGCGCTGCCGCTTTTTGAGCCGATGCCGTAACCTGATCATCCTGAGACCGCAACATCATTGTGGTTGCAACCAAGATCGTAATCAGTCCCATCCCCACAGCAACGGGTATCGCGAAACCCTGCTCACTTTTGCTGTGACTGCTAGCTCTTAAAGCCGTTATCCAAGGCTTTCTCACTGGTACCTGGGTCTCCTCTGCTTCTAGATCTGACATGTAGCTTTCAGATCTTTCACACTAAGAATTCCCAAGTTTTGTTAATCTGTTTCAGTTCAAGCCCCCATTGAGAACAAAGCTGTTTAGGATTCCTGCCCAGACAGATGCACCCAAAGCGTATCTGTGGTTTACGTTGGCAGGCCGTATCCAAGAAAATCTTTGTCTGACGTCTAAATGTAAATGGCTGCTTCCAAAACCAAACCTAGGACTACAGTGCCCCAGTCATCAGGATCGCGAAGGATAGGAGCCTTGTTTTCTCTGAAGCTGTATAAAACTTGTGTGGTACTAAAAACACGGCTATTCAGCCAAGGCACTCGCTAATAAATCTTCTGCTATGCCTTGATCAAATTTACCTTTTTACGCGATCGCGGCTATCCATTTTCCCAATTGTTGATGGGCTTCACTTCAAGTCTATTTGGCCCTATAAAGCCCTAGCTGAGGTTGAGCAATTAAAAGCCACGTCTAAAACTTGCTTGGTACTGCGCGATCGCGTAGTACTTTTCTCTCAGCCTAGACCTCCAGAGCTAAATCTAGACATCTGCTCTCTGAAGTGCTGCTTGCTACTGAAAAACTATGGCTGACAAGGATCTTAAAGGATTGGCTCAAGACGCCGAAAGTCCTCTTCTACAGAAGTCCAGAGTGCCCGGTTATGGGGATCCGTGCGCAGGGCTTTCTTTAAATAGCTGCGTGCTTTGGTAAATTGTTTTTCTTTGATCAGTTGGCGGCCCCGGCACTGATAGGTAATCGCCTGCCACTGCCGCACCTCTGGATCACGGGGCAAGCGCTGAGCTAAACTCTCAGCCAAAACGATCGCCCGCAAAAACTGCTGAGCTTTTAATAGTTGCTGTAACTGCTGGTAAGAAGCTCGCTTAAGCTGTTGCTCTGCTTCTGATAGCCCCGCTTTACTATGGGGTACTTCTTTGCGAGTTACTTTCGTACCACCCGTGCTAGGCGAGGGATTTTGGGAAGGTGACGAAGAGACTTGCGGCTCTGGCTGGCCCGTCCTCGAAGCTGGAGTAGTGACAGTGTTTGGTTTTGGGTAGCCGGCCTCTGGCTGAGCCGACGCCACACCATTCAGAATAAACTTGTAGGCCTGCGTCACTTCAATAAATTTATTGTGGGACTGCTGATCACCAGAATTGACATCCGGGTGGTACTGCATCGCTAAGCGACGGTAAGATGCCTTTACCTCGCTCAGGCTGGCCTCAGACTTTAACCCCAGTAATCGATAGCAGTCCCCAAGATTCATTACAAAAGACAATGGCAAAGTAATACGGTGGCAAATGAAAACTCTACCATTGCTGAGCTGTTTAGATAAACGACAGATTTAGAATGTTAACTGTTTGCTTCCACTATGGCCAGGCTTAAGAAACACGGTCCTCAATTACCCGGTCAATTAGACCATATTCTTTAGCTTCGTGGGGAGACATGAATAAATCGCGATCCATATCCTTCTCAATCTTTTGTAAGGTTTGACCGGTACGGTCTGCATAAATTTGATTGAGCTGGCGACGGATACGCAGAATCTCCCTGGCTTCAATCTCAATATCCGTTGCTTGACCGCGTGTGCCACCAGAAGGTTGGTGAATCATAATCCGAGAGTGGGGAAGAGCTAGCCGTTTGCCTTTAGCACCCGCTGCCAGTAGGAATGAGCCCATCGAAGCAGCCAGACCGACGCAGATAGTCACCACATCAGATTTGATGTGCTGCATTGTGTCATAAATGGCCATGCCAGCAGTCACAGAACCACCAGGGGAGTTGATGTAGAGAACAATATCTTTGCCTGGATCCTCGGAATCTAAGTAAAGCATCACCGCGACGATCTGGTTCGAGATCTCATCGTCTACGTCTTTGCCCAAGAAGATAATCCGCTCCCGGTAGAGGCGGTTATAGATATCAATCCATTGTGTATAGGGTTCTCCCGGCATCCGGTAGGGAACTTTAGGAATACCAATCGGCATAATGCACTCCGTATTGTGGGATTAAGTTGAATTAGAAATTGTCGGGACGAATAGCACTATCAGGTTGCCTACAACCCAGCGTTACAAGACTCCAGCAGGTAAGGGGGTTGCTAAGTCCTTCTCACTCTCTAGCACTCGGTCAATCAGACCGTACTCTTTCGCTTGCTGGGGCGTCATGTAGTACATGCGATCCATATCTTTTTCGATTTTTTCTGGCGGTTGGCCTGTGTGGCGTGCCAAGATATCAACCATCGTCGCCTTGTTAGCCAGCACTTCTTTGGCCCGAATTTGAATATCCGTTGCCTGACCCTGGGCATAACTTTTCGTCTGGTGCAGCAGAATTGTCGCATGGGGAAGACTGGCGCGGCAGCCTTTAGTCCCGGCAGACAGCAGCATTGCCGCCATGCCCATTGCGGAGCCAAGACAAATTGTGTGAATCGGCGGCTTGAGGTAGTTCATCGTGTCGCAGATTGCGAAGGCTTCCGTTTCAAACCCAACTGGTTCTCCACCGTAGGAGGAGGTGCCTGTGGAGTTGATGTAGATCTTGATTGGCTTCTCCGGGTCCTCGTACTGCAAATATAGAAGTTGGGCAACAATTAATTCTGTTACCGCCGGAACCAATGGCATCCCTAAATAAACGATGCGTTCCTTCAACAGCAGAGAAGGTAGGTCAGGTGGCGGAGTGCGGTAGTAGGCGTCCCCGTAAGATTGGGATTGAACAGCCTGTATAGGTGAGTTCATAGTGGCTTATCGTCTGCGACACTTTTCTTCACTCTAGAGGGTTTTCTTTTAATTGTCCTGTACGGCTTTTACGAGTTTATAAAATAGCAATAGCGCTTCCAGTAGAGCCAGGAACCGTTTCACGACTCTTGGGCTAGTACCCTACCGTAATCCTATACTAGGGTTGCATCCTCACTTTTCTAAGGCTGACTGTATGGCATCTATCCGGGAGTTGCATCAACAACTCGTTTCTAAAGAGCGTTCTTGCACGGAAGTAACTGAAGCGGCACTGGCGCAGATTCAGCAGTTAGAGCCAAAACTGCACAGTTTTTTGGCTGTCACGGCAGAGCAAGCTTTAGAGCAAGCGCGGCAAGTGGATGCCCAAATAGCTGCCGGTCAGCCAATTGGGCCGTTGGCCGGAATACCAATCGGCATCAAGGATAATCTCTGCACGCAAGGAATTCCCACGACCTGCGCTTCCCGGATTTTGCAGAATTTTATCCCCTCCTACGAATCAACTGTCACCCAAAAATTACAGAACGCCGGAGCGGTGATGGTGGGCAAAACCAACCTGGATGAATTTGCGATGGGCAGTTCCACGGAGAATTCTGCCTACCAAGTGACGGCTAACCCCTGGGATATTGAGCGGGTGCCGGGAGGGTCTTCTGGGGGTTCGGCGGCAGCGGTGGCGGCGGGAGAATGCGTGGTCGCTCTCGGTTCCGACACGGGGGGATCAATTCGCCTACCTGCTTCTTTCTGTGGCGTTGTGGGGCTAAAACCAACCTATGGTTTGGTTTCGCGCTATGGGTTGGTTGCCTTTGCCTCCTCTTTAGATCAGATTGGGCCCCTGGCGCAAAGTGTGGAAGATGCGGCGATTCTTTTGGGGGCGATCGCTGGCTACGACCCGCAAGATTCCACTAGCCTGAACGTTGCCATCCCCGATTACACCCAATCTTTAATCCCCGACATTAAAGGTAAGCGAATTGGGGTGATTCAAGAAACCTTTGGGGAAGGTCTCGATCCGGTTGTAGAAAAAACCGTACAGGAGGCAATTCAGCAGCTAAAAGACTTGGGAGCGGAAATCAAAGAGGTTTCCTGCCCTCGCTTCCGTTACGGGTTGCCTACCTACTACATCATTGCCCCCTCGGAAGCCTCTGCTAATCTAGCTCGCTATGACGGGGTGAAGTATGGGTTCCGGGCAGAGGCAGATAATCTCTTGGCAATGTACAAGCAAACGCGATCACAGGGGTTTGGGGCAGAGGTAAAACGCCGGATCATGATCGGTACTTACACCCTGTCGGCGGGCTATTACGACGCTTACTACCTAAAAGCGCAAAAGGTAAGAACCCTAATCAAGCAGGATTTTGAGCAAGCCTTTGAGCAGGTGGATGTTCTGGTGTCACCAACCGCACCCACAACCGCCTTTAAGGCTGGGGAAAAAACAACTGACCCGCTCACTATGTATCTTTCTGACTTGATGACTGTCCCAGTCAATCTAGCAGGGTTGCCCAGCTTGAGCTTGCCCTGTGGTTTTGATCCCCAAGGGCTACCGATTGGCTTGCAAATGATCAGCAATGTGCTGTGCGAGGGTATATTACTGCAAGTTGCCTACGCCTATGAGCAAGCAACCCCCTGGCACAAGCACAGCCCGCAGGTTTAACAAGGGCTAGTGTAAGACCATCAGGTTTGTAAGGGTAGGTAATTAGGCCACGAATTCTGTTCGCCTGCCTGGCTACCCAGGAGCGTGAAGTTCGTGGTATGGTTCCTAACCGGTTCCTCAAAGGAAATAGAATATCTGTAGAAAAGTCGACACTGTAGTGAGTGTAAATGCTTAAAAGGAAGAAGTGAATGAACCAAGAGCTATTTATGGTTGAGTTCCAGAGCCGGGACTCTGAAACCGGCAACTACTTAGTTAAGAAGCTAGTTAATGGAGAGACGGTATCTGTACCGTCAGATTCAGCCATCGTGCTGGTGAAAATTGAACAGGGACAGAAGTTAGTTCTCTTTCACCCAGAAGGCCTGCCTCATGGCTGTCTACTTGCTCCTATCTAAAGCTATAGAGTGATGCGGAAAGCACCAGCATAGCCGCCTATCTTCCTGAGGTGAGACATCTCGACAGATTCCAAAGGTAACTGAAGGAATGTCCAGTGTTTACTTTGAGAGTTTAGAAACTATTAGGTTGCTTTTAGAGAACCTGTTTGAAGGGTAAGTCCTGATTGATCAGGTCTATCTCCTGTTGCTCCATTTCATTAATTTCGTCAATGTAGGCATGTAGCACCTGGGCTAGACGTGGGTTGTAGAAGCGGTGCAGGCTGTAGTTTGGCGTTGCTGGGAAGCCTCGACGCTTCTTGTGACGGCCCCCCGCGCCGGGGTCGAAGGTCTGGATGCCATTGGCGATCGCCCACTCGATTGGTGTGTAGTAGCAGGCATCAAAATGCAAGGAGTCAAATTCTTGGAAGCAGCCCCAATAGCGTCCATAAAGCTGATCCCCCTTGCTCAAGCAGAAGGACATCCCAATCGGTTGCTGGTTCCCCTGGTCGTAGGCAGCGACAAACACGACCCGGTGACGGTAGTGAGGATGCAACTGCTTAAAAAACTGGTGCGTCAGGTACTTGCTGCCGTAGTAGAACTTTTCACAGGTATCGCTATAAAAGTGGTGCATTAAGGAGAATAGCTCGGTGGGAATCTGATCGCCACTAAAGGTTTGCAGTCTTAAACCTGCTTTCTCTACCGATTTGCGCTCCCGCTTGATATTGCGCCGCTGGTTGGCATTGAAGGCATTTAGATAATCTTCAAAAGTCTGGTAACCCTGGGAGTGCCAGATATAGCTGTGGTGTAACCAGGGGGTAAAGCCGTGGCGCTCCATCACTACCTGCCACTGGGGGTCAACGTAAAGGAAATTACAACCAGAGATGCGGTTGCGATCGCAAAACTGGTCAATTGCCGCCACCATCAATGCTGTCAATTCGTCTTCGTCTTCTCCCGGCGCAATTAAGAAGCGGTACCCCTGCGCAGGGGTAAAGGGCGTCATCCCCAACAGCTTAGGATAGTACCTCACCCCCAAGCGGTGGGCAACATTGGCCCACTGATGGTCAAAGACAAACTCACCATAACTATGGCTCTTAACGTAGAGCGGAGCTGCTGCAATCAAATCCCGCTCACGCCACACCGTCAAATGATTGGGTAGCCAGCCCGTTTTAGCGGTGGCACTGCCAGAGGTTTCTAGGTTATTTAACCACTCCCACTCTAAAAACGGGGTTTTCAGGCCCAAGGCAAGAGCATCCCACTCTGCCTGGGGAATTTCCGCTAGCTGGTTAATCCAGGCAACGGTATAGCGAGGCTTAACTTCCACCATAGCCAGCAGTAATGCAAAACTTTTTCTAGGGTAATTCAATCTACCGGCGATAGGTGAGGTGCCTAGTAAGCGTTGCGAAAAGAAATCAGCTGAACTACTTCGAGAAAACCTCAGCTAGGATAATTAAGAATTGCATTCTTGAGTCGAGCTGTGTAAGAGCAGACACTTGTACAGGTCTATTCACTAGCTGAAATAGGCCTGGTATAGTTACTCAAGTTTGATTAGTTTAGTACAGACCACTTCCCCGTTTCGTTGCCTTAGATTAAGTAGTTGATCCGGAGCGGAAATGCCGGGAGATGGTACAACAGGATTATTTGAGGAATTAATTGCATGGTCGCGACTTCTAACCAGTTAAATCACGAAGTCAAAAATCTATCGCTTGCCCCCCAAGGTAAGCAGCGCATTGAATGGGCTGGACGAGAAATGCCTGTTTTGCGCCAAATCCGGGACCGGTTTGCCCAGGAGCAACCCCTTAAAGGTATCCGGCTGGTTGCCTGTTGCCATGTCACTACTGAAACTGCTCACCTGGCGATCGCCCTCAAAGCAGGTGGGGCAGACTCCCTCTTAATTGCCAGCAATCCTCTTTCAACTCAGGATGATGTTGCCGCCAGTTTAGTGACTGACTACGGCATCCCCGTCTTTGCCCAGAAAGGGGAAGATACGGAGATGTACCGTCGCCATGTCCAAATTGCTTTGGATCACCACCCAAATATCATTATTGATGATGGTAGTGATGTCACAGCTACCCTAATTCAGGAGCGGCAGCACCAGCTCAGCGAAATTATTGGTACAACCGAGGAAACGACCACTGGTATTGTCCGCCTGCGCGCGATGTTCAGAGACGGCGTGCTCACCTTTCCCGCCATTAACGTCAATGACGCCGATACCAAGCATTTCTTTGACAACCGCTATGGCACCGGCCAGTCTACCCTCGATGGCATTATCCGGGCCACCAACATTCTGCTGGCCGGAAAGACAATGGTTGTTGCCGGTTACGGCTGGTGCGGCAAAGGCACAGCCTTACGGGCGCGCGGCATGGGTGCAAATGTGATCATCACAGAAATTGACCCGGTACGGGCGATTGAAGCAGTGATGGATGGTTTCCGGGTGTTGCCAATGGCTGAAGCTGCCCCCCAAGGCGATATTTTTGTGACGGTTACCGGCAACAAGCACGTGATTCGGGCCGAGCACTTCCAGGTAATGAAGGATGGGGCGATGGTGGCAAACTCTGGTCACTTTGATATTGAAATCGACCTCAAATCTCTGGGAGCAGAAGCAACGCAAGTTCGGGATGTACGAAACTTTACTCAGGAGTATCGCCTGCCCAGTGGCAAAGCTGTAGTAGTGCTGGGTGAAGGTCGTCTAATCAACTTAGCAGCGGCGGAAGGCCACCCCGCCAGTGTGATGGATATGAGCTTTGCTAACCAGGCCCTAGCCTGTGAATACCTAGCGACCAAAAAAGGCCAGCTGGAACCAGGCCTGCACGCCATCCCCAGAGAATTAGATCAAGAAATTGCTCGCTTAAAATTGCAAGCAATGGGGATTGCACTCGATACACTGACAGAGGAGCAAATTGAATACATGAACTCTTGGACTTCCGGCACCTGAAGCATGGTCAAGCGCTAATCCTGGAGAAATACTAATTTGTCCTCTAGGGCCAGTGTTTTGACAAGCCGGCCGTTGCACGATCCTGTTGTAATTGGAAGTATGTCCCATGCACTTTGATTTGCCAGAGCTGATCAGATCCGTTGGCTACATAGGTGTATGGGCCATTACTTTTGCTGAATCAGGCTTACTAGTTGGGTTCTTTTTGCCAGGAGATAGTTTACTGTTTACCGCTGGTTTTTTAGCCTTCCAAGGATTTCTGAACATCTGGCTCCTAATTATTGGTGCTTTTGTCTGTGCTGTTGTTGGTGATAACGTTGGTTATGCAACTGGGAACAGATTTGGCCGCCGCTTGTTTCAAAAAGAAGATTCCTGGCTATTCCACAAAAAACACATCGTGACTGCTCAGAAGTTCTACGAAAAGTACGGCAAGAAGACAATTATTCTGGCTCGGTTTATGCCGATCGTCCGGACTTTTGCACCAATTGTTGCCAGTATTGGCAGCATGCATTACCGAACTTTTTTGACCTACAACCTGAGTTGGCGGATTTATTTGGACCTTTGGTGTTACGCTACTAGGCTATTTTCTCGGACGCTTAATTCCAGATGTAGACAAGTACTTATTACCGATTATTGTGCTGATTATCGTTGTTTCTATCGCACCCTCGATTCTGCACCTTTACCAAGAAAATAAAGCGACGATCTGGCAAAAGCGCAGACGCCGCCGGTAGTCTCTCGCTGAACCTGGAGTTTGAGATTTAAGGATATTTGACAGCGGTTACTAATCAAGTCACTTCCATACTTAGCGCTTGTCAAAGCAGTATTCAAAGTGGGTTATCCGGCAACAATCTCCAGCAACTTGAGTCAGAGTACAACAGATAACTCATACCCTGATCCCATTTCGCCAGAAAATTTATAGATGCTGTGAGTACGATTCCACTACTTGATCTCAAACGCCAGTACAAAACGATTAGGGAAGAAGTGAATGCAGCAGTTCTGGAGGTGCTGGCCTCTGGTGGCTACATTGGTGGGCCGGTTCTAGACAAATTTGAGCAAGCCTTCGCCCATTACACAACAACGACTGAGTGTGTTGCTTGTCACTCTGGCACCGATGCTCTTTACCTGGCCCTACGAGCCTTGAACATTGGGCCAGGGGATGAGGTAATCACCACACCTTTTACTTTTATCGCCACGGCAGAGGCGATCAGTTTAGTGGGAGCAACCCCCGTATTTGTAGATATCTCGGCACAGACGTTTAACCTGGATCTTGACCAGTTGCCTGCTGCGATTACGCAGCGAACGCGGGCAATCCTACCAGTGCATTTGTTTGGTCAACCTTTAGATATGACGCGCTTGATGGCGATCGCTAAGGCCCATAAACTAAATGTGATTGAGGACTGTGCCCAGGCTGTTGGAGCGGAGTGGGCGGGGCAAAAAGTCGGTAGTATTGGGGATGTAGGCTGCTTTAGTTTTTACCCCACGAAAAACCTGGGGGGTTGCGGCGACGGGGGAGCAGTGACAACTAACGATCCCGAGATCGCAGCCCAGGTTCGCCTATTAAGGGACCACGGGCGGCGTGGTGGCTATCTGCATGAACAAGTAGGGATGAATAGCCGCTTAGATGCTTTACAAGCTGCAATTCTGCAAATCAAACTGCGCTATGCAGACACCTGGAATGCTCAGCGTTGTGCCGTCGCCAGCCGCTATCACCAATTACTCAGCCCAGTCAAGGGGATTATTTTGCCCCCAGAATCAGCAGGAGGGAAAAGTGTTTGGAACCAGTACACTATCCGTATCCTACCTCCAACGGATGCTTCGCTCGGTTACCAGAGCTACCGAGACCAAGTCCGCCAGCAGTTACAGCAGAAAGGTATTAGTTCAATGATTTACTACCCGCTGCCTTTACACCTGCAACCTGTATATCAATCTTTGGGCTATCAACCCGGCCAATTTCCAGTAGCAGAGCGGGCTGCTAAAGAAGTTTTATCAATTCCTCTCTTTCCGGAACTACTGCCAGTAGAGCAAGAACAGGTTGTGCATGGCTTGAAAGACTGCCTAGTACAAGCTGCTTCGTCATCCTAAGTGAGGTATGAATAGTTAGTAAAAAGGAGCTTACGAGTTCAGTACGCCTTTGATGAGCCCAAGGGTAATAAACCGCAGAGTTTGTAATAGCTGGTCCCTCCTCGTGCGATCGCGGTGGAAACAGGCAGAGCAAGGCTACCGGTACCGCAAATTCAAAAGTTACTGGGATTATCCACCGGTACATTACGAAAGCCATTACAGCCTATAAGTGAAGGGGTATAGGGTAGCTGAAGTCGAACTCAAAAGCTCTGATAAGCTTTCCACTCAAGCTGCTCAAACTTAGCTGAGGCACATTTCTAGAAAAGCTAATTTTTTATAGCAA
>CADCWO010000004.1 GCA_902806435.1 uncultured Synechococcales cyanobacterium | reverse complement strand
CCTGAATACGCGGCTAGGGGAAAGCATCTCCAACCCCTCAACCTTTGACCCAGAAGTTAGCCTCCTAGTGTTTGCCCTCAAAGGGATCTCCGACAACTATCAAGCTGCTGTTTATGCCCTGGCTGGGTATTCTGCCCTGTTGCAGCGTGCGCTATCGCAGCCCGCCTGTTTGCTCATCCTGGATGAGTGCCCTATCTTGTTTGAATTTGATGCCATTGCTCAGATTGTGGCCCAGCTTTGTGCCAACGGCTTGAAGTGGGGAACCACCACATCAAAAAACTTTTCAATCCCAACTCAACGGAGTAAGTTGTTGATCCAAAAACCAAACAAACAGAAATTTTGCTAAGCACACACCTTTTCTCTTTTTTGAGAAAGTTGCGAGTTAAAGTAGGCAAAAACTAATGACTAAAATATAGCCCTATAATCCAGGTATTGCTAGTATTTGAAGAGTCTTTTACTAAAAACTTTAGCGTCTGGTGTGGGAGCCACTGCGACCTACCTTCCTGGGGAGTCCAGAGGGGCTTGCCCTTCTGGGAATAGTGCCTTTGTAAGTATTAAAAAAGGGGCTTTTACCTATATTTTGCCTACTTAGTGCCTGATTGGCACCTAGTTTTTGTCTGATTGGTGCCTAGTTCTTGCTTGATTGCTTTTTAGGTAGTCTTGAGCTGCTAAGTGAACAGTAAATTACCTATATTCTGCCTATTTAGTGCCTACTTAGTACCTAGTTTTTGACTGATTAGTGCCTTATGTTGTTAATTTCTAAAAAGTGCCTTATATTTGCCTTATTCGTGTCAGTAGTTTTCTGCTCGCAGAAAGTTAAACTGGCGGTTACAATTTTCACAGCTTGAAATTCCGGTCCTGGCAAGTTTCACTTTGCCACTCCACTTAGTGTTAGTTATCTAACGCTCAACTTTATCTATCTCCAACCTTTTCAAGCTGAATCTAACCCTGGTGGGTAAGAGGTTCAGTGCAAGCCAACCAATTTGAGATTTAACCAATGGCGGATCTAATAGTTGCCTTTGATCCGGGGTCTACTTCCAGTAGGGCCTTCTGGACGATGAAGCCGTTTAAGCCCGAGCTGCTGCTAATGGAATCTGAAATAGCAGAGGTGTCCGGGCGCAGCATTGAGGTCTATGAAGCGAACAAGCTCGGTAGCCCAGCCCCGGAAAATGCAGCCTGGATCGAGCCTAAAGGGGAGTATCGAGCTGTGGGCTTCCTAGCGAAGAACCACTTCTACGCCGATCTCAATGTAGTAGATTCCAAACTGAAGTTAGCTGTCTGGAAAGCACTAGCTTTGGTTGGTGCGATCGCATCCAAGAATGAGTTGCCTAATGGCTCAACTATTCGATTCGGAGCGCTACTACCCTATGGAGAGTTTCAAGACAGGGAGCTGTTTGAGCGGTTGCTGAGTAGTGCGATCGCAGGTTATCGGTTCCGAGGAGAGGAACGCTCCTTTGAGCTAGAAAGCTTCCTGAGCCGTCCTGAAGGGTTTGGCTTGGTATCACGGGGGCGTTCACCAGGGGCAAGCTTGAAGAATTCAGTGATTGTTGTAGTTATCGTTGGCTACCGGGACGTCTCTGTCTACATGATGAACCGGGGAGTGATCAGCCGAGGCGTCAGCAAAGACTACGGCTTCAATAAGTTTGTGGAAGTTGTTCGGGGACAGACTGCTGGCCTAAAACCGGATGTCTTGACAGCGGCAATTTGCAAAGCTGGTCCTAAAATCAGCCCTCGTGCCCTAGGGCATCTGGCGCGAGATATTGACCCTAGTTTGCGTGATACAGAACTAGCCCAGATTAAAGAAGCGATCGCCGTTGCAAGAGAGCAGTACTGGCTGAGTCTTTCCAGTTGGTTGCGAAGTCACATTCCCACAGAGGCTGATGAAGCGATTATCGGGGGTGGAACGGCTTACTACTATGAACGCGAGTTTAACGCCTTCTTTTCAGGGGTGAAGACAAATTGGTGCACTGAGCTAGAGGAGCAGGTCAATCGCTGCTACTTGCCTGAGATTTCTCAGTATGGGCTCAGCTACCGGCTCACCGATGTCTATGGCTTTTTTCACTACCTTGTCGGTTCAGAACGCATAACAACCCATCATGTCTAACTTGATTGATTTTCGGATTCGCTACCAGGTGGGGGAGAGATCCCCTCACGCAACCCTGTTCAAGTACTTGCGCTCGAAAGACACAGAGTTTTCCATGCGCCAAATGGTGGTGTGGGCGCTGTCCGCCTTCTGGTATCCGCTGGCCTGCAAGTGGTCAGGGCTAGTTCCCGAAACCCACCTGAAAGCAATCGCCCGCCATGCGATTTACGAGTTGCAGCAGCAAATTAGTTACCTGGCCCGTACCTTCGGGCTGGAGCAAGAGATAACAGCGGGGGCTTCTTACGGGCTGGAAGCCAGCTCAGAGGGGATAGCTCCCAGTAGGCAACCCACTACAACTTCATTCAACAGCTACCCAGGAAATGATGCTACTTCAGCAGAGTCATCAGGCTTTGAGCGCCACCCAGATGATGACATACTTGACCAAAACTTCTAACGAGGAGAAATAACCAGTGCCTTACACCAGAGAGAACCTAGCTAACCTGTACAACATTACTTCAGAGGATGTTGACCATACCTTGCTTGCCTGCAACCTGCCACTAGAGCAGCCAGAGTATAGCGATGAAGAGATAGAGGAGTGCTTCAAGGTCATCCGGTCTTACTTTGATGAAGGGAAAGTAGAAAGCTACGAGACGGCAATGAACCTGCTCAAGCAAGAGCTATCATCCCAAGGGCAACCCGAAACAAACGACAAAGGCAAAAAACCAGTCAAGGGCAAGAAAACTCCTAGCCCCATGACTCTTTCCCAAATCCTAGCGATCGCGTCTGAACAGGTTGGCAATCGCATCTCTCTGATTAAAGCGGGTCAGCTTCTAGAAGCGTGCGGCCTGAGTGAGCGGGAGGATGATAGTTACCCAGATGAAGCGGTCGCCTGTTTCTTAGAAGCATGTGATATGCACATGAGGTTAGGAAAACCTCTAGCAGAGGTGGCAGTTCACTTTGACGTACCAGTGGACTCTCATTCCGAAGTTGTGGATCTGCTGGAGCAGATGTCGGGCAACCAGATAGAGGAGTTGAAAGCCAGCCTGATCCAGGCCAAGCAGCAGCAGAACCAACAGTTCATTGAAGCATTTCACCGGATGACGATTCAGAAGCTGCGCCAGAAAGCAGAATCAGGGGAACTCCAGGCAGAACTGCAACAGGAATGGAGCACTAGGCCAATGGGAAACGGCTTCAATCTACTGGCACAGGTCGAAGCCAGAATGGAGAACCAGAAACGCTTGCCTGGCTCGTAGATGAGTTTATTCAGCGACGGCTGCGGCTAGCACTGGATGAGAATCAAGAGCATCTGAAGCTGCGGGAGCACCATGAGCAACTGTTGCAGCAACAGCAACAACGACAGCAAGAATCACTCACCTTTTTTGCTAAAGGGACTCAATCTAACCTGAACTGGCTCGGGGGCTGGGTATGGTCAGGATTTGCTAAACACTGGGCATTACTTGGGATACTGGCTCTAGCTGCACTAGCAGGAGCAGTAGCGGAGGCAAATCTTTCCAGCGCGATCGCGGCTTGTCCGTCCTCAAAAAGTATCTGCTACTTGTTGAGGTGGGATAAATCCAAGATGGTTCTGCCGTCTCAGCCGAAAAGTGCGAAGCCCTAGCAGCAGCGATCGCAAATTCATGGAGCTTTAGAGTTGGAGGTTTAGCATTGGCAAAACAGTTCTCCCAGAAGGATATCCAGCACGTCTCCAAACGCAGTCCAGCTTGGATGCGGCGGCGGGGGGTGTGTATGCTCCTTTCGCTAGGACGTGACTGCGTGTTTCCATTGCTGCCAGCTCATCACGCGGATCATCTGCACTATCGAAACCTGGGACATGAGCTACCAATCCGCGATATTGTCCCGCTGCACCGCAAGATGCACGACAATACTTCTCGGTTAAGGCTGAAGCTGATAGATTACAGGCAGTTCTACCCACTTTAGCCCCGACTACTCTATGCAACTGCGAGAATTTACCTTGATTACGCCCACCATTGAGGCAGGACAGGTTTTCCAAGCGATCGAAAGTGCCATATCAGTTAAGAGCATCAATGACGCGATCACCAAAAGTAAACGTCAAAGCCAACGACAACGGAAGTTACCGCCTCATTTAGTAGTGTGCTTGGTAATTGCGTTTAGCTTCTGGTCAAAAGCGGCGATGCGAGAGGTGCTGAAGAATTTAGTCGATGGTATGAGTGGGCAGTGGACGCGCTTATCGCAGTACTGGAAAGTACCCAACAGTGCCTCGATTAGTGAAGCACGAGCCAGGTTAGGACCTCAGGTGATGCAACGGTTATTCAAGCAAGTGGTGCGTCCATTAGCGACACCTGAAACTCCTGGAGCATTTCTGGGTGGGTTGCGCTTGATGGCAGTCGATGGCACCTTGCTTGATGTCCCAGACACACCGAGCAATGCACGTGTGTTTGGTTATCCTGGCAGTCGCTTTGGCCATCATGCGGCATTTCCTAAAGTGCGATTGGTGTTGCTAATTGAAGCCGGAACACATCTGATTACGGATGCGCTCATCTGTCCCTACCGCATGGGAGAGCGACGACGGGCACTGAAGCTGTTACGCTCGGTTGGCAGTGGCATGGTGCTGATGTGGGACCGAGGGCTGCATTCGTTTCGGATGGTGCAAACCACCTTGGCACGAGGGGGGCATTACCTGGGACGAGTGCCGGCCAACGTCAAATTTGAAGTCGAGCAAGTCCTTGATGGTGGCTCTTATCTCAGTTGGATTTATCCAGACCGCAAATCCAGGAAAAAAGGAGCCACTCGAGTTCAGGTGCGAGTCATTGAGTACACCATCGAGACAAGCGGACAAGCGCAGCAGACCCTCACTTACCGATTGGTCACCAGTTTGCTCGATGAGCAAGCGTTTCCAGCCTTGTTGTTAGCTCAGCAATATCACCAACGCTGGGAAGTTGAAACCACCATTGCCGAAGTCAAAACTCACTTACTTGGACGTAAAGTGCCCATTCGTTCGCTCAAACCCCCAGAGGTCGTGCAAGAGATCTATGGGTTATTGCTAGGGCATTGGGCAGTGCGTTCACTCATGCTGCAAGCTGCACAAATTGGAGGCATTTCTCCCTTGCAGTTGAGTTTCACAGGAACTTTGCACGTGTTACGTCGAGCTGTTGCCAAATTCCAAAGTGCAGCGACGGATGAGCTTCCCCTTTTTGGAGTTGGTTGATGAGTGAAATTCTCGATGCTCAACTTCCACTGCGCCAAGGAAGAGTTAATCCCAGAGTGGTAAAAAAGCCCAGGTCAAAGTTTCCTGCCAAGAAGCGTCATCACCTCAATCAAGAGACTCAGCGACCGCAACTGCTTTTCGCGATTCTTGACTCCGCTTAAGCCTTATCCGAGAAGTATTGGGTTCCAACTTAGTAATTGCTCTATCCGATTGGGGCACCCTATGTCGATGCTCCAACTTAACCGGTTGCATCAAACCAATAACTACGACCTTTAGTCAGGGGATATTCAAGGTTCGCTCACCAGGAAAATATAGTTCCGTTTGACAAAAGCGAGCCAAGGGGATCACGCAGAGGCCTGCCTTATCTCCTAAAGCTTGGGTTCGTAGTTCAACAGTTCTTACCACTAGAAGGTGATTATGCATCGTCGCAAACTACTCAAGTTAGCTGTTTTAAGTGCGCTGGTAGCCAAGCCTTTGGAGCTTGCCCTCCACTATCTCGTGTCCTTTGCCCCAGGGTCAGGTACTAGAAGATTACTACTGCCTGCACTGTCTCAAACCGTTGCAACCGTCACTGTTGAGTGGGGGACAGCAGCTATCTCCCAAACTACGCCGGCCAACTTTGGCTCTAATGACTTTAAGATC
>CADCWO010000003.1 GCA_902806435.1 uncultured Synechococcales cyanobacterium | reverse complement strand
CATTTATGGGCAAGTTTGAGACACTGGAAGCAGTGGGGAGTTGATGTTATCGTCCCGTTCTAGGAGTGCCCGTTCATCATTTATGGGCAAGTTGGCTTCTATGCCGAGAACAGCTCCACCCCACATTCCGCACGACAAGATGTAGTATGTTGCGCGTGTGAGCAGGACTAAGTAAAAATACTCAGTAACTTGAACCAAAAAAAGTGGACATTCATGAGTGAAAATTAAGCCAGAATATAGAGACAACAAGCCGAGAAAATTATGTCAATCGAAGTCAGTAACCTAGACCATTTAGGTCTTGTGGCAGGTTTGATTGATGAGATTGGAATAGTGCCAAAAAATAACGAACTTTTAGGAGAACATCGAGCCGAGAAAATCAGTGCAGGTCAAGTGGTTAAAGGTATGATACTCAATGGTTTAGGGTTGGTGTCATCGCCGTTATATTTATTTAGTCGTTTCTTTGAAGGAAAAGCCACACAACACCTACTGGGAGAAGAAATCAAAGCCGAGTATTTAAACGATGATCGTTTGGGAAGAGTTTTAGACAGTCTGTATCAAATCGGATTAAACCAAGTCTTTATCTCGATTGTCCTAGAAGTGGTAAAAAAATATGAAATCGAGGTGGCAACAGTTCACTTAGATTCAAGTTCCTTTCAGGTACAAGGGGAGTATGAAGCCGATTCGGTCTTATCTTCACAACAAGAAGAACCGCGTACAGTCCGAATCACTTACGGCTATTCAAGAGACCATCGGCCCGATTTAAAACAATTCATGATGGACTTGATTTGTAGCGCTGATGGAGAAGTGCCGTTATGGATGAGAATTGGGGATGGTAATGAATCGGACTGCCAACAGTTTGCTCAAATTATGAAAGACTTCAAGTCCCAACTGAACTGGGATAGTCTCATCGTCTTAGATAGTGCATTTTACAGCCAAGAAAATGTACAATCAAGCTCCATTGCCTCTGTTGGTTGAGCCGCGTCCCTCTTCAGGTGAAAGCCGCTTGTCAACTCATCCGGGATGTAAGCTCAGAAGAGTTAACACGCCCGCCAGTTGATAGGATATCGTTACAAAGAAGTTCAGAAAAGTTATGCTGGAATTCAGCAAAGGTGGCTGGTGGTTGAAAGTCAAAAACGCCGCGAATCTGACTTGAAAAAGTTGACAAAAAATATACAAAAAGAAGCCACTGAAGCCTCCAAGCAACTGCGACAACTGAGCCGTCAAACCTTTGCCTGTATTCCCGATGCACAAGGGGCGGCTCAAAAGCTGCTCAAGAAGTCGAAGTATCATCATCTCACTAATATTCAAATTGAACCTGTTGTCAAAAAACACATAACAGATTCCACAACTGACGCTTATCAAGTGCGAGGCACTGTAAGTCTGTGTGAACAGAAAATCCAGCCAATTCGCTCCTGTGCAGGGCGCTTTATTATCGCCACTAATGTCCTCAATGAGGAGGTTTTGACGGCAGAGGAAATGCTGTCTAAATACAAAGGACAACAAGCGGTTGAACGAGGGTTTCGATTCCTCAAAGACCCCATGTTCTTGACCAATAGTGTTTTCCTCAAATCGCCTGAGCGCATTGAGGCACTCGGCTTAATTATGGGGTTGTGTTTGCTCGTTTATACCCTCGGTCAACGTCAACTTCGACAAACCTTACAACGCCGTCAGGCTAAAATTCCTAACCAGTTAGGTCGTCTAACTGACCGCCCTACCTTACGTTGGCTGTTTCAATGTTTTCAGTCAATTCATGTTTTAGTGGTTCGCCAATCTGTCGAAATCTCGAACTTAACTGATGAGCGCTTATCGTTATTGAAGTTTTTTCCACCAGCTTGTCAACGGTATTATTTGCTCTCCTAATTTCTCTTTTCATTCGACTTGTTTGCAGGAGTTACTTCTTGGCGGCAAAGAGCTTCCGAGGTGGTTATCAGTATCACTTTTTGCCTGAAAAACAAGAATTTCTAAGCTTTATCTGAGTAGTTTGGCTTTAAAAAGCTACTTTTCTCCTCTTTATGGCTTTTTCATCGCTTTTGCTTACCTCTGTTGCTCCTCTCGCAGCCCCTTGTGACAGTTTGAGGGCGGAATGTGGGTTATAAAACCCATCTGTTTCATCCCACAACCCTAACTCTGCTTCCCCGATGCCATCAATCGCATCCGCAATATAGAGAAAGTGTTCAAAGAATTTGCTGGCGATGTCTTCATAGCTGAATTGTCTTTTGCTAATTCTAGTGCGATTTCCAACATATTCAGGCAATACATTGCCATCCAACCCGTGCCATCTGCTTGATTAATATATCCACCGTTGGGTAACTTGGTATTGCGATCAAACACGCCAATATTATCTAAGCCCAAAAAGCCACCCTGAAAGACATTTTTCCCTTCAATATCCTTGCGATTGACCTACCAGGTAAAATTGAGCAGCAGTTTCTGGAATACTCGTTCGAGAAATTGGTGATCGCTACGACCATAATTTTCCTGTTCAAGCTGATAGATCCGCAGCGCTGCCCAAGCGTGAACAGGTGGATTGACATCGGTGAACGCCCATTCATAAGCAGGAATTTGACCATTCGGATGCATATACCACTCCCGTGTTAGAAGCTCTAACTGACGTTTGGCAAAGTCGGGATCGAGTATGGTTAAGGGAATTAGGTGAAATGCCAAATCCCAGGCAGCAAACCAGGGATATTCCCATTTATCCGGCATTGAGAGAATATCTTCATTGAACAGATGAATCCACTCGTGGTTTCTGCCGTGCTTACGTTCTGACGGTAGCGGCGAACCTGCTGGATCGCCATTTAACCAGTAATGCATCACGTAATGATAGAATTGCTTGCTCCATAACAGCCCCGCAAATGCCTGTCGCTGTATGCTCCGCATCTCTTCGGATACCTCAGATGGACAGATTCGGTGATAGAACTCATCCGCCTCTTGCTGGCGATCGCAAAACGTTGTTTCAAACTCCTGTCCGAACACAGCCTCTATTGAATTCCCGTTGTTGAGCGAAGATAAAGCGGTTTCTCGCAATCGCAGTCGCACTGTTTGTGTTTCACCAAGCGCAATTACTAACTGGTAGTAAACCGAAGACTTGGTTCCAGTTCGATTGGGATTAATTGCATCCTTGCGACCCTGAACGACATAATCATTAATGCCATCTTTAACATAGGCAGAAGCATTGCTAACGCCAAACAAACGTTCGTTGTTAGTCTCATTCTCAGTAAATAGTAAATTAGGTGCGCCATCACAATACAACCATCGAGTCCCTAGCCTTGGGTGAAATGCCTCAATTACACTCAAGTCAGAAGCTGTTTGGTTGACATTCAGCCACGGTTTCTCCTGTTCGTATCCCCATGACCAGGTATTGCGAAACCAGAGAGTTGGCAGCAAGTGCAGCGTTTTAGTTTCAGGTCCCCGGTTAGTTGCTTTGATTTGAATCAGAATATCTTCAGGTGATGCCTTGGCATATTCAACAAACACATCAAAGTAGCGCTCCTCAGCAAACACTGCTGTATCCAACAACTCAAATTCAGAGCTGTGGCGATCGCGTCGGCGATTTTCCTCTACTAGTTGGTTGTAGGAAAATGCCCCGTGCGGATATTTGTAGAGATACTTCATGTAGGAGTGAGTGGGGGTATTGTCCAGGTAGAAGAAGTATTCTTTGACATCCTCTCCGTGATTACCTTCGTTACCCGTTAACCCAAACATCCGCTCTTTGAGAATTGGATCTTCTCCATTCCAAAGCGCGATCGCAAAACATAACCGTTGATGAGTATCAGAAATGCCTGCAATGCCATCTTCACCCCAGCGGTAAGCACGAGAGCGAGCATGGTCATGGGGAAAATACTCCCAAGCCGTACCATTGGAACTATAATCTTCACGCACCGTGCCCCATTGCCGCTCACTCAGGTAAGGAACCCAGCGTTTCCAATAGGTACGTAGCTCACGATCAGCCGTTAATCTTGCTTCTTCTTGAGTTATGGAGTTATTCCGGGTGATATAAGTGAGGGAATATTGGGAATGATCCCAAGATAAACCATCGGTCAGAGTAAGCAAAAGTTCGCCTGTATGTAGCTTCCAGAGTTTGATGGTTCCGTCGTTACTACCACTCGCAAGCGTTTGACCATTGGGGCTAATGGTGAGACACCCAGCGGTGTCTGAATGCCCAGAGAGGATATGAAGGCACTCAAAAAAGCGATAAGGGTTAAATTCCCGTAAAGCGTTGGAATGCATTGCCATAATCCGTCCGGTGAAAGTGCGGTTAGGTAGACTGGCGACTTTTGTGATCGCGCTTTAAGGCGAAGTTAAAAGTACCAAGACCAGTTCACAACACCAGAATTACTTTTGATAAGTATTCTTTGAATAAGTAACCGTATGGTTATAATAGCCTAAAGCCTTGCTAATTCTACATCTGGGCGCTTTAGCTCTTTGAAAGAAAGCTTCTGGCACAATTCTCTCATCTGGAAGCGAACATACCACCGATCTCGCTAAACAATCAGCATTTCCTACAGATAGCGCTCAATAGCAGTAAAGTGAGGGAAAGCTCGCCCAGTCTAAAAGCTTTCCCTCTGGAATGAGTGATGCGCTCGATACTTTTGAACTCCAATCTTTCATACCACCCCCTGCAACTGCTTGTACCACTACCGCTGACCCAACATCCGGTATTGGTGTATCTCTCCAAGCTGAGTCCTCGGTCAAAGAAAACCATGAGGCGTTGTTTGGATATTATCGCTTCGCTGCTGACTTCTGGTCGTTGCGATGCCCTTACCCTGGACTGGAGTCAATTGCAATATCAGCACACAGCGGCGGTGAGAGCGGTCTTGGTAGAGCAGTTTGCTCCTTCAACGGTGAACCAAATGCTGTGCGCCCTGCGTCGGGTTTTGAAGGAAGCCAAGAAGCTGAAGTTGATGTCGGCAATTGATTACGCTGAGGCGGTTGACATCGAGAGTGTTAGAGGCAGCAAAGAGTTACGGGGTAGAGCGCTTAACAACTCAGAGATTGGTGCCCTGATGAAGGTTTGCCGAAACGATTCAAGCAAGATTGGGGTTCGTGATGCAGCCCTGCTGGCAATTCTCTTGGGTTCGGGATTGCGTCGGAGTGAAGTGGTGTCTCTGGACTTGAGGGACTTTGACCCCAACACGGGTGCACTGAAGGTGCGTGGAGGTAAGGGTGACAAAGACCGGACGGTGTACCTGCCCAGCAGTGGTCGTCGGGTGGTAGCCGATTGGCTTAAGGTCAGAGGGGTAAAAGCTGGACCCTTGTTGTATCCCATCAGCAAGGGCAATCGGCTGATGTCGCGACGGCTGACTGACCAGGCGGTGCTATATATTTTGCAAAAACGAGCAAAAGAAGGCGAGGTAGATTCTTTTTCTCCCCATGATTGCCGAAGAACATTTATCAGCAATTTGCTGGAAGCTGGTGCAGACTTGGTGACGGTTTCGCAATTGGCGGGTCATGCCTCACCCCTGACGACTTCTAAGTATGACCGTCGAGGGGAGGTTGCGAAGCAGAAAGCAGTGGAGCTATTGCAAATTCCTTATGAACAGGAGGATTGACACTTCTACTAATACCCCCTAACAGCAGATATAGCTGTCGCCATAAAGGTTAGACAGATTTAACGGCTGAAACGACATCGATTTTTGAGGTCTGGTCAAGAAATCAATTTTATTCTCCACCCAGATTTTTGAGAGCAGTCATATATCGATATATGATGTTCATTCTCGATATATGATACCCATATAGCACTCAACTCTTTCGTTGGTATGCAAATTCGATTGGCTGTCATCAGCAATGCCGGTGGCAGCGGTAAAACCACACTTTCGGTTCATCTGGCTTATGAACTGGGGCAACGCGGATTCAACGTGGCACTAATGGATCTCGACCCCCAAGGTTCGCAGACACTCTTTTGTGGATTGAATCCCCCAGAACCCGAACAGACACTAGCCGCTGTACTGACAGATAAGTTTGACGGTAACTGGCCCCTGACTCCTTGCTGGAGCGAATACACTGATCGTGTAGTCATCTGTCAGGGTGGGATGGTACTGACACAAACGGCAGATGAACTGGTATTGCACAAACGCGGAGCCTACCTTTTAGGAGACTGCTTAACGGACTATCCCCTAGAGCATGACTTGATTATTTTTGACTGTCCAGCTACCCTTGGTCCTTTGCCTTTGATGGCTCTGGCAGCTTGCACGCACTTAGTGGTTCCCGTGCAACTCGAGCCGAAGTCAATTCAGGGTTCTGCCCATCTACTAGAGTGGTACTACTACCATTGTCGGCACTTACGCCTAAAACCGAGTCCGGAAGTCCTGGGATTCGTGCCGAGCCAATATGATTCTCGAAAAGCGGTGCATCGACAGATTCTCGAATCCTTACCCGTTCAGCTAAAACAGATGAATATTCGCGTCTTTCCAGCCATTCGCAATAGTGCTGAATTTGTCAATGCTAGCGGACAAGGGTTGCCAATACATCTTTATCGCAAAAGCCATCCAGCTTTGAGTGACTTCAAGGAAATCGCCTCCCATCTGGGAAATCTAATCGGAAAACCGAACAAGAAGAAAGCTAAAAAAGCGTCATGAGTACCCGTAAAGCTCCCAACATCAACAATTATTTTTCGTCTGCACAGAAAGAATTGCAGTTATCGGAAGCCGAGGCGGAAATTCAGCGACTCAGAGCCGAGATTGAAGAACTTCGTGCTAAGGGTTCAACTGAATTAGAAGCGCCTCTCACAGCACTGCGGGAACAATTGCAATCTGAGTCAAGTATTCTGTCTATTCCACTTGATCGAATTGAACCGAACCCAGAGCAACCCAGGCAGACATTTTTGCCCGAAAGTATCGATTCTATGTCGCGATCGCTAAAAAGTGATGGACAGCTAGAGCCGATTATTTTAATTCAACGGGGAGACTTGGTGATATTTGATGGGGAGCGGCGTTGGCGGAGTGCGAAAGCTTTAGGCTGGGAGAGCCTACAAGCTGTGGTTATCCCCGAACCTGTCGCTCTACACCGCAAAGCTCTATTAACCTCCTTGCACCGGGAAGACCTCAATCCTCTAGATAAAGCTGAGGCAATCGTGCGGGAATTGGCTGACCATACGGGTCTAGACGCTCCTTCTATCCCCCGCATCCTCTCGACAGCCGTGCGGCGATTGAATAAACAGGGACGCATGAACCAAGTGGTTGAGTTGATGATGGCGACCGAGCAAGAACAACAACAGGGCTTAGCTGCAATCGGGTTAGATGAGAGAGAGCAGTCGGTGTTGGCGTTACTGTTGGATTTACAGCTCAATCCAGCTTCCATTGATGCCAACATTTTTCCCATGCTATCGCTGGCTGTTGACCTCAAAGTGGCTATCAGGTCTAGCGGACTCAAAGGCGTTCATGCAATGTGCTTGCAGAAACTCTCTGCCAAGAATTTGAGGAAGACTGAGGAGGAAGCAGAGTCAATTCGGGTCGAAATCACGCAGAAAGTCATAGCTGAAAAACTGTCTGTCAAAGAAGCCCGAAAATTAGTCAGCGAAGTGATGTCTTCACTTGCCGCCTCGTCTTCAACGCCACCTCTTCCTGCCGCTAAGCAAGTCTTAAAAGCGACGGAAAGCTTACAAAAACTCTCTGGCGAGATGTTGGCAAAAGCTGAAGCCTCGTTCCTTAGGGAATTTCAGGAACTCTTACGTCAAAAGTTGGCGGAAGTAGAAGAGGTTCTCAAACAAAAGTAAGACTTGTCAAGTGTGCAGGATATTACTCGCATAGGAGGCTTTTTCTGCAAAAGACAACACTATAAAGTCTTTCCACGTAAAGTAAAGACATTACAGAAGCGGTTTTGTTTCTAGCAGATGATTCACGTTCTGGAAGGAACCGCTTTCACGGTGAGTGGAACTATCAGATCAAACCTAGACAAACCCCTTGATTGTTCAACTTATTTTTGCAAAACTCCTAACGAGCAACCGCGCCAGACTGGGCAAGGCTTCACCATATGTGGGATGGATATGAACGGATTGTTCGAGTAATTGCCATGTCGCTCCCGCTTCCATGAGAGATAGAAACACATGGACTAACTCAGCAGCCTCGTAGCCAACCAGCGTTGCCCCTAATATCTTGTTGGTGTCCTGGTCCACTACCATCCGGTAGAAGCCAAGCTCATGACCCCACTCAATGGCACGGGCAATATGAGCCATCGGCATAGTGACGGCACGAGCTTTGAAGCCCTTTGCTTGAGCCTGTTCCAGCGTCAGGCCAACCCGCCCAACTTGAGGCTCGGTATACACAGCATAACCAAGCACGCGATCGCTGCGCGTCCGGCCTTCACCAGATAAAATTGCCTTTAGGCGCCGATAATCCTCCCAGGATACGTGGGTAAACGCAGGCTGCTTTGCCACATCACCAATGGCATAGACACCAGTGCTTGTCGTCTGAAACTGATCGTTAATCTTGACGTATCCCTGTTGATCCAATTCAATGCCAGCTGTGGAAGTGTTAAGAGCGCCTGTGTTGGGCCTGCGTCCAGTAGCAACCAGTAAAGCCTCACCCTGGAGCTCCTGGCCGTTGCTCAGTGTGAGAGTGAAAATACCGTTTGCGTGCGCGGCTTGCTCTACGCTTACTTTGAAATGAACCTGGATGCCGTCTTGCTTGAACGCTTCAGCTAAGGTTTCGCTCACCTCAGGCTCTTCCTGACTGAGCAGGTGATCGCCGCGCACAATTATCTGAGTTTTACTCCCCAAACGCGCTAACCCCTGTCCCAATTCCAAGCCAATGTAGCCGCCTCCTACAACTAGTAGACGCGGTGGTAACTCCTGCAAGTCAAAGAAGTTCCGGTTAGTGAGGTAAGGTGTTCCTCTCAGTCCCGGAATGTCAGGAACCAATGACGACGTACCTGTGTTGATCACCACCAAGGGAGCTTGGACCGTCAAATCGCCACCTGTGACCGTGCGATCGCCGGTGAAAGCTGCATCAGCACAAATTACCTTGACACCCGCCCCTTCGAGGCTCCTTTTCACACCCTGGTTGAACTGATTTCGAATCTGCCGTACCCGCTCCATGACAGATGGAAAATCAACTTCAACCTGAGCGTTAATGCCTAACTTGTCAGCTTGACGCGCCCGACCGGCGGCATGAGCTGCGGCTAAGAATGCTTTAGAAGGGGTACAGCCGTAATTCACACAGCTACCCCCTAGCGCATCTCGTTCAAACAGGACAACGTTACGACCTTCCTTAGCTAAATCAGCAGCCAGCGGGATGCCACCCTGACCACTACCAACAACAATTGCGTCGGCTGTTTCCATCAGTTAATTTACCTTTAAGTTTGTGTAAGTTCTTTGTGCAAGTTAGGCGCTTGATGGCGCGCAGGATACTCTCCATCCTGTTGAATCAGTTTCGCAATTAAACCTGCCCAACCCGTTTGGTGGCTGGCACCGAGTCCAGCGCCGCTATCGCCGTTGTAATATTCATGAAACAGGATTAGCTCACGCCAGGCAGGATCAGTTTGAAACTTTGACTTGCTGCTAAAGAGGGGTCGTTGGTCTGCCTCATCCCGCAGGAAAATACTGATTAGTCTTTTGGATATTTCGGCTGCGACTTCCCAGAGGTTCATTTCCTGGCCGGATCCGGTCGGGCACTCCACTTTGAAGTCATCCCCCAAATAGTGATGAAATTTCTGTAAAGACTCAATGATTAAGTAATTCATCTGGAGCCACACTGGCCCGCGCCAATTGGAGTTGCCGCCAAACAAACCACTGCTTGATTCCGCTGGTTCATACTTCACCTGATATGGTTGACGATTAACCTCAAAAACGTAGGGATGAGCAGCGTGAAATTTAGAAACCGAGCGGATACCATGGGAACCTAGGAACTCGTTTTCATCTAGCATCTTCTCTAAGATCCGTCGAAGTTTATCGCGGTAAGCAATTGCCAGCAGCCGTCTTGCACCCACACCGGGGGTTTCCATACAGGCAATATTTTGCTTGAGGTCGGGGCGGTTGCAGATAAACCATTCCATCCGTTTTTTGAAGCCTGGAAGCTGCGTTAAGGTTTCAGGCTCTAGGGCTTCAACGGCAAGCAACGGAATTAAACCCACCATGGATCGCACCTTTAGGGGCGCTTGATGGCCATCCGGGAAGTGCAGGACATCGTAGTAAAAACCGTCTTCCTCATCCCAAAGGGCAACCTGGGACGTACCAATCCGGTTCATGGCGTCGGCAATGTAGAGGAAATGTTCAAAAAACTTACTAGCAATATCTTCATAACAGGGATTGTATTTTGCCAATTCCAGGGCGATCGTCAGCATGTTTAAGCAGTACATCCCCATCCAGCTGGTGCCGTCAGCCTGGTCGAGGTGCCCCCCAGTCGGTAGCTCAATATTGCGATCAAAAATGCCAATGTTATCCATTCCCAGGAAGCCTCCTTGGAAAACATTCTTACCCTCGGCATCCACGCGGTTGACCCACCAGGTGAAGTTGAGTAGCAATTTCTGAAACACTCGTTCTAAGAACCCGCGATCGGCATGGCCAGACATCTTTTGCTCGATCTTGTAAACTCGCCAGGCTGCCCAGGCATGCAGCGGTGGATTGCCATCGCTAAAATCCCATTCGTAGGCAGGAAGCTGCCCATTGGGATGCATATACCACTCCCGTGTCAAACGTTGGAGTTGCCCTTTAGCAAAGTCTGGATCAATCATGGCCAGTGGGATGACGTGGAAGGCTAAATCCCAGGCAGCAAACCAAGGAAATTCCCACTTGTCTGGCATCGAGAGCACGTCATCATTGTAAAGGTGAACCCAGTCTTGATTTCGACTCCTCTGGCGCTGAGGGGCCGGCCCGTTGCGATCGCCGTTGAGCCATTCCTCCATCACAAAGTAATAGAACTGCTTCGTCCACAACATTCCGGCAAAAGCCTGCCGCTGCACATTGCGTTTGGCCTCAGTTAGTGAACAGGGCGTAGTGAGCTGAGCATAGAACTCATCTGCTTCCCTTTGACGGGTTTGAAAGACTTCCTCAAACGGATTGCCAAAGGGTTCCGGGCCAAACCGGTCACTGAGGCGCAACTGAATCGTCTGAGTTTCCCCGGCAGCAATCTGCAAGGTGTAGTGTGCTGAAGCTTTTGTACCTGTTTGCTTGGGATTGATGGCATCTTTCTGTCCCTGCACCACAAAATTGTTGATGCCATCTTTGACGTAGGGCGAGCCGTTTTTTTGACCAAATAATCGTTCAGAGTTCGTCTCGTTATCAGTGAACAGCAGGGGTGGGGGATTATCTACCCCCTCTAAGCCATTGCAATAAAACCATCTTTGTCCAAGCGTGGGATGAGCCGCTTCGATGATGCTGAAGTGAGAGTCAGATGAAAGCTGCTGCAATACAGGTTTAGCTTGAGGATTATTCCAGGACCAGATGTTACGAAACCACAAGGTTGGCAACAGATGCAGTGTTTTGGTTTCCGGCCCGCGGTTGAGGACATGAACCTGAATTAAAATATCTTCCGGTGACTGCTTGGCGTACTCCACATAAACATCAAAGTATCGGCTGTCCTCAAAGATGCCTGTATCTAGCAACTCAAATTCTGGATCTAGATAGCCCCGACGCCTGTTCTCAGTAACCAATTCGGAATAGGGAAAAACTTTTTGGGGATATTTATACAGACATTTCATGTAGGAGTGAGTTGGCGTATTATCCAGATAAAAGTAACACTCCTTGACATCCTCGCCATGATTGCCTTCATTACTGGTTAGGCCAAACATGCGTTCTTTGAGTATTGGATCTACCCCATTCCAGAGGGCGAGCGCAAAACACAGTCGTTGATGGTTATCAGAAATACCCGCAATGCCGTCTTCTCCCCAGCGGTAGGCACGAGAGCGAGCGTGGTCGTGGGACAGGTAGTCCCATGCAGTACCATCAGGGCTGTAATCTTCGCGGACCGTGCCCCACTGCCGCTCACTCAGATAAGGTCCCCAGCGTTTCCAGTGGGCGGTGCGCTCCCGCTCAGCTGCTAATCTTGCTTCTTCTTGCGTCATGGTTATACGTCTTGGTTAAGCTAACTGCCGTAGAACTCGGCACGGATTCCCCACTGCAACAACGTCTGCTGGAATATCTTTAACAACGACACTGCCCGCTCCGATCGTGGTGTTGTCACCAATGGTTACCCCAGGGCAGATAATGGCACTGCCACCAATCCATACGTTGTTACCAATTCTAATGGAGGCAGCGCATTCTAGATCAGCGAGCCGGGGCTTAGGGTCTGTGGGGTGATAGGCGGTGTAAATCTGAACGTAAGGGGCACAGAGGACATCATCACCAATATGAACTGTGTTGCAGTCAAGTATGACACAACCAAAGTTCATGTATAGCCTGTCGCCAGCATGGATGTTGCTGCCGTAGTCACAGTAGAATGGGGGCTCGATTTCGGTATTTTCCCCCATTGTGCCGAACAACGTCCGGAGAATCTGCGATCGCTGCTCCAACTCATCCTCAGTCGTGCTGTTGTAAAGCCGTGTCAGGCGACGCGATCGCTTACGCTCTTCAACCAGACTGGGCTCAGCAGCCCAATAAAGCTCACCGGCCAGCATCTTCTGTTTTTCTGTCTTTTCCATAGTGTTGCCTCGTTGAGCATGATTCTACTGCTCCTAGTAGTTCCACCCCAGGCCATCATCGATGTGGTGCAGCCTGTAATGTAATTAGTAGCCAAGAAGGTCAACAAAGCAACTAAGATGGCAATCTCTTCCGGCTTACCTAACCCGCCCAGGAAAACCTTCAGTACAGCATTAAGCTTTTGAGGACCGTTCAGCATATCTTTGTTGAGGGGTGTCTCGATCGCTGCGAGGGAGACATTATTCACTGTGAGCCCCAACGGCCCCACCTCTACTGCCAGGCTCCGCATGATCATTTCCATGGCACCCTTACTGGTATAGTAGGCGGTCAAGGAGAGAAAAGGCAGTTCTTCGCGGGCTGAAATATTGACATCTCTAAGCCGGAAGCGAGGGCTATTGCCATAGCACCTCAGCAGAAGCCTGGCTACCAAATTCTTTGTAACTGTGGCTCTACTTAGGAGAGAGATAGCCATTGACTGTGCCTTCATAGCTGGCTCATTTGAACAGTTTAGGGTTTATTCGCCTTGTCTTCAGACACTAAGGTTAGGATTGTTTCTTCACGGGCAACAGCCGATCAAGGAAGGTTGGCAGACCGGTTGGTTGCCAAACTCGGTTGAACTGAGCCGGCGCAGCTACCCGCCAAATCCCCAAACCACTGCTGGCTACAATAACTGCTGCTACGGCGCCACTAGCCCACTGCAGTACTTTGGTTCGCGTGGTATCTTCCGAAGGGGAAGGTAATTTTGGCTGCATGTAGCGGCGAAAAATTTCATCAGTCAGCCATTCAGTGGTGACTTTGAAGTTATGAACCGGAGTCGGTAGTAGCTCTAAATAAGTCCCTTGACGAATCAAGTGACCTAGCCTGCCGGTAACTTGGAAGCGGTCGAAGATATTAGCTGCGCTCTCGCCCAGCCCCAGTTTCATGAGAGTCCCGCGTAGCGTGACTTGCGCTAGCTTGAGATCGTCACCCGTTGCGATCGCTCTTAGGTTGCGGGCGATCGCAGCTCCCTGCTGATAGGCCACCTGGGCAGTGGCTGGCAATGGATTTTCACCCAACGCAGCACAGTCACCGCCAGCAAAGACTTCTGAGAACCCAGGAAGTTGCAATGTAGGGGTAACCCAGAGGCGATCAGCGCGATCGCGATGCTCCTTCAAGATCGGTAGGTTCTTAATCAGTGGATGAACAGTATTTCCAGCGGTCCAAATTACCGTCACTGCTGGTAGCACCTCAAACTGGTCATAACGCTTGTACTCGATCTGGCCGGGACGAATTGCATTAACAGATACCTCCAGCAGCAATTCCACGGGTACCTGGCGTTTTTGCAATGCCTTCTGGGCAGTTTCACGCAGCTGGCTATTGACATCTCCCTTCAGGATTTCTGGGCTGCGATTGAGAATCACCACCCGGATCTCCTCGGAATTACCGCCCAGTTTGTCGTACCAACGAGGCAGTAAGTCAGCCAGGGTGGCTGCCATTTCAATTCCAGCCGGTCCGGCACCAACAACCGCTACTGTGAGCAGCAAGCGGCGTTGCTGGGGGTCTTGAATCTGACTAGCTCTCTGGAGGCATTCGCGTAGGTGTTGACCTAAAGCCATGGCGTCTTCACCAGTCCGGAAGGGGAAGGAATATTCTTTCGCTCCCTCAACGCCAAAGTAGTTAATGGCACTGCCCAAAGCTAGCACCAGGTTGCTGTAGGCGTAGCGCAAACCAGAGGCTAGCTCAATTTGCCGTTGTTGTAAGTTAATAGTCTGGACACTATCTTGAACAAAGGCGATGCCACTGCAATCTAGCAGTTCCTCATAGCGCGGCCAGACCTGAGTGGCGTTCATCTCTCCACTGAGGAACTCATAGAGCAAGGGTTTAAACACAAATCGCTCTTTCTGGTCAATTAGAACAACGGGCCGGGGATATCGATGATGGCACAAGTGGAGGGCGGTAAGTAGACCGGTAAACCCAGCGCCTAAAATGATAGTTGGATCAGTTGGTTGATTCACTCGCCCTAAACCTCGTTACATATCAGTGCCAAGACATCAATTGACGAAGTAATCATAAAGGGGTCAAATAGGCAAAGTTATACCCATTTAAGGGTTTGATTGGCTTCACAGCCGGGAACCATTTTGGCCAGCGGTTGTGAGCTCAGATTTACTCTCTTCCTAACCTACCTAAACTCTCTAGTAGCTTAGCGGTATCCCTCGCCTAGTGTGGGAAAGAGAGCAAGCAGGAGTAAGCCTTGCTCTCTAAAAACGGTGGTTACCATTCCGAGAGCTAGTCATCGCTCTCAAGGACTCCCCCAAGGACCAGACTGCTCCGCCCAAGAGCACGATGTCTTTCAACAGAAACTGCCCTGGTGCTGGGGATAAAAAGGGGAAGCCCAAGCCCTGCTGCAAAACAGGTGGCGTTGAAAGCAAGAAGCTTAGTGTTAACAGAAAAGTAACAACTGCCATAGCACTTCCAATTGCTGAAGCTAGAACTGACCAAGGTCGTGCTGCCATCAGCACCGCACTAGTAACTTCAATCACCCCAATCAGATTGGAAGCTGCTTGGACGCTCAACACACTGTACATCCAGCTCATGAATGGACTGTTTGCCACAAAGGGTTGAATCCCCATAGCTTCATAGTTTGTAAACTTCAGTAGCCCAATCCAGAATAGGATCAGGACTATGCCATACCGGATCAGTAACAGCCCTGTTATTTCAAGATTTCTGCTAATTGCTGTTTTGTTTTGGATACTAGTAGCCATTGAGTTTGTACTCCTTAGATTAGTTGTGATTTAGGTTTTATCAACGCTCTCGGAAAGCAGATTGGGTTTAGTTCTACTTAGGACCTCCACTTAGGATCAAGAGCTGCTACGGTCCCCAACGGATGCCCATGATAGGAAATGATGGAAATCCCAAGTGCTTCGCGGGCTTCTTTCACCAGGTTGTACTCTGTTTTGTGTTCATGTAGTGGTTACAACTGCCTGGGAAACCTTGGATCTATGGCGTTCTGTGAGAATCCCTTTTGGAATACTGCGACTTGCCAAAGGTTTATCAGTACAAGCCGATGCAACCTACGGAAGCGAGGATCAGCCCCTAGAGAAGCCCGATGAGTCACATAAAAATCTGCTTTGTTGATCCGAGGGTGCCTCTGGAGGCAATTTGCTTTCAATGTCATCTTGTTCATGTAGCAATATGCCCTAAAGTAGGCGCATGACGAGCGGGCAGTTGATAATGATGCCAGTTGAGCCATATTGTTTGCGATCAGGACCTGTAATCCACCCCTGCTGAGCCAAGCGGAGAATCTGAAATTCTTCCATTACGCGAGAACGATAGCCTCGCTGGATGGCTTCGGGTGTCCAAACGCCTAGGTTAAGATCCCACAGAGGGCTGTAGTCTAGGGCAATTGTCGGAACGCCTCCGAAGACGTTGAGAGGCCCGTTCCCATCCACAATGGCGCTATTAAGGCCTTGCCGCTGGGGGTTCCCCTTGCCCATGGGACCATTGGCCATGACAAACAGACGCTCCACGGCGCTGAAGGCACCGTCGTCACCGCCAACCCTAATGTCGCCAAGGCCAGGAGCCAATGTTGACCCCTCCAGGGTGGCCGCTACGGGGTCATTGGCGTCAAAGCTAATGTAAGCGATAGGACGCGCGAAGCTCATGCCAGGTGTCATCTGCAGTGTTACCGTCATCGCGGCTGGATCAATCTTGACGACCTTGTCATGCACCAGTCGATAATCAGGTTTGCCATTGGGAAATGAGATCTGCTTAGCATCGGCATCAAAGGCAATGATAGGCGCGTTGTAAACATGATTACCCGCATTTGTGATGCGGATCAGTGGGGTGTAATTCTGGTCACCTACTGATCCTGGCTGAGCCTGCTTAGGGGGAAAGGCATTGGGCCTATCTCCCGGCACTAGTTTGGGGGCTGGGCGGAAGTCAACGGTGCCGCTGTCGAACACCAGGGTTCCGTCTTTCTCCAACGTTGCTGGGCGGACTGCCCGGCCTACCGCCGCATAGGTTAACTTTCCCGAAAAATTAAGGCCTAAGGCTTCCGCATTCCTTTGGTCTGTTGTGTCTGTGAGGACATACCACACCTTGCGCCCATCTTTCACCTGGCCCTGATAGAGCGGCAGCGTCACCGTAAAGGCTTTTTCGTCAACTTGACCTGCCTTGAGCAGCTTATACGGACCAATCAGTTCTTTCTGTACCTCTGACGGCGTCGGCCCAAAGTAGGTGCCTGGAATCTTCGCGCCAATTTCAGGCGGTGCGGGTCTGACCTCGTCCGCGTTCATGGGCATACTCTGAGCTAAGGATGGCGCAATAGAGCCAAGCACCCACGCAGCGGTCATCATATTACTGAGGAAACCATTACGCAAAGTCTGGCGATTGACATGTCTCAGAATCACAAAGTTTTTCCTTTTCTCTGTTTGGTTTTGTGCTCAGCAGACATTTGGGTTCATTGCCTACGGTAAATATAGGGAATGGGTTGTTGGTAGGCCTCCACGCGCGAAACCCATTCGCTTATCAAATGAAAATTGAGCTCATTTAATTACAATTAGCCTAGATACATGAAAAGCGCCTGAGAGAAAGCTTATTGCTAGCTGAGAAATTGAATCTTTAAGGCTCGCCAGATAGATATGGTGCAGTAGAGACCATACCCAATGCCCTGCACTGTTTGAATGAGGCGTTTTTCTTGTTTAGCTTCTAGCTGCAGCCGTAAGTAGCGAAGGCGAGCCTCGATAATATTGGGATTGCCTATGAAGTCATAGCCTCAGACTTTTCCCAACATGCGATCGCGTGTGCTCTACTTACCGAGGATGAGCCATGAAACATTTGAGTAAGGCGACAGATTTCACATCCAGGCAAATTGGGAAGCAATCCGCTTAAGATAATCAGATTTGGATGAAAGCCTCGTGCCATAGCCAGACCAGTAAAACTACCCTAGGCAGCGCTGACTTGGTATCTTGACGACTGCTATACCTGTCGCAGCAGACGTTGACCTGTCCTTCAATCCAGCCATATGTATGGATGGCCTTTATTAGAGTTGTCGGGAAATAAAAGTAAGATAGACTACTGCCACCTCTCGAGTTACCTTTTTTAAGCAGCTATCAAGTAAAAGTTCCATAATCCTGCTGCTGTCAGCATCAAACGGTCGTCAAAATTCTCTATTCGGTTGCGATAGACAACACTGACGGCGTTGTAACGCTTAAGTCCAGCAAACGAATTTTCACAAACAACATGTGACTGGCTCAAAGCACGATTCTCTTGTTTTTGGGCATCACTCAAGGTACCACCCCTGGGCTTCTTGTGCGGTATAGCCACAGCCAAGTGAGTTAGGATTAAGCGTAAGACCTGCTCCATTGCCTCACGGAGAGACTCAAACTGCTTGAGTTGTTTGTGGATGCGGCTCTTGAGCCAAAACCAGCATCGCTCAATCTTGTTAAGGTCAGGAGAATAGGGGGGGTAAGTAGAGCACCTGAGCGCCTGCCTCCCGAATCAGTTGCTCAATTTGCCCACCTTTGTGGAAGGTGGCATTATCCATCACCACCACCTGCCCAGGGTTCAGTACCGGAATCAAGCAGGTGTGCAACCAAGTTTCAAACACGCTGCGGTTGCAGGAGCCTGTGACGGTGAACGGAGCTATCAAGTGTTGGTTACACAAAGCAGCGTAGAGCTTCGCTCCGCCAAGGGCGTACAGGTTCACTCGACCCTGACGTCGCCCTGACTTGAGAGCATGAAAACGCTGTCCCCTCTCATTCCAGCCATAAGCATAGTCATCTCGACTATCCATGCCAGACTCTAGGGCTTCGCCCCGCCAAAGGCGTACGACGTAGACTATCTGCTTCGGAGCCAGCAGGCTTAACTGCTCGATAAATGCTTGTCGTTTAGCTTCATCGCGTTCAGGGTACCCATAAGTCTTTTTTTCGGGTTTACCCGATCTTCTTGAGTGCTCGTGAGAGAGTCCGAGGACTGATACCGCCTTGCCATAGGTCTGCCATTTGGGCTTGAGTCTTTTCTCCATGGGCTTTGGCAAACTTGCGAAACTTCTGCCAGTCTGTGATTCTATGATTGTTGCCGGGAGATTGATGCGGCTTAGCTTGAAAGTCTCCTGTTTCAGCTTGGCGCTTCAGCCATAGGTCAATGGTGTTGCGGCTGATACCGAAAGCTCACTTGCTTCGCTCTTCTTGAGTCCATCCAACTCGATAGCTTGGATAACTTTCTGGCGCAAGTCGTAACTATCCCTCTTCTGTCAAACTGGGATGAAACCTTGATTTTTCGTGGGCTGAAACAACGCAAATTCGTCAGATTTCCCCAAATTGATAAAAGAGGGCTATAGCCCTAAGCATGTACGTTAGGACAGTATTTGAAGGCAGCATCGACACACTGACGAAAGGTATCAAACTCATTCCAGCGTTGCCTCATCCAGTTCTTAAGCACAAACCACCAATGCTCAATCTCGTTCAAGTCTGGAGAGTAGGGAGGAAGGTACCACAACTGGCATCCCACCTGTGCCACGATTTCCTCAATTGCTTGGGAGTGATGAAAACTGGCATTATCGATGACAATAATATCTCCTGGCTGCAGTTGCGGCAGTAGACACTGCTCCAGCCACAGCTCGAACAAGTCTCTGTTACACGAACCTTCAAAGGTCATCGGTGCAAGCAAGGCTCCTTGCTTAAGGGCAGCAATCCAACTGACTCGTTCGGTGCGCTTGCCGGCTTTGAGGGCATAGAAGCGTTGACCAATCTCGCAGTAGCCGTAAGGATACTCGTCGCGATTGTCGATGCCTGCTTCATCCACATACACAATTTGGCTATCAGACTTTGTCGTTAATCGCTCTTGAAAGTCCTGCCGTTTAAGATCGTCTCGTTCTCGATAGCCATAGGTCTTTTTTTGCGACTGACTCCAATCTTCCGCAGTGCATCACTGATGTTTTGCTGCGTCACATTGTCTCCCCACAAAGCAGCCATTTGTCCTTGGGTCTTATCCCCATGCTGTTGCACAAATTCACTGAACCGCTGCCAGTCAGTAATCTTATGTCTACAGCCTTGCTGATAGTGACGGATGGCTCGACAGTTCCCCTGATGTTCTTGTCGTTTGAGCCATAAGTCTAGGGTATTGCGACTGATGTTCAACATGCGACTGACATCTGTTTTGCGTTCTCCTCGTTCCACTGCGGCAATTGCTTTGGTGCGCAGGTCATCACTGTAGGGGGCAGGCATAGTGCTTCCTAGTTGCTCTGTGTCTCTCTACTATACGTCCTAACAAAATCTCGTAGGGCTATATGATTGGGCTCGTGTCAAA
>CADCWO010000002.1 GCA_902806435.1 uncultured Synechococcales cyanobacterium | reverse complement strand
AAGGGATGATTGCGAAATACGTCAAGAATCAGGGTAACGAATATCTCAAGCTACACCGAGATGAGCAGCTTACTCTTTTTTGATGCTGATACCCCGTCTGCTTGCAGCGGGGTAGTTCATTAGAAATCCCAGTTTAGATTAGCTTAACAGGCTATAAATTGAAATTTTATGGGTAAACCAGTAGATAGAGTTCGTGAAAATCATTGCCTATCTTTATAGCGATCCTCTCCTGGAATCTACGCCTGACGCCTCTATTTGGGGTTGGGAAGTGGACCAGGTTTACCAGGACTTTGCTCCTAAGCGGCCCCAACTACAAACACTTTTGCAGGATTGTGAAACTCAGCCTGGGAGTTACCTACTACTGCGCCTGTTGGCAGAACTAGGTAACTCTGTGCCAGAAGTTAGCGATCGCCTTAGCCAGCTCAATAGCCTAGGAGTGCACGTTATTGCAATTGAGCAGAATTACAGCAGTACCCTCTCATCAGTGGGCGGCAATCCCGTAGAAATGCTCAAGATCCTCCAAGATGTTCAATCTCAGCAACGGCAGCGTCGAATTCAGCAAGGACACGCTCGCAATCGCCTTAAAGCTCTGCCACCACCGGGCAAAGCACCCTACGGTTACCGCCGGGGCAAGGACCGCTATGTCTTGGACCGCAGTGCTGCTCCAGTGGTTAAGGACTTTTTCGGGCACTTTCTTCTCTATGGTTCTTTACGCGGGGCAGTTCGCTATCTAGAAAAAAAACATGGTAAGAAAATTTCCGTTTCTACAGGCCGTCGCTGGTTGACTAGCCCGGTTTATCGCGGCGATTTGGTTTATCAAGAGCAGCAGGTACTGCTGGAAACCCACATTCCCATTATTTCGCGCGAAGAAGCCGCGCAGGTTGATCGCTTGGTGCGTCGCAACCGCAGTCTTGCCCCTCGAACTACCAGCGCTCCTCGTTCCCTAGCCGGGCTTGTTAGTTGTGCAGCCTGTCGATCATCAATGACCGTAACGCGGGTAACAGCTGTACACCGAGCAAAAGACTATCTTTACCTGCGGCCACTAGCTTGCCCGACAAAACCAAAGTGTCGTTTGATTTCCTACCAGCAGGTCCTCGATCAAACGATACATAGTATTTGTCGAGAACTACCGCAGGCAGTTGCTCAGATGGATATACCAGGAATTGGCAGCGTTAAAGACTCACTCACAGCCGCGATCGCTACTAAGCAGCAAGTCCTAGCTCGGCTTCCTGGTCTAGTAGCGAGTGAAGTTCTGGATTTAGAAACAGCAAACCTTCGAGCTTACAAGTTGCGAACTGAAGTCTCGGAGGTGCAGGATAAACTTGCCCAGCTACCTCCAGTAAATCTAAAGGAAATTGCTCAGACAGTTTCCATTCCTCAATTTTGGCTTGATTTATCAGAATCAGAGCGGCGGTTTTACTTCCGGGAGTTTATTCGTCAGATTGAGATTGCTCGGCAGGACACTGACTGGTCTCTCAATTTGGTTTTTGTCTTTTAGCTTTACACTTCGCTCGTTAATCGAGCCTCGGTGGCCGAGCTTCACCAAGGTCTACCTATACCGGATAGCGGCTGGCTCAAGCAGCTATGAGCTAAAGTAGCAGTAACTCCTGCCCGTAAGTTTTCTGATTTCTTGGGTGCTACTTGTTTAAGCAAAAGCTAGCTTGTTTGGTGTTGAGCAGAGGGCTGGACTAAATTGATTCAGGAGCTCAGAATCAGCTTAAAGAACCTTACCTTATTAACTTATTTATACTCTGGTGAAGTATTCTTGCTAAATCTAATCTTTTAAATCTAAATCCAAGCAATAATTCATAGCAATTTATAATAAATTGATGCGGATGTATACAGATGTTCTATTCCTGGTGGCTTGCTAGGGTCGGATTGATTTAAAAATTTTTATCGCTATGCATAAGGACAGCCATGAAGACTGATCGAAGTTGGCGACAGTATTTAAACAGCTCGGTCAGTGATGCTCTAGGATATGCCTTAGACAAACTCTTAGAAAATGAGAGCCAGCAAGCTACTCATCCGGCAACTGATCCGGTTGACCAAATATCGCAACCTGCTCATGCTACCTCAGCAACCCAAACCCAGCCACAAGTCTGGCAATGCCAACGTACTTTAAGTAGCGGTCACGGGGTTCAATCCATTGCCGTTAGCCCAGATGGGCAAACTCTAGCTGGGGGTAGCGCTGGTAATAGTATCATGCTGTGGCATCTAAGTACGGGCGAACTGCTGCGCACGCTGACCGGCCGCTCCGACCGGGTAAGGTCTTTGGTCATCTCCCCGAATGGCCGAACTTTGATTAGTACCAGTGGCTACAGCACTATCGACCTGTGGAATCTAGCTAGTGGTGAACTGTTGCACACCTTAAGACATCCTTGGTGGCATTCTCGCTGGATCGGCTCTATAGCGATTAGTGCTGATGGGCAGTTCCTTGTAAGTGGTAGTGGTGATAGTACTATCGACCTGTGGCACCTAAACTCTGGAGAACTATTGCGTACTTTGAGAAGCACAGGGGGAGTTAATGCCGTTGCTTTGAGCCTGGATGGACAGACCCTAGTTAGTGGTGGGGCAGACCATACTATCAATATCTGGAATCTTGATACAGGTGAACTGACCTTTATCCTCTCTGGGCATTCTGGCCAGGTTAATACTATTGCTCTCAGCTCGGATGGACAGACCCTAGTTAGTGGTGGGGCAGACCATACTATCAATATCTGGAATCTTGATACAGGTGGACTGGCCTTTACCTTGTCTGGACATGCTAGGGGAGTGAGTGCACTGGCCCTCAGCCCGGATGGGCAAGTAATCATTAGTGGCAGTTTAGATTCCTCGGTCAAGCTATGGAGCCTGAGCACTGGGCAACTACTTTGCACCCTCAAGCATGCAAAAGCAGTCAACGCTATTGCCATGAGTGCAGATGGGCAAACGCTGGTTACTAGCAGTCAAGATAAAACAATTAAAATTTGGCAACGCGATTCATAACTACCAGCTGCTTGAGCTGCTCTCAAGTTAATGTCTGGCGATCAATACTCGTGATCTCTTGCTCAGCAAGCTTTATTTCCACCGCCTGGGCTGAGTCCTCGACACTTGTACTTTTACTTGCGCCAGGAATTGGAACTACACAGTTAGACTTAGCCCTTAGCCACGCCAGTACGATTTGGTAAACCGACACATGCCTGGCTTGGGCCAGTTGTGCGATCGCAGGGATATCTTCCAGTCGGCTAGCACGGCTACTACCGCCCAAGGGGCCCCAGGGTAAAAAGGTAAGTCCTTCCTGTTCGCAGTATTCCAGCACCCCATTAAATTCTGGCTGACGATGCCAAGGGTTGTACTGGTTCTGCACGGAGACAACCTCAACCAGATCACGAGCTTGCTTGATCTGCTCGACAGAAAAGTTTGACACCCCAATAAACCGGATAAGACCCTGAGCTAAGGCTTCTTTGACGGGTATTAAAGACTCCTCAATCGTGAAATTAGGATCAGGGGCGTGGTACCGCCAGACATCAATCGGTTTTTTGCCTCCTAGCGCTTCGAAACTAGTCTGAATCGTTTCTCGCAGGTGCTGTGGGTTGCCGTTACGAGTCCAGGAGCCATTGGGTCGCATCAAGCCCCCTTTAGTTGCAACCACAACCTGGCTGGCATCACCCTTATACTGCTGAAGCGCTTTACGGATCAGGCGTTCATTATGGTGTTTGTCCGACTCATCCTTGCAATAGGAGTCAGCCGTGTCAATTAGCGTAATGCCGAGATCTAGAGCACGGTGAATTACTTCAATCGCTTGCAATTCGGATGGCCTGCGGTTGAGGGACAGCGGCATTGCCCCCAAACCGATCGCACTAATAGCGACATCCGTATTTCCTAGGTGTTTTGTCTCCATCGTTGGTCCTACTTCGGTCAATTTTTGGTTCCCGTTGGCTCAACTGATGATCAAGATGGACTTCGTGAGCTGATAGGCCGCCATGCTGCAACCCTTAGCAGGAAACCAGCAGTGGTTGACCTGTGAGGCTGAAGGCTCGAACATCTGTAATCTGGACGGGTACAAGCTGACCCTTCAGTTCCGCAATCTTGCCTGTGAAGAATACCAAGCGATTGCCACGGGTGCGGCCCATAACTTGTGACGGCTCTTTATGATTCTGGTCTTCCACCAGCACTTCTTCAATCCGACCAAGGTAGCGACCAGAGCGTTCTGCTGCTTTGAGCGAAACGAGATGATTCAGACGCTGGAGGCGATCGCGCTTTACCTCTTCACTTAGTTGATTTTGCCAAACAGCCGCCGGGGTTCCGGGGCGTGGGGAGTAGGCAGCAGTATTCAAAAGATCAAACCCAATATCTTCGACCAGCTTCAGCGTGTTCTCAAACTGCGCTTCTGTTTCTCCCGGAAATCCGACAATTGCATCGGCGCTAATTGCAGCATCGGGCATATATTCTCGAATTTTGGCAATAATTCGGCGATACTTCTCGTGGGTATAGCCCCGCGCCATTGACTTCAAAATTTCGTTATCCCCTGATTGAAAAGGGATGTGGAAGTGTTCACACACTTTTTGTAGTTCTGCACAGGCCCGAATCAAACGCTCTGTAAAGTACCGGGGATGACTAGTGGCGAAACGGATTCTTTGAATACCCGGTACGTCATGGATGGTGTAAAGCAAATCTGTCAACGTATGCTGGTGACGTCCATCGGCAGTGGAACCTGGCAGGTCTCGCCCATAGGCATCAATGTTTTGACCCAGCAACGTGACTTCCTTGTAGCCCTGCTGCCCCAGTTCTACCATCTCCGCTCGGATTGCCGCTGGAGTCCGAGACTGCTCCACTCCCCGAACACCAGGTACTACACAGTAGGTACAGCGCTCGTTACAGCCATAGATCACATTCACCCAGGCGGTGACGGTACTATCCCGGCGCGGCTTTGTAATGTCTTCAACGATCTGGATGAGCTCTGTTGCTACTACCTGCTCACCATTGAACACCTGTTCCAGTAAGTCTCCTAACCGGTTGGCGTGCTGGGGACCCATGACCAAATCCAGTTCGGGAACACGGCGCAGCAAACTTTCTCCCTCCTGTTGAGCCACACAACCCGCCACAACCAAAGTGAGATCCGGCTGCTCCTGCTTACGCTTGGCCTGCCGACCTAGATACGAGTACACTTTTTGCTCTGCATTATCCCGGATTGAGCAGGTATTGTAGAGAATCAGATCGGCATCATCAGGATTTTCAGCCTCTTGGAGCCCCATCCCCTCCAGGACACCTGCCATCCGTTCGGAGTCAGCTTTATTCATCTGACAGCCAAAGGTAGTAATGTGATAGCGACGCGCAGGGGAAGTCATAGGGGCAGAACTGAAGGGTCATGCAATTACTGATCATAGCGCTATTGGCTTAGCGGGTATTGAACATTTACCTGCCCTTCTAGGCCAGCTCTCAACAGTTCTCCGAGTCCTTCACAACTTCTGTATTGTTGAGATATGGGGGTTGTTACAAGGTAAGGGAACTATGAAAGCTCAACATTGTTTTAGGTCAGGATTTGTTGGCAGGAGCTTAGCCATTTGTGTTGCAGCATTTGGCACTTTTAGCCTGCCTGTCCAGGCGGTTCAACTAGCTAACGGTACAGTTTACTTTAACCACCCTCCGCGCTTATTGGGCGCGCGCACGACAGAAAAAAGTATCCGTGTTTGGGGTGCCAAATACTACTTCACTCTCAGCGTCCCCACTGATGCTGGAGAACCCTTGCAACGCGTGGCGATCGCCCAACGAGAAGGAGTGGATAATATTCGTTTTAGGCTCAAAGATACCCAGGCATTTGTTGGTGAGGGCCGCAGGCAGCCGCTCAGCTTGGGAGCTGTAACCTTTGATCAGCCGACACAAGCAGTCTCCGTCACCTTTAACCCCCCCGTTCCTCCCGGTCAAACGGTTACCGTACGCTTAGTCCCTCGCCGCAACCCGGATGTGAGTGGCGTCTACCTGTTTGGTGTCACCGCATTACCGGCCGGGGAAAAAGTGAGTGGGCAGTTTTTAGGGTTCGGGCGGTTGCACTTCTACGACAGCTTTAATGGCTTTGGCTCGTTTTGGAACTTTCGCTAACTGCTTCCGTTTTAAGTTGAACTAAGATGTCCTACGTCCGGTAGAACATAAAGGTGATTGCGTCAAACCTATTTTCGATCGTTACGAGTGCCGTCAGGAGTAGAATCTAAACTGCCGTTAGTCTACTCATTGGCAGAGTTCTTGATCCAACATTGAAAACCCGTAGTTACTGGCAGCTGCTTCCGTACATCCAATCCCAGTGGCAAACGATCGCCCAAGCTTTAGCTTGTACCCTAGCCTTTGCTGCCTTCTCACCGCTATTGGCTTGGCTGGCGGGCCAGGTGGCAAAACTCCTGGGCCAAGGAGATGTGGTGGCGATCGCGCGGCTGATGGGTGTCAGTGCCGTTGTTTTTCTTCTACGCGGGGTAGTGCAGTACGGTCAGGACACCTTGATGGCAAAGGCAGCTCTCCAAATTGCTCTTGACTTGCGCCAGCGGGTCTATGCTCACTTGCACAAACTGGATCTGATCTATTTTGAGACAGCTCAGACAGGGGATTTGTCCTACCGACTGACGGAAGATGTAGACCGGATTGGAGAGGTGATTAATAAAGTATTTCACCAGCTTGTGCCGAATATTTTGCAGTTATTGGTTCTGCTAGCGTACATGCTCTATCTCAACTGGAAGCTGACGCTGGCAGCGCTGCTCATTGCACCGCTGATGGGCTTATTAATTACCTGGTTTGGAGAACGGTTGCTAGCATTTTCGCGCCGCAGCCAAAACCAAGCCTCTAATTTATCTTCATTACTAACAGAGGTGTTTAGCGGCATCCGTTTGGTCCAAGCCTTTACTGCTGAGGAGTACGAAGTTCAACGGTTTGGTCAGGAGGCAGAGTACAATCGCCAGATTAAATATTTGGGGGAACGCGTTAAAGCCATTCAGATATTCGTCGTTGGGTTTCTGCAGGCGCTTAGTGTTTTGTTGCTCTTTTGGTTGGGGGGATGGCAGATTGCTCAAGGGGATTTGAATCCCAGTGAATTTGTTAGCTTTGTTACCGCTGTTGCCCTATTGTTTGACCCGATCGCCCAAGTTACGAGCAACTATAACGAATTTAAACAGGGTCAGGCTTCGATGGACCGGGTGTTTGAACTACTCCATCTCCAACCCAGAGTGACGGAAAAACTAGATGCCATCAAGCTACCCGCGATCGCTGGCAAGGTGGAGTACCGCAACATCCATTTTGCCTACCAACGGCACCAGCCTGTCCTCCAACAGCTCAGTTTACTCGCTTTGCCGGGGGAAGTAATTGCTTTGGTTGGACCTTCCGGGGCCGGTAAAACCACCTTGGTAAATTTGTTACCCCGTTTTTACGATCCGCAAGCCGGTCAAATCCTGGTTGACGGTATAGAGATCCAAAGTGTTACCCTCAAAAGTCTGCGCCAACAAATTGGGATTGTCCCTCAAGAGACCGTGCTGTTTTCTGGCACAATCGCTCAGAATATTGCTTTTGGTCAGACCACTTTTGAACTCGATCAAGTCAAAGCAGCAGCCCAGGTTGCCAATGCCCACCAGTTTATTTGCCAGTTTGCTGATGGTTACCAAACTCGTTTGGGTGAACGGGGGGTGAATTTGTCCGGTGGTCAACGTCAACGTCTGGCGATCGCTCGGGCAGTGCTATTAAATCCTAGAATTTTGATTCTAGATGAAGCAACCTCTGCCCTCGACTCAGAATCAGAAACCCTGGTGCAAGAAGCCCTGGAACGACTGATGCAAGGGCGGACAGTCTTTATCATTGCTCACCGCTTAGCCACGGTTCGTCGTGCTGATCGAATATTAGTTCTAGAACAAGGACGTGTTGTCGAATCAGGCACCCACGCTGAATTGATGAGTTGCGAAGGGGGCACTTCGCGCTATGCCCGGTTTTATGCTCAACAGTTTCCGGCTTAGTGTCTAGAGCTGCTCAAGATAGCTGAGTAGATCGGCCATTTCCTGGGGGCTCGCTTGAAACTGAGGCATGGGTGGAGTCTCGCCGCTGGTAACTTGATGAATCAGCCCAATTCGTGACTTACGAGCTGAAACACCACGTAGGCTAGGACCAACCTTACCATCAGCTTCTAACCCATGACAGCCAGCACAGTTCATCTGGAACATAGCATGCCCCATTTCTACATTGCCCGTCAAGGAAGAAACTTGTTGCACGTATGGATCTACCATACTTAGCTGATGAAGAGCTAAACCGATCAGAAGAACCATAAACCAGATTGCTAAGGCAATCAAGGCAATTTTTTGAGCAGTGAAGTCATCACTAACAGTTTGGCTTTTCACAAACCTTTAACTAAAGCAACATTAAATATACAAAGCGAATTATTTACTAACATAGCTTAAAGGTCTACTGGCTGATCCAGCAAGATACAGGTTTGAACAAGCTGTCTGGCAGAAAGTAGCCGATGCAGGCAAGTCTGTTGCAACCAAAAAGTTGTAATTCTAAAAAAGATAAGCCCTCTTCTTGCCTAGAGCTGAATCGTGTTCAAAAAGCTGAATGGCATCTGAGGCACCGTTAGGTAGCACAATTTCCATCCAAATAGTTAGAGCGCTGATGAACGGCACCTTGAGCCTGATGTTCAGACTGGTGGCAAGCGAAATACTCAGACGTACGTTTACAGTTATGAATGGGTACAACCTGTTTCATGAGTAGAGTAGACTCAAACTAATGGAACTCAGCATTGGGCAACTCCACAAGCGCCGCATTCTAAAAGCTTTAGCTAGCAATCATGCTTTGAAAGAATCTAACTGGCATATGCATAAGGGTTTAGTTAAAGTGATCGGTTTGCCCCTGCAAGCTGCAATTGTCGGACTTTGGATTACGGCTGGAGGTGCAGTAGCTCAAACACTGGCCCTTCCTCGTAGCCTGACTCCGCTCAGCTCAAGCGAAGGCGAGCAACTACTGTTTGCCAGCCACGCCCGAGCAGATTACGTGCCTCTCAGTACTCAGTTTGTGACGCAAAAGAATCAAGCTTACTGTGGGGTGGCTAGTATAGTTATGGTCTTAAATGCGCTTAATATCTTGGCACCGGCAGCGCCTGAATACAAGCCATACCGGGTATTCACGCAAGACAACTTTTTTAACCTGCAAACCCAAAAGGTTTTGGCTGCCGACGTTGTTGCTCGTCAGGGCATGACCTTAGACCAACTGGGTCAACTATTGGTAACCTATCCGGTTTCCGCCCAGGTTTACCATGCAGGGAACCTGAGCCTGCCGAAGTTCCGTAGCTTGGCACTCAAGAATTTACAACAGCGGGACAACTTTTTGATAGTTAACTACTTGCGGCGAGCGATTAACCAGGAGAAAGGTGGGCATATTTCTCCTCTAGCCGCCTACAACCAAGCGAGCGATCGCTTTTTGATTTTGGATGTTTCCCGCTATAAGTACCCGCCGGTGTGGGTGAGAGCAGCAGACTTGTGGAAGGCGATGAATACTGTAGATTCCGTTTCCGGTAAAACCCGCGGCTTGGTAGTTGTGAGTAAGGGGAAGCAGGCACTACAACCGCCTTCTACCCAATAAGCAACCAGTTTATGATTGAGCGGTCGGGGTGACCACCATCGCAGAGCCACCGCCACGGCGCACAGGCTCAGCCGCAGCGCTCATCGTCCCGTTGGGATTGACGATCACTCCGGTAGCTGCCCCAATTTCCGGGACAGGTTTGAGCTGATGACCTAAAGCCGCTAGTGCTCGACCTATTGATGTTTTTTCAAACCCTTGCTCCACCTCGGTACTGCCGTTATTGCGCTGAGAGAGGCGGGGTGCTGCGATCGCCTGAGGCAGCGGCATTTGGAAGTCGATGAAATTGGTTACGATACCCAACACCGTCGTAATAATCGTGGAGCCACCGGGGGAACCAAAGGCCAGCACTCGGCCATCCGGGGCAAGCAGGATCGTTGGGGCCATGCTGCTCAGAGGCCGCTTGCCTGGTTCCGGGGTATTTGGGTTGGGACTGTCCAAGTTAAAGTCCGTCAGTTCGTTGTTCAGTAGGAAGCCATAACCAGGGACAACCATACCTGAACCCCCAGTTTGTTCAATCGTTAGGGTGTAGGCGACAACGTTTCCAAACTTATCCGCAACACTCAGGTGGGCAGTGGAGAACCCTTCGGTACTGTCTAAATTGACGCCAATCAGATTAGAACCACTGTCGCTGGGACTAGGGTCCTGCTGGTACTGGAAGGGGTTGCCGGGTTTTGCCCGCATTTGCTCTTGGGCTGGCGCGCCAGCTGGAATTAGCCCTCGACGGTTTTTGGCGTAGGCCTTGCTGGTTAAGCCTGATACAGGCACATCGACAAACTCGCGATCTCCCAGGTAGGCATTGCGCTCTGCGTAAGCAAGGCGTTCACTTTCGATCAGGTAGTGCAGAGCCTGAGTTCGCTCAATCTGGGACAGGTTGTAGCCCTCTACTAAATTCAGAGCTTGAATCGTGGTAATGCCACCACTGCTGGGCAGCCCCATGCCGTAGAGTTTATAGCCCCGGTACGTACTAGTTACCGGATGCCGTACCTGTACATCGTAGGCGTCTAGGTCAGCTAGGGTCATCCCGCCTGGAATTACCCGGAACGGAGGACTCTTCACGATCGGGGGCTGCTGGACGGTTGCTACAATTGCTTTGCCAATTTCACCCCGATAAAATACGTTGGGGCCCTTTTGGGCAACCAGGCGATAGGTTTTTCCCAGCTCAGGATTCGTGACTTTGGAGCCAACCGCTGGTACCTTACCCGCCTTCAAAAAGAGAGCACGAGTTGAGGTGAAGGCAGCAAAGCGTTCCACATTTTGTTTCAAAAACCGGATATAGGTTGGGGTGGCTGTAAACCCTTTTTCAGAAAGGGCGATCGCTGGTGCTAACACTTTGGCCAGGGGCATCGTGCCGTAACGATTTAGCGCTTCAGTCCACGTCAGTAACGTGCCAGGAACCCCTACCGCTGCTCCGTTGCTGACCCGATTGGGAATCAGCGGCAGATTTTTTCCCTCTGGACTATTGGGGTCTTTGAACATATCAACCCTGGCAGACTGGGGTGCTGTCTCGCGGCCATCAATCGTAATCACCCGGTTGTCTGACTTGCGGTAGATCATCATGAAGCCACCACCACCAATCCCTGCTTCAAAGGGATCTGCCACACCTAGGGCGGCAGCTGTTGCTACGGCTGCATCAACGGCGTTACCGCCAGCCTTGAGAATCTCAATCCCAGCTCCAGTTGCATAGCGATTAGCAGAAGCAACGACGCCATTTTTACCTTGGACTGAGGTTGCTTCCACCCGCTGGCTGGCTTGTAGGAAGGGCACCCCAGTCGTGACCACGAGGGTAACGCAGACCATCACCATTAGGGTTACTGTCGCCAGTCGTCGCCGCAACCACTTGCTAGTTATTTTGGGCACCGCTTATCTTACTCAAGTGGGCAATGATTTCTAGATCAAGCAAATCTAAAAGTCTGAACCTAGACTACAGCAGTTGTTGGTGGCAATACCACACGCGATCAATATTTAGTTGGGACTAAAGCCGCTTAGCCTCCTGTGCCTTACTCAGCCTCTACTGAGCCTGACTAACGGTTAAAGACTGTTGGGATTGAGCTGGCGGCGTAATTTTGTTAAAAGGCCCAGGACCACAGTAATACATCGACATTACTGCCTTAAAGGCCCAGTGATCGGGTGAGACGTCTGTAAAAGGGTTGGGCAGACTTTCCGCCCGGTTTTGAGTACAAGCAGCGTCAACCTGCACTGGCTTGGGCTGGGCTTGCGCAATAGGTGTTATGAGCTGGATGTCTTTAGGGCTTGCAGCTTTGAGTGGAGTAGCTACTGCCGTTAACAGGACTGTTACGGCTGCTAAAGTTTGTAGTTTCATGGCAGTCTCATGCTACAGGAGTCGCATCTCTTAAAGCCTAGCAAGAGAAGCAGGAAGTTTGTATCCCAATCCTTTGCGATCGCTTCTCACTCAAACTTGGAGCAATTTAGTTGTCGTTGATTTCAATGGTGGCGCCGACTGGGGGGCGATTAAACAACTCCCAGGCACTACCACTACGCAGGAAAAGTTCCATCCAGCACGTTTCATCCCCTTGGTTGTTGGTCCAACCGCTGCTACCTGGGGCAAAGGCCAACTGGTTTGGCTCAACCGCAAAGCTGCCACTGCTGGCGATCGCTTTCTGCTCCACATCAGCAATCCGTACCCGAACCGTAGAGCCATCAGCAATCTTACTGGTACTACGGATCGTTGTTTTTAAATTGCCGTAGCCGTCAATATAGGCAACGCAATTTTGCGGCACGTTTGGAATCTGCGAGGGATCTATCTTCGCAGCTAAAGCATCAGGTTGCCCTAGCGCTATTGCGCTTGCTGCTTGGGGAAATAGATCCCGAGAACGAAATTGTGAGCCCTTGTCAGCAACCGCAGCCCAACGCAACTCCTCGGCTGCATCGCGCACGAATGAGAAAGCATGACCAGCATTGACACCGATAATCCGTACACCGGTCGGTAACCGTGCAAATGCCAACCCCTCACCAGCGTTGCTCAGGCGTGCCTGTTCATCATCTGTACGCGGGGCAACGTTATGGTAGATGATGCTACCTTGGGGGGCATCATTCAAGCCCAGCTGGGCAATACAGAATCCGGCTGCTAGTGTGGCAAAAGCGGGCACGGGCGTCAGTACTGGCTCAGCATCGGGCAGATAGAACTTAATCCGCTGCACAACCTCAGCAAAGGCAAGATCACCTTGGCCGTAGTCAGCAATGATGTGTACCAACATCAGCTCTCCTCCTATGGAATCGTATAGCGCTGTGGCAAACTGGTTTGTACTCCTCCCATTACAGTACTCACTTCAGCCCCGTCACAGCCTCTGCCCTGCGGCCCATCCCCAGGGGCGCTGTGACGGCATATCAAGCCGTCGCTCTAGAGTTTGTACTGCCGATACACGTCGCTGGCGGCCCGGTGTAACAAGGAGTGACGGTAGACTAGCGCCGCTAGATCATCGGCATAACCGCCACCAATCACACAGGCAACCGGATATCCCTGAGCAATACAGGTACCGAGAACCTGCATTTCCCGCCGGAATAGGCCTGTATCCGTGAGGGCCAGCTTGCCTAAGCGATCAGCCAAATGCGGATCAACCCCAGCATCGTAGAGGATGAGATCAGGCTGAAAATCATCGAGTAATCCCGGTAGGTGGTCGGCTAAAGTTCTCAGGTAATCATCGTCTTCCATCCCTGGTGGGAGTGGGACGTCGAGATCACTACGCTGCTTCGTCCCCGGAAAGTTGATGTCACAGTGCATCGAGAACGTAAATACGTTTCGGTCTGCTTGGAATATCAGGGCTGTGCCATCCCCCTGGTGCACATCTAAGTCCACAATCAAAATTTTTTGCACCAATCCTGTGGCTTGTAGCACCCGCGCCGCGATCGCCAGGTCATTAAAAATACAAAAGCCAGAGCCAAATGTCGGGAAGGCATGATGAGTCCCGCCTGCCGTATTGCAAGCTAGCCCGTGGGATAGGGCCAGCCGTGCCGTCATGATCGTTCCGCCAACCGCAACACAAGTTCGATGAGCTAACCGTTCGCTCCAGGGTAAGCCAATCCGCCGCTGAGCTTTAAGATCAAGAGTGCCATCACAGTAAGCCTGAACATATTCAGGGGAGTGGATTAGCTCTAACCAAGCTTGCGGCGGGCGCTCAGGTTGCTGGAATTGCTCTAAATTGACGACTCCATCCCGCAACAGTAACTCGTAAAGTTGCCGGAATTTGGACATCGGAAAACGGTGTCCCGTCGGCAGCGGTGCCACGTAGTCTGGATGGTAGACGATGGGCAAGTCGCTCATGCTTTAATTAAAGCGTTTAGCCCAAGTTCTGCGCCAGCAGACATCAGTCTAATTGGGAGTTGCTTTTGAAACAAAACAGCCAAGCCTAGGGAAACCGGATGGTTGGATACATAGCAGCCAAAACTCCGGCTAAGGTTCGGTAGAAGTGGGCAGCTCGTCTCCTGCCAGCCGATCTTTTGCACTAAGGTGAACCTGAATACTAGGTCCAGAACGAGCAATCCGCAGAATGGCACCATCAACTAAAGGGGCTTGTTTCACTTGCTGGTCATTGAGGAAAGTACCATTTGAGCCTAAGCTGACCACCTCCCACCGGTTTCCTGCCTGTCTTAGTTCGACGTGATAACGAGACACAACTGCACTGTAAAGAATCACATGGTTATCCGCTGCCCGGCCAACCCGAATCACAGGTTCATGCTGGAAGGTCCAGTTTTGAACAGGGGTAGACTGAACAGGGTGCAGGAGAGTAATGGTAATCACAATAATTGAGGCGTCTCAGTAGGATAAATGAATTAACCAATATGCTTCAGGGATACCGCTTTCGGTTAATCCATTTGAAACAGGAAGCTAACCAAGTCTCCTTTGCCCAAGGCAATGCGATCGCCATGCCGCAGCCGGTGACGATTCCCGGGAGGCAAGAAAGTATGGTTGATATAAGTGCCGTTCGCACTACCGATGTCTTCGATAAAAAAGCTATCTGCTTCCAGGCGAATATTGGCGTGAATACGCGAGACAACCTCAGAATGCGGAAACCCAGCGACATCAACATCCGGGGGAAGCTGCTCATTTTGCTTGCCAATATGAATCATGCTTAAGGTTAGGGGCAGGGCAATCGTTGTCCCAGAGTGCACGTGTAGCAAGTGAGCTGCTGCCTGCCGTTGCAACTGCGTTTGCGGTCCCCCAGCAGGGGTAGGCTTGGAAACGTAAGAAGTAGCTGGTAGAGGAGGCAGCGTAAGCTCAGCTATACTCTCTCCTGCCCTTGTAGGTGGCTCAAGCTTGGCAGCTAACTGCTCCAAGTCAAACAAGGTATTTGGGGGCTCAAGATCAGGAAGTGTGGGTAGCTCAGGTGCACTTGGGGCTTGAGAGCTGACCCCGACCGTTTGCCCAAGCTTCACGCCGCATTGTCCGCAGAAAGTGGCCTCCTGTGGCATAGAGGCTCCACAGTTCGGACAAAAACTAGTCATAGATAAACTTGTCTGGCACACTTTACAGTGGGTAGCAGTCTCAACGTTTTGGTGCAGACAACGAGGACAACTAATCATAGATTTTTCCTGGTATCCCATCCGACCAATCCTTAAACCAGCATCAACAAATAGGGCTGGTAGCGCTGCTGGCAATCTAGATTTTTTACAAATCAAAGTCATACCAAGCAAACACTCCCTGTTGATCTGGGCTGGCGCTTTATTTGACAACGGGAACTAGAGACTCGGCTACCCCTGAGCGCTTGAAACACACAAGTTGACAGGAGAGAAGCATGAACTAGAGCTACAGCCTGACAGTTAGGGTTTTAGCCTGTTCCCAGCGGGTTGATCCAAAAGCCATAACAGTTTGCCTGTGGGCTGAATGAACCGGGCGGGATAGTCGCTTGCCTCTGCTTCAGGGGCAAATATTTGCTCTAAGGCAGGTTGTTTACTCTCTCCAGCCACCAAGAACATCACACAGCGAGCTTGGTTGATCAAGGGTACTGTAAAGGTGATCCGGGGCTGTCCATCTTTGTTGCCAACAGTGATCAGGCGATCGCAGACTTGCAAGGCCTCCGTATGGGGAAACAAGGAAGCTGTATGTCCATCGTTCCCAATTCCCAGAAAAATTAGATCTAAAGCAGGGAATTCTCCAGGAGCGATGCCAAAAAAAGCTTGCAGGTGTTGCTCGTATTTCTGAGCGGCAACGGCTGGATCAGCCTCATCTGTTGGTATTGGGTGCAGGTTGGCCACCGGAATGGGGACTTGGTCTAGCCAAGCCTGACGCGCCATCCGTTGGTTGCTATCTGAGTCATCTGGGGGAACGTAGCGCTCATCGCCCCAAAAAATCTGGATTTTCTCCCAAGGCAAATCCTGAGTTGCTAGCGCTTCGTATAGGGGTTTAGGGGTACCGCCCCCGGCCAGGGCTAACGTACACTGTCCACGCTCGGCGATCGCACTTTTGATTTCAGCCAGACTCAGCTCCAATCCGCGGTGGATTAAACTTGCCAAGTCTGGCAACACTTCAACTGTCTTGCTCATCTCTATTCCGTTATTGACTGCAATCCTCAAGCTTCATGATCGCACTTCAACCGGCTAGATGACGCAAGCACTGAAGGCCCTTAAAGGATGAAATCCGTCGATAAGAAGTTGGATTGATGCTCTCGCACAATCTTAGTCAGCATTGACTTATTGACCTCTGTGTTTTTGGCGGCGACTAGCGTACGGATAGAAAATGCCCGCAGTGCATCGGCAACGGAGAGGGTACCTTCAGCGGAGTCTTTGCGCCCTGTGAAGGGAAAAGTGTCAGGCCCGCGCTGGCATTGGCTATTGATGTTGACCCGGCAAACCTGGTTGACAAGGGGATCAACCAGTTTCGCGATCGTATCGGCATCCTGACCAAAAATGCTCACCTGCTGCCCGTAGTCGGAATCGACAATGTATTGAATCGGTGTCTCAATATCGTCAAAGGGGATGACTGGAATCACGGGACCAAACTGCTCTTCCCGGTAGAGTCGCATCTCAGCAGTTGCCGGGTAGATCACCGCTGGATAAAAGAAAGTTTCATTGACTGTACCGCCCCCTTGATTCACAATCCGGGCTCCAAATTGCTGGGCATCTTCTACAAGTTCGGTGAAATACTTGGGCTTGCCTGGTTCCGGAAGCGGCGTCACAGTGACGCCTTTTTCCCAAGGCATCCCAAATTTCAGGTTGGCGATCGCGGCTGAAAACCGTTCTAGAAAATCATCGACAATTTGGGTGTGGACAAACAAAATCTTCAGCGCCGTGCAACGCTGGCCGTTGTACGATAACGTTCCCAGAACACATTCTTTAACAGCCAGGTCCAGATCGGCGTAAGGCAGAACAATACCGGGGTTCTTTGCTTCCAGCCCAAGAATGCTCCGCAAACGGTGCGGTTTGGGGTGCAGCTTTTTGAGGGAACTTGCCGCGCGACTAGAACCAATAAAAGCCAGGGCATCAATCTTACCGGAAGCCATTAGGGGTGGCGTTACTTCCCGGCCATTGCCGTAGACCGTATTCACTACCCCTGGCGGAAACGCATCCCGGAAGGCTTCAAGCAAAGGGCTATAAAGCACAACCCCTGGCCGTGGTGGCTTCAGGACCACGGTATTGCCCATGATCAAGGCCGGAATCAGGGTCGTGAAGGTTTCATTAAGAGGGTAGTTGGTTGGGCCCAAACACAGGGTGACACCCAACGGGGCACGACGAATCTGCCCAATGATGCCTTGTTCTAAGACAAACCGGGAATTGTTGCGGTCCAGGTTCTTCAGGGCATCGATTGTATCTTCGATATAGGCGATTGTCCGATCAAATTCCTTCTCGGAATCGGGTAAGGATTTACCTATCTCCCACATCAACAGTTTGACGACTTCCTGCCGTTTCTCCTTCATCCGGTAGGCAAAGTCCTGGATATGCTCAATCCGCCCTGCTACCGACATCGTGGGCCAGGGTCCTCTACCGTAGTCGTAGGCAGCAACTGCCGCATCCAAAACTTCCAGAGCTTCTTTTTCAGTGAGTAGCGGAAAACTACCAATCAGTTTAGGAGTAAGCCCAGCCTCACCTTTCAGGTAAATTGACGAAAAGGATTCTTGCGTTGGACCATCCCAACGACGCAACTCGCCATTGATCAAGTATTCTGTTTGATGAATTGGGTCTATGAGTTGAACTTCCGCTGGTATGCTGTGTTCCTCAGGAAAAATTGATTGGATCTTTTCGGCGAGGCTTAATTCAATTTTTTCTTGGAGTTGCATAAGAATTCAGTTTATTTACCCGTTATCTTTCTACTGCTCCAAGTGTAAACCCATCTAACAGATGCTTCAGTGCTGAAATTAACGAAAAGTTAGTACTTGCCGGTTAGTAGCTCTTTTACGATTGAAGTAAGGGGTCCAGTTCTACTTCAATGCGGCCCAAAGTACACGCAGGAAGCTCGACGGTATCTCAGCAGCATTAAATAAGGAGATCAGACAGATGGTTGCTTCAAACTGTCGGATAGGGATTATCGGTGCTGGAACATCCGGCGTTTATCTTGCGAGTTTGCTGGCCAGGCAAGGGTTCCAGGTTGACCTATTTGAGAAAGCACCTCACCCGCGGACGGATGGGTGTGGCATTCTTCTAGTTAAAGCTGGGATGGAAGCACTCCATCAAGGAAATCCTCAGATCTGCCAGAAGATTATCAACGCAGGTGATCCAGTAAGCTTGTTCGAGTTTCGTAATCTACGGGGCGGAGTGATCAGCTCTGAATCTGTGACCTATGCGGACAATGAACTGCCAGGGATGCTCATCCACCGCAAGGCAATTCTAGAAGCCCTCCTGGAGGCCTTGCCGCAAGAGTGCCTTCATGTTGGTGCTCAACTCGAATCGCTCACCCAGACGAGTACCGGAGTCGAGGCGCGTTTTCGCGATGGCAGCCACTGGTCAGGAGATCTACTGGTCGGGGCAGATGGAATTGTCTCTAAAGTCCGTGAGTCTGTGGTGACTGGGGTAGAACTTTGCTACCTCGGCGACCTGGTGTGGCGAGGTGTAACGCCAGACACCACATTCTGCCCACCAGGGAAGTTTATTGTCTACGCACGTGGTCGGGGGATTTATGCCAACTTCTTTCATATTGGTGGCGATCGCACGCACTGGGGATTCTTTATTGAACAGGATCAAGAAGAACCTGATGCAGGGGCACTCATACCGCGCAATACAGCCATTCCTAGCGAAGAACTTGCTAAGCTGCCAGAAGCAGCACGGGCTGTCATTGAATCAACTGTCCCTGAGCAGATTGTCTCTCGTTATTCTTATGACATTGACCCTCTGCCCCGGCTCCATCAAGGACGAATCGTCTTAATCGGGGATGCCGCCCATGCTAAAAGCCCTACCCGCGCACGGGGTATGACTTCAGGGTGGGAAGACGCCTTAAGCTTATCGCGGCATCTCGCTGCTAATGTAGATATTGCAGAAGCTCTGAAACGCTTTGAGGTAGAAAGACTCCCGATCGTCCACGAATATCAACGCACGAGCCGTGAGATGAGTCGCAAGATAGGTCGGCGGCAAAAGGTAGTGACCTAGGAACAGTTTTCCTCCTGCAGAAAACCCGGTTTAGCCGTAGCGGAATGTGCTTTAGATTCGACTGACAGTATTGTTTACAGAAGCGGCAGTTAATCATGAGTAACGATCCACTCCCCGTCAAGAACGAAGATATCGTGACTACTTCAATCTGTCCTGAGCAAGAGAACGTACCTGCAATCTTTGCGCGCCACGTTGGCACTTGGCAGGGTGAATATATTAAGACCGATACCCGCGGACAGTTTCTGCGCAGCTTTGCAGGTACCTTTACTATCCTGATTGACGGAATCAGCTATCGACAGGTTAACCGCTATCAGTACTCAGATGGAACTCAGCTCCAGCTCCATTTTGAAGGAGAGTTTGAAGGCGGAATCCTTAAAATGTCTTCCAGCAGCTACGCAAACTTCTCGGCGATCGCGTGGGATGCCGGTCAGGAAACTATTATCTTCCGAGCGACGAAGACTCAGGACGGAGCACGGATTACTTTTGTGGAAACGATGACCCTACTCGATCAAGACCACCGGATCCGTAGCACCCAGTCTTTTAAGGATGGAACCTTCGATGGGATATCGTTTATTGAGGAAACCCGTCTGAAGTAGTGGATTATCCTGTGGGAGAAAGGCATGACCAAGGCTGATATAACCCGGCAACCCAGTCCTGGCGTTACTATCCCTGAACAGTGCGATAGTGGTTCCCTAACTACTTGTGTACAAGCCCTAGGGCTGCCCCAAATTCAACGACATGTTTTTATTTGTGCCGACCAAACAAAGCCGTTGTGTTGCCCCAAAGAAGCAGGTTTGGCAGCGTGGGATTACTTAAAAAAGCGCCTTAAGGAGTTGCGTTTAGACCGGCCTACACAAGGGCAGCCTTGCGTTTTTCGGACCAAAGCTAACTGCCTGCGCGTCTGTCAGCAAGGTCCAATCCTAGTCGTTTATCCCGATGGGGTTTGGTATCATTCAGCAACCCCGGCGGTAATTGAGCGGGTGATTCAAGAACACTTGCTTGGCAACCGGGTTGTAGAGGAGTACGCTTTCTTGACCCATCCGTTGCCCCAGCCCTCTTTAGGAGACCCTATGCCTACATCCACGCCAGCACCAGCGGTTAACCCTTCTCCGGTTAAACTTCCAGAATTACCAGAACTGGTTGAGGGGTTGCCCAATATCTCCGGTTGGGAAGCAGAAGTTCAATCCGTGGTGCAGCATCGTGAGCCTGTGTTTCTGCCGACCACTAATATCCGGCTGGCAGATGTCTCCGCGGCGTTTGCGATCGCCTTGCACATGCAGCAGCCGATAATCCCGGCTGGGGCTGAGGGGGAATTGATCAGCAATCTGCAATATATGTTCGAGCATCCCCAAGAGGGGGACAACCACAACGCCGGTCCCTTTGCCCACTGCTACAGCCGGATTGCTGATTTGATTCCGGAACTGGTCGCTCAAGGCTGCAACCCGCGCGTCATGCTGGATTACTCCGGCAACTTGCTGTGGGGGCTACGGCAGATGGGGCGGGGAGACATCTTAGATAACCTGAAGCGAGTCACCTGTGATCCCACCTACCAGCCCTACGTGGAATGGCTGGGAACCATGTGGAGTCATGCCGTGGTTCCCTCTACCCCGATCCCAGATATCAAACTACACATCCAGGCTTGGCAACACCATTTTGCGGCGATCTTTGGCTGGGATGCTTTGCGCCGGGTCAAGGGATTTTCATTGCCAGAGATGCACCTGCCCAACCACCCAGATACGCTGTTTGAGTTTGTCAAAGCTCTGAAAGACTGTGGCTACCGTTGGCTAATGGTCCAGGAACATTCCGTGGAAACTCTGGACGGCCAACCCTTACCCAACAAGCATGTGCCTCATCGTCTGGTGGCCCGTAATTCCCAAGGGGAAACCCTGAGCATTACCGCACTGATCAAAACTCAGGGGTCTGATACCAAACTGGTCGGCCAAATGCAGCCCTACTATGAGGCAAAAACCCTTTCTCACCAGCAGTTAAATGAAGTTTCAGTACCCCCCTTGGTGACCCAAATTGGTGATGGGGAAAATGGTGGGGTGATGATGAATGAGTTTCCGGATGCTTTTAGACGGGCCTACCAAGAAGCTGCTCAGGGGCGTGGCACATCGGGAGTGGTGGGGTTAAATGGGACCGAGTACTTGGAGTTGATTGAAGCAGCGGGTTGCCGCCCGGAAGACTATCCTACCTGCCAAGCGATCGCCCAGTACCAGATCTGGCAGCGCGTCAATCCATCGATTGATGGACCGGAGGCAGTGACAACCGCGATCGCCCAGTTACAGCAGGAGAACCCAAACTTTCATGTCGATGGTGCTTCTTGGACAAACAACTTGAGTTGGCTGCGCGGATACGAGAATGTCTTAGAGCCGATGGCTCAACTTAGTGCCCTGTTTCATCAGACCATTGAGCCGTTACAGCAAACTCAAACGGACTTGACCCAGGAACATCGCTACCACAATGCCCTGCTGCACAACCTCCTCCTCCAAACCAGTTGTTTTCGCTACTGGGGACAAGGCGTTTGGACAGAGTACGCGCAGGAAATTTATCGACGCGGCTCAGCAATTTTGACAGCGGACTTTTAGGTTGTTAAGCTCCGCCTACTAACCCACTCCAGAAGTTCTGAGTAGCCTCGTGTTGAAATTAAAAATTAAACATTCGTGCAGGAGGTCTATGAAGTGCGTTAACCTCACTCCACATACTTTTGAATGACGTTCTTCCAAACCGAATACGCTGAACCGTTAAGATGCACACCATCAAGGGTGTATTGGGCCTCTAACTGGCCCTGGCTATCTGATAAATGAGTAAACAAATCAATATATGGAAACGAAAATTCTTTTGCCAGCTCTTGAAGATCGGAATTCAATTCAATGACTTTGGCGCTGGCGAGGGGGACTCCATAAACTTGGCTATTGACAGGTAACACACTTTGAATGAATACCTGTGTTGCTGGTGCATCCCTTTGAATATTAGAAAGAATAATTCTATAGTTTTGAGATATTTCTAAGGGAGATTTACCTTCATTTAACAAATCATTGATGCCAATCATTAGGAAAATTTTTTCAGGATGATGTTCTGTTACCTGCGCCAAACGGGCTAGTATGCCGTCTGTTGTATCACCGCTAATGCCCCGATTGCCAATCCTGAGGTCTGCAAAGAGTTCTATCCATTCACACTCATCGGTTAAACTATCGCCTAAAAATAGGATTTTAGAGCCAGGCTTTGGAAGTATTTGAAATTGGCTGCTTTTATGACGGTAGTAGAACGAGTTATAGGAATTTCTTCTAGTCTGATAAAAAGTGGCTTTGATCGAGGAGAGCTTGCGAACTAAGTAGGATAATCCGCCTTTTTTCTGGACAGCCCAACTCCCAAGGCACAGAATTAATAGGTTAACAGTTAGAGAGATGAAAGCTAAAAATTCGATTTTTGTATTCATTAAGCTTTTCTAACATCCTGTACTCGCTGCCACACCAGTTGTATTCAAGTGGACTGTTTGCTAGGAATGCTGATTGAGATTGAGGCCAAAGTTAGGCCACTGGCTAAATCTAAATGCATTGCCTTTGGCCAAGTTAAAGTTACACAGTATGACCGCCTTCCGCTGCCGCTACTTCTAAAAGCGTTTTCAGAACTGAGTCAGGATTGAGGCTAATCGAGTCAATCCCTTGCTCGACTAAGAAACGGGCAAACTCCGGGTAGTCGCTGGGAGCCTGACCACAAATGCCAACTTTGCGGCCATGACTTTTGACTGTGGCGATCGCCATTTCGATCATCCGCTTGACGGCCGGATGACGTTCATCAAATAGCCGTGCCACTAAGGCAGAATCACGGTCCAAGCCCAGGGTTAATTGCGTCAAGTCATTCGAGCCAATTGAGAAGCCATCAAACACCTGGGCAAACTGGTCTGCTAGCACCACATTGCTTGGTAACTCACACATGACGTAGACCTGAAGACCATTTTCTCCCCGGACCAAACCGTGGTGTGCCATTTCCGCCAGGACTGCTTGACCTTCTTCCGGGGTGCGACAAAAGGGCACCATGAGAATCACATTCGTTAATCCCATGTCCTCGCGGACCCGTTTCATTGCTTGGCACTCCAGAGCAAAAGCGTCTCGGTAGCGATCGTCGCAGTAGCGGGAGGCCCCCCGCCAACCGAGCATCGGATTTTCTTCTAGAGGCTCAAATTGTCGCCCGCCTAAAAGATTGGCGTACTCATTGCTCTTCAGGTCCGATAGTCGCACTACCACAGGCTTGGGATAGAAAGCCGCCGCAATCATCCCCACGCCTTGCGCTAACTTATCGACAAAGTATTGGGGCTTGTCTTGGTCTGCGTACAAAACCGTTAGCTCTGCTAGCTGATCTCGTAGCTCTGGATCAGCCAGCTTTGCGTAATGAATTAAAGCTAGGGGATGCACCTTGATGTGGTTGGCGATAATAAATTCCAAGCGGGCTAAACCCACCCCGTCATTCGGGATGGCGGCTAGGCTAAACGCTTCCCCCGGATTGCCCACATTCATCATTAACTGGGTGCGGGTCTGGGGGAGTGTTTCTAAGGGCACTTCCTTAATCTCAAAAGGTACTAGTCCCTGATAGATCCGTCCTTCGTCGCCTTCAGCGCAGGAAACCGTCAATTCTTGACCTGTTTTCAAACGAGTAGTGGCATTTTCAGTGCCGACCACTGCGGGTATGCCCAACTCACGCGCAATGATCGCGGCGTGGCAGACCCGGCCTCCCTGATCGGTGACGATCGCACTGGCCCGTTTCATGATTGGTTCCCAATCAGGGTCAGTTTTACCGGTCACCAAAACTTCCCCGTTGCGGAAGTGGTCTAACTTTTTCGGATCAAGGATTACCCTGGCTTTCCCTTGGGCGATCGCATCTCCTACACTCCGCCCGGTGACTAGCGCTTCTCCTGGCGGCTGGAGTTGATAACTGCGCAAGACATTTTTAACTCTTTGCGATTGTACGGTTTCTGGGCGAGCCTGAACTATAAACAATTCCCCGCTATCACCATCCTTCGCCCACTCAATATCCATGGGTGTAAAACTGTGATGCAGTTGGCTGTAGTGGTCCTCAATGAAGCAGGCCCAGCTAGCCAGTTGCAAGATCTCAGGCTCACTCAAGGCAAACTGTTGCTGTTCACCAATTGGAACCGGGAGATTCTGCGTCAGTTTCGAGCCGCCGGCATAGACCATGCGGTATGCTTTTGTACCCAATCGCTTTTCTAGGATGGGGCGAAAGCCTTGCTTCAGCGTTGGCTTAAACACCACGTACTCATCTGGGTTCACTACCCCCTGCACCACGTTCTCCCCCAAACCATAGGCGGCACTGATCAACACAGCGTTGGCGAACCCGGTTTCCGGGTCAATCGAAAACATCACACCAGACGTGGCCAGATCGGAGCGCACCATTTTCTGCACACAAACTGATAGGGCGATCTCAAAGTGGTCAAAGCCTTGGCGCTGGCGATAGGAAATGGCCCGGTCCGTAAACAGTGAGGCAAAGCACTTTTTACAGGCTTCTAACACCCCTTTCTCACCGCTGACATTCAAATAAGTTTCTTGCTGACCCGCAAAGCTAGCATCTGGTAAATCTTCAGCCGTCGCACTGGAGCGCACTGCTACATCTGCTTCAGCCCCGTACCGCTGGCAAAGGCTGCGGTACGCTTCACGAATCGCAGTTTCCAGCTCTGGAGGAAAGGGCGTTTCCAGAATTAATGAACGGAGTTGTTTCCCCCTTTGTTGCAGGTTCTTAACCTCATCTACATCCAAGTCAGCAAAAATCTGATGGAACTTTGCTTCTAAGCCAGCAGTTTGAACAAAATGGCGATAAGCAAAAGCCGTTGTGGCAAATCCACCCGGAACATTAATGCCCTGTGGAGCCAGGTGTTGGATCATTTCCCCTAAAGAAGCATTTTTACCGCCAACCAGGGGAATGTCGGTGAGCTTAACCTGATCGAGCCACAGGATTAAAGCTTGAGATGGTTCTAGAGGCCTGAATTGGGCTGCACTTGTCTCCAGCACGGTGCTCCTCCAAATTAGGTTTGGGCAGTCACACTAGCATGAACTTGTCGCTATCATAGCGACTCCTAAACGCTAGTACTACTATGCTGCGCACCTTTTAAGCGTAGGAGCTGGAAAAATTATGCTAGAAGTAGATGCAGCCTTTGCGAAGTGTTAGAAATTATTCTGGCGGCAAAAGGTTGAGGTACGCTTTTACGGCATTGAATAACCCGATCTCCAAGGCGTCGGCCGTCAGCGCATGCCCAATGGACACCTCTAAAATGCCCGGAATAGAACAGAATTTTCCTAAGTTTTGTAGGTTCAGGTCATGTCCTGCATTGATGCCCAACCCAACTTCTTGTGCTTTTTGAGCGGCAAGGGCGTACTGTGGAAAGATTTGGTCTACGTTTCCATCGCGAAAAGCGGTGGCGTAAGGTTCGGTATATAGTTCGATCCGATCTGCTCTAACCTCTTTTGCCCGTTGAATTTGCTCAAGATCCGGGTCCATAAATAAACTGACACGTACCCCCAGATCGTGTAGTTCTTGGATAATTGGTTTTAGATAATCACTATCTTTCGCTAAATCCCAACCGTGGTCGGAGGTAAAGGCCTCCGGAGCATCGGGAACTAAAGTGGCCTGAGTGGGCTTCACCTTACGAACCAGCTCCATAAAAGGGGGGGTTGGGTTGCCCTCAATATTGAATTCAACCGTCAGCATTGCCGCCAGCTCATAGACGTCCGAGGTTCTAATATGTCGCTGGTCCGGGCGTGGGTGAACGGTAATGCCATGGGCACCCGCTTTGATGCAAGTCTTGGCGGCATCAATAACGCTCGGTATACCAATATTACGGGTGTTTCTGAGTAATGCAACCTTATTCAGGTTGACGCTGAGATTCGTCATGCTGTTTAAGATAGTAGGCTACGGAAGACAATCTGCTCTGTTCACCCTAGGGATTCTAGGCCATATCAAAGTCATTTTAGAAGTCAATCTTGAACAGGGTACTTAGCCCCCCGTCTCCCTTGAGGGACGGTTGCATTCGCAGACCCCCTCCAGAAAAAGTGATCGCTTCCTACCAGTGGCGGATCAAAATTAGTCTGCTGGTTACTACCGCTATGGGTCTCGCAAGATTAGTTGCTGACGATGGGTATGTAAAAGCTGAAATTCCTGGTGCACCACCTGCTCTAACATATTAATCAAATGCTCTGGCCGGAGTAAGGTGCCATCGTTGCGGCAACTACCAATATAGCGGAGCACTGGAGCAGGCTGGGTTTGTACGAGCTCTAGTTCAAATAGGCGATCGCGCAGGTTGATCACTTGAACTTTCCGCGATTTAGTCTGGTGCTCCCACAAAATTACTTCCCTCGCTTTGATATCGTCGATCCAGGTTTGCCACTGGGCGGCGTTAGGTAATGGATCAGCAGCAAGACCGACAGTGACCCAATATTCTGCCTGCTCTAGCAGTTGTGTAGCAGCAGGAGTGCTCAAGTCAATGTTCTCAGCTTGATAGACGGGAATCTCTGCTGGTAATTGAGCCACTAGCTTTTGCTGGAACTGAGCCACATCCATAAGTTCGGTCAGCTCAAAATCGACAATTTCACCGGAACTGGTCGCCCCTAGAGCCAGGGCGCTGGCAGGGGAAATTCGGGGGGTAGGATGAAATCCTCCGGTGAAAGTGATGGGAAGGGAAGCGCGGCGCACTACCCGGTCAAATAGGCGCACCAGATCCAGGTGGCTGACTAAGGCCATGTTTCCCTGCTTGCCAAACCAGACCCGGATTCGCTGTACCCGCTGCTGATTGGGGACAAAATGACCAACAAACGGCGGAATCGGTGGCGGTGCAATCACGACATTGTGACCAAAATCCGGCGTGCAAACTCCACAGTGGGAGCAACTATCGAAGGAGCAGTCTGGGACAGTTGCTGCTGCCAAAGCTCTTTCTAAATCCGCCTGTAGCCACTGTTTGTCAATGCCGGTATCCAGGTGGTCCCAGGGCAATGGGGCATCTAGTAGGTTTTGGGTTTTGGATTCTGATTGCTGAAACAAATTCCATTCCCCGCTTTCTACTTGGCGGTACTTCCAACTTAGGCCCGCTTCGCCAATCGCTTGATTCCAGGCACTAAAAGCTTGATCCACAGAATCCCACCAGGCATCCATCCCGGCGCCTAACTCCCAAGCTCGACGCACAACTGACCCCAGGCGGCGATCGCCACGACCCACAAAATCTTCCATCGCCGAAATGCGCACGTCTGTAAAGTTGGCCTTCAAACCCTTGATAAAGCGGAATTCCTGCTTGAGTAGTGCCTGCTTGCGCTTAAATTCTGCTGTTGAAACAGAATGCCATTGAAAGGGAGTATGGGGTTTGGGGGTGAAATTGGAAATGGTCAAGTTGAAATGCAGGCGCTTCCTGCCGACCGTCTGGCATTCTTGCTGCAACCAGCGCACGGTCTCGGCAATCCCCAGTACATCCACGTCAGTTTCACCGGGCAAGCCAATCATAAAGTAGAGCTTGATTTTGTCCCAGCCTTGCTCAACCGCAGTTTTCACTCCCCGCAGCAGTTCTTCGTTGGTCAACCCCTTGTTGACAATATCCCGCAACCGCTGGGTACCGGCCTCTGGAGCGAAGGTCAGCCCCCCTTGGCGGGTGCCGCCAAGAATATTGGCAATATTTTGATCAAAGCGATCCACCCGTTGACTCGGTAATGTCAGGGTAATGTTTTCATCCTGGAGGCGATTTTTGATTTCTAACCCTACTGCTGGCAAGGCTAGGTAGTCAGAGCAACTGAGGGAGAGCAGGGAAAATTCGTTGTAGCCGGTGGCTCGCATACCCTGCTCAATCGCCTCAACTACTTGCTGTGGCTCCACATCCCGCGCAGGACGTGTCAGCATCCCTGGTTGACAAAAGCGACAGCCCCGCGTGCAGCCGCGCCTGATTTCAATCGTCAGGCGATCGTGCACCGTTTCGACATAAGGCACTAAGCCAATGGAGTAAGCAGGCATCGGGTCTGCAACCCGCCGCAAAATCCGGGTTGGCACATCCGAGCGATTGGGGTGCACGGAACCATCCGGGGCCATGGCATAGAACTGAGGCACGTATACCCCTGGCACCTGGGCTAGATCTAGCAATAAAGCATCTCGATTTAATCCGGCAGCTTTGCCTTCTTCCAGAACCAAGCCAATTTCCGGCAGCAGTTCTTCGCCATCTCCCAGGGCAATAAAGTCAAAAAAGTCAGCGTAGGGTTCTGGATTGGAGGTTGCCGTTTGTCCCCCGGCAAAAATTAGGGGATAGGTGTAACCTGCCAGATTGCATCTATTACGTTCCTGCCAAGTCAGAGGAATCTCTGCCAAGTTGAGCATTTCTAAAATATTAGTTGCTCCCAGTTCGTAGCTGAGGCTGAAGCCGAGAATGTCGAACTCTCGCAATGCAGCTTTGGACTCCACCGCAAATAGAGGTGTCTGGGTGGCACGTAGCTTGGCTGCTAGATCCGGAGCTGGCAGGTAAGCGCGATCGCACAACTGCCGGGGTTGGGCATTCAAAATGTTGTAAAGAATAATATGCCCCAGGTTAGAGGCCCCCACCTCATAGACTTCTGGATAGGTCAATACCCACCGCACGGTTGCCGCATCCCAAGCCTTGTGGACTGCTCCTAACTCATTACCCAGGTATCGTGCAGGTTTCAGGATATCCGGAGTTAGTAATGCTTCAACTGCCACTGCCACGGCAACTCCTCCAGGATGGGCTGACTATCGCTCTAATCTACCAAGGTGCTCTAGTAACAAGCTAGAAAAGAACATAAAAATTCCCCTACTCCAAAAAAGCAAGGGAATTTATAAAGCCATGTAAGTTCCCGCGACGCCGTCTTACCTCAGTTTTTGACCTGGATTACCCAGGTGGGAACCCCTAGCTTTGATTTAAAGTTTCCAGGTACATGCCTGGTTTACTGCCACCAAAACTTTTCAGTTCCCGTTTGTCAGCTTATAGATCAAAAAACGTTATTGGCAGTCACCAACGTCGCAGAAAAACCTACTGCGCCATTCTAACAAGATTTTTCGGTTAACCAGTACTCGTCCTGAGACAGGGATTTGGCAGCCATGGAACCGATGCGGAGTGTATAAACGATTAACGTCTCTAGCCTAGAGGTTTAAGCGCAGCTGATTAACCCAACGACAGTTGTCATCTGGATTAGTTGTCGTCCAATGAGGCATGCAATACAGCGTCACCATAAGAATTTTTGGGTAAGTTTATCTAGTCAAGCTTGGCTAATCACTCTCCCACACCTAATGGCTATTTAAAATAGATTAAATTGAGAATCAAAGTCCCAAGCTTTTACCCAGTGAATTAAAGCTGTTGACGACGCACTGCTTAACTCTATGACGCACTCCTTTCTGGCTCACCTCCATCAGCTTGATCGCCCCGTGATTGTATTCGATGGGGCAATGGGTACCTCGCTGCAAATGCAAAACTTGACGGCAGAGGATTTTGGTGGAGCAGAGTACGAAGGCTGTAACGAGTATTTAGTTCAAACTAAACCGGAAGCAGTGGCAAAGGTCCACCGTGACTTTCTGACTGCTGGAGCAGATGTAATTGAAACCGATACCTTCGGTGGCACATCGATTGTCCTAGCAGAATATGACCTGGCAGAGCAAGCTTACGCCTTAAATAAACAAGCGGCGGAATTAGCCAGACAACTGGCAGCAGAATTTTCCACACCAGATAAACCTAGATTTGTGGCTGGATCTATCGGTCCCGGAACCAAACTACCAACCCTAGGCCACATTGACTATGACACCTTAACAGCTGCTTATGTTGAGCAGGCAGAGGGGCTGTACGACGGTGGGGTAGACCTGTTTACGGTTGAAACCTGCCAGGATGTGCTGCAAATCAAAGCAGCCTTGAATGGGATTGAGGAGGTATTTCACCGCAAAGGGGAACGCCGTCCGCTGATGGTTTCGGTAACAATAGAACAGCAAGGCACAATGCTAATCGGTTCCGAAATTAGCGCTGTGCTGACAATTTTGCAGCCCTACCCGATTGATGTCTTGGGCCTCAACTGTGCCACTGGTCCAGACCAGATGGCGGAACATATTCGCTACCTGTCAGAGCACTCGCCGTTTGTGATTTCCTGTATTCCTAACGCGGGTCTGCCAGAAAACGTTGGCGGCCACGCTCACTACAAGCTGAAGCCGATGGAGCTACGGCTGGCACTGAGCAGATTTGTCGAAGACTTAGGGGTGCAGGTGATTGGGGGATGTTGTGGTACCCGGCCAGACCACATTCAACAGCTGGCAGAAATTGCCTCAACTCTGAAGCCGAAAGAGCGGCACCCTGCGTTTGAGCCTGCTGCAGCTTCGATCTACAGTGCTCAACCCTACGATCAGGACAACTCCTTTTTAATTATTGGGGAACGTCTCAATGCCAGCGGCTCTAAAAAGTGCCGGGACCTACTGAACGCGGAAGATTGGGATGGCCTAGTTGCCCTGGCGAAGGCTCAGGTGCGTGAAGGGGCTCACGTCTTGGATGTCAATGTGGACTATGTGGGGCGCGATGGTGTGCGGGATATGCACGAACTTGTGTTGCGCTTGGTTACAAATGTGACACTGCCCCTGATGCTTGACTCCACAGAGTGGGAAAAGATGGAGGCAGGGCTGAAGGTGGCGGGAGGCAAGTGCCTACTCAACTCTACTAACTACGAAGATGGGGAAGCCCGTTTCCTGAAGGTACTGGAGCTAGCTCGAACTTATGGAGCTGGGGTAGTGATTGGGACGATTGATGAAGAAGGGATGGCGCGAACAGCGGAAAGAAAGTTCGAGATCGCTCAGCGGGCCTACCGTCAAGCGGTGGAGTATGGTATTCCTCCCCAGGAAATATTCTTTGACCCCTTGGCGCTACCGATATCTACAGGAATTGAAGAGGACCGAGCTAATGGCCGCGCCTCAATTGAAGCAATTCGCCGAATTCGGGCGGAACTCCCAGAATGCCATGTTGTGTTGGGGGTTTCCAACGTTTCTTTTGGCTTGAACCCGGCAGCACGGGTAGTGCTCAATTCAGTGTTTCTTCACCTGGCAATGGCCGCGGGAATGGATGCGGCCATTGTCAGTGCCAGTAAGATCTTGCCCCTGGTACGCATTGAAGAAGACCACCAGCAAGTTTGCCGCCAATTAATTTTTGACGAACGCCGGTTTGAAGGGGAGGTGTGTATCTACGATCCTCTGACGGAACTGACCACATTGTTTGAGGGGGCAACCACAAAACGCGATACCAGTGGGGATGTAAACTTACCCGTAGAAGAACGCTTAAAACGCCACATCATTGACGGGGAGAGGATTGGTCTAGAGGAGCAGCTTAAGAAGGCTTTGCAGCAGTACCCACCACTGGAAATTATCAATACTTTCCTGCTGGATGGCATGAAAGTGGTGGGAGAGCTTTTTGGTTCGGGACAGATGCAACTGCCTTTTGTCCTGCAATCGGCAGAAACGATGAAAGCGGCAGTGGCTTACTTGGAGCCCTTGATGGACAAAGAAGATGCAGGCGGAGCCAAGGGGACCGTGGTAATTGCAACCGTAAAGGGGGATGTCCACGACATTGGTAAAAACCTGGTGGATATTATTCTCTCCAACAACGGTTACAAGGTGGTCAACCTGGGGATTAAGCAACCCGTAGACAATATTATTGCCGCCTACGAAGAGCACCAGGCGGACTGCATTGCGATGAGTGGACTGCTAGTCAAATCTACTGCTTTCATGAAAGAGAACTTACAGGTATTTAATGATCGCGGGATTACCGCCCCCGTGATTTTGGGGGGTGCCGCCTTGACCTCAAAGTTTGTCCACGAGGACTGCCAAAATACCTACCAGGGCCAGGTGGTTTACGGCAAGGATGCTTTCTCTGACCTCCACTTTATGGACAAGCTGATGCCTGCCAAGGCTCAGAATCAGTGGAATGATACTCAGGGATTTCTGAATGGGACGGCTGTGCCGGCTATAAAGGTGAAACAGGAAGATGGCTACCAGGAGTTGATAGAATCACCGCAAGGAATGCAAGCTCCTGAGGTGGCAGCCGGTTCTCCTGACGCAGATACCCGGCCTTCCGAGGCGATCGCTGTTGATATTGCTCGTCCCACCCCCCCCTTCTGGGGCACCCAGGTGCTAGAACCTGCAGATATTCCCCTAGAAGAAGTCTTTGGGTATTTGGATTTACAGGCCTTAATTGCTGGGCAATGGCAGTTTCGCAAGCCGCGCGAACAATCACGGGAAGAGTACGACGCCTTTCTGAGGCAAAAAGTCTACCCAGTCTTAGAGCAGTTGAAGCAGCGGGTTGTCGAACAAAACCTCTTACACCCACAGGCGATCTATGGTTATTTTCCCTGTCAGTCGGAAGGAAACAGCCTCCACCTGTGCGACCCGCAAGTGCTGGACCATACCACTTTACCTGCGCAATTAAAGCCAGTTGCAACCTTCGTGTTTCCCCGCCAGCGTTCCCTCCGCCGCCTGTGTATTGCTGACTTCTACGCTTCCCAAGCCTCCGGCCAGGTTGATGTCTTCCCAATGCAGGCGGTAACGATGGGTGATATTGCTACTGAATACGCGAAAAAGCTATTCGAGGCTCACCAGTACACTGACTACCTTTACTTTCACGGATTCGCAGTTCAAATGGCGGAAGCTTTGGCGGAGTGGGTACACGCTCGCATTCGCCGGGAATTAGGATTGATAAAGGAAGAACCGGACAACATCCGTGGCATCCTGGCCCAGCGCTATCCAGGGAGCCGCTATAGCTTTGGCTACCCGGCTTGCCCAAATCTTGAAGATCAATATACCCTTCTTGAGTTACTGCAAAGCGATCGCATTGGCCTCTCTATGGATGACAGTGAACAACTCTATCCTGAGCAATCCACCACAGCGATCATTACTTATCACCCCCAGGCAAAGTATTTCAGCGCCTAGAATTCCGCAAGCAGGGTGCTACTTGATTCAAAAACTATATTCGCATCCTTATTCAGACATAATTCAGACATCGAACCGGTTGAGCAAAGGAATGATGATTCAGCTAGCTTACTTTTGAAACTTAAATTTTTGGTTGGAAAATTCAGTTGGAGGGCGATTAGAATCTTCTGTAACCATGGGCGCCCAATTAAAATGGGTGAGGCTTGACAGCGTCACTTAGGCAGCCCAGGTACCACGTAAAATGTTTTCCCTTAAGTAAATGCATAACCCGTCGTGACTGTTACTGCCTCTCGTGTCCGTTATTTAACCTCACTGACATTGGTTGCCTTCGGACTGGCAACAGAAGCTAGTAGCAGGAGCAGGGTGGCCCAGGCGCTAACCTTCAACTTTAGTGCGGCACCTGGCACTCCAACTGAAGTGATCAGTGGATTTACTGCTGCTGGTAATCTGTGGTCATCGAAGTTCGTTGATGATGTGACTGTTAATGTGGACATTGGTACCAGTTCATTAGCAACCGGCACGACTGGTTCGACCAGTGCTATGTACTACGCTGAGCCTTACAATTCAATCCGGACTAATCTCCAGAATCAAGTTACTTCGACGGATGATTCTACTGCGTTTAGCAATCTTCAAGCTGGTCCGACATTCAACTTACTCACGAACTACAGCACCAACAATCCGGCTGGTTCTGGTAGTACCACCCCCTACTTTGACAATAATGGCAGCACGAACAACACACTAATTGACCTTACAACTGCCAATGCCAAGGCTGTGGGTTTGCTTTCTAATTACAGCGGCAGTGATGGACTGATCAGGCTCAACAGTCAAACCCGCTGGGATTATCAACCTGGTGATGGAATTACCACAGACGCGGTTGACCTTACGGGTACAGCAACCCATGAACTTGGTCACATTCTAGGCTTTACCAGTGGTGTAGATTTGCTTGAGAGCTCTAGCGGCTCTTTGTCAGAAGATACTTATCATGCCAGCATGATGGATTTATTTCGCTTTTCTAATCGTAGTGTGGCGCTGGGTAAGGGCGTTATTGATCTCACAGCACAGTGTTCAGCATCAACAGGGTGTGATCAGTACTTTTCTATTGACGGCGGAGTGACAAAAATTGCCAATTTTTCTACAGGCTCTAAGGGGGATGGCTACCAGGCAAGCCATCTCCAGGAACAACTTGCAAGTCTTGGCATAATGGATCCGCGCAGCAACTACGGTGAACAACAACAGATTTTAGAGAATGATCTGCGACTATTCGATGTGATTGGCTGGAACCGTGTTGATACTCTCACCGCTTCTATGACTAGTGCAACTGTTCCTCCTGCAACTGCTCTTACTGCCTCGGCCCAAGAAGTTGCTTCAGTACCAGAACCTGCTACCAATCTAGGTCTGTTGTTGATGGGTATCTTTGGACTCATCTTAGGGAAACGTAAACTTCAATAAGAGCAGCATTCTGATAACTTGGGCTCAGATTTAGTCCCTGCTGGAACGATCAGTTTGTCCAGTGCTATTATGTTTAGGCTAACCCCTGCGGACGTGGCGGAATTGGCAGACGCGCTAGATTTAGGTTCTAGTATCGAAAGATGTGAAGGTTCAAGTCCTTTCGTCCGCATCCAAAAGAGTTTCAGGCTTCCAAGGCTTTCAAATTAGAGGTCGCCCTAAGTCAGTTCTGATTAAACTTGGGTAACGTTGGATGGTTTTAGCTAAATTTTGGGTGTCAACAACGGGGAGCATTGGTTAGACCTCCCACCTTTCGGGAAGTTACGAAAGGAGTTGAATAATGTATTGCTTCGAACTGGTCGATATAGCTAGTCATGCTTCGCTGTGTCTAGATCTGAGTATTGGACAGGGTCAGCGCATTAAGCTTGCCTATGAGCAAGCGCAAGTTCGAGATCATTGTCATTGCTCCCAAGGGTAGGTCTGGCTCAGCCTAGCGTGGGATTTGGCTTCAGCATGATGAAAAACCATGCTGAAGTTTTTCAATCTATCCTGACTGGGTGCCGGCTCAGGTGAAGGTAGGATGGTCGAGCTCCACTCTTCTAGTAGGTTTTTGAGGGTAACCGACATTTTTGGGACTGATGGTAATACTTATATAAAAGAAACTACTGTGAAGCTTCATTAGTTCGAGTTAGGAACCACTAGGTAATGGTCGCTCTGGTTTAGTGGTAAATAGAACCTCATCTGCCAATGCCCATGGTCCACCCTTGTAGTACCAGAGCAGCAATCCTTCTCCATAGCCATTGAAGGGCCTCCACCCATTTAGGAGTTGCTCATACAACTGTCGGGCTTCATCCGATGCAACTTTGTTTTGAATCGTGATGTGTGGTCGGTAGCCCTGCTGGTCTTGCCGGCTAAGCCATGTGCTCCAACCTACTGCCAAGTGATTTTGTAACTGGGCTAGCTCAGGACAGTAAACGTCCACCGCAACTCCTCTGCCTAAAAAGCGTGGTGTTGGGAAATGGAGAGATAACCTTTGAACCTGCGCACAACGTGTTTGAAGAGTCTGCCGGATATCCGATTCATGCTCACCAGGTAGCGCATGAAAGAGTGTGACATGGGCGGGCAGGAAGTTTTTCTCAGGTGGAAAGTGCTGCTGGCGCAGCTCGTCAAATAGGTTGAAGGTCGTTTGATCCAGCTTGAGGGTCAGAACAAGAGGCTGAGGGATCGGTACCATTGGCTCACGCTCCTTTTCAATATCTTGCTGTCTTCAGCACCTGCTGTTCCTCTTGATGCCAAGGCAATTATTAATTTTTTCCTCAGAGGTGAGGTGTGAAAGGAATGATAAGGGATTGCTCATATCCGAAGCAAAGCCAAGGATAGCTCGATCGCGGTGTTCATAGAGTAAGTCTCCCTGGGCATTAAACAGAAAAGTGGCTCCCCGCTGTGTCAGATAGGCAGAATTTGGGACATAGGTTCTCCAATGACCTAGGACTTCTAACATGTTCCGCAGGCGCAAGGTTGCCAGTTCAAAAGGACGTTGAAAGCCTTTACCCCCTGCCAACTTAAAGAATGAACCCTTGAGGGCTGGCAGAGGCCCTGCCTGGACCGTTTCTTCATCAGCGATTAACTGAGGTGCTTGGCGATCGCCTCGATAGCCGCGAAATACCTCAGTGAGCGTGCCAGGGCTACCGATCCCAGCACACATGAGTAGCAAATTGAGCCAAGCATTCTGAGTCGCAGATAAAGGAGGTATCTTGAGGGACAGCCCTGGATACAGGTTAAGCATGTGGTGCAATTCTGCTGCTGGATCAACAAACAACCAGTCTGCCGGGAAGCCAGTATAGGCACAGAAACGCTGGCCGGAGGCAAGGTTGCCAATGCCAATAACTCGGATGACCACACCTTCGGTTTGCAGCCGCTGGCCCTCCCGCTGTAACCACCAAGCATATTCAAGGCTGTCAAAATCTCCCAACTGCGACCAAAGTAACACCAGTTGCCGAGGAGCTGACTTGCAACCACTCAAGATGGGTACAACGGCTCCATCACTGACTCGTTGGCGCTCAGTCTGGTTCAGAAAGGTATATGAATTCATCAGGGTGCTGTCTACCAGGAAAAGAGACATCCTCGAAAAGTATAAGGCTCTGAATCTGGATAAAAGCTTAGACTCCGCAGGGTACTAGACACTATTAATTACTGGTTTACTTCATTGGTATAACTCAGCCTCCTAAAGTTATCTCCAACGGTGTTTGATATAGTTCGTGATCTCTCTCGGCGGATCGCCTTTGTTCGTTGAGGTTATGGAAACGTTCATAAACGATTAGCGGCTGGAAGCGAAAGAGCAATCTTTCAGCCCGCCCGTCTCCGGGTGAGTTATGGAAACCCAGGTTTATACGGAGCGGGGAACTTATCGACTTTACTTTCAGCCTGCCCGGCCCCGGGTGGGTGATGTACAGTAGACTTCTTTACCTATACTAAATTCAAAACCCAGCTTCCCAATCAAATACCAGGACACCGTCTAGGCAGGGTGAAAGTTGAGCTTTGACGCGCTCGTGTTTTGGGTGGGGCAGGTAAGCATCTCTCGCGGCAGCGCTTCCAAATGTGATTAAAAATCCGTGGGTGTAGCCCTGATGCAATTCCTCTGGGCTAGTGTTTGGTCCCCCAGAGAAGCTAGTAATTCCTGGAATCAGATGTTGCAGCTCAGCCAGAAGTTGTAATAGCTCAGTAATTTGTTCTGGAGTAACTTGCGGCTTAAACTTCATCAGAACAATATGGTGATGCGGCATTACAACAGAGGAACTTGGACTTCATTATGGAGGGTACCTGCGCGATCGCTGTGGACCTTGACGCTGATCACAGCTCCAGGTAGGGCCTGTACAACCCACTCCGCATAGGCACGATTATCCGTGGGGCTATTGCTGTAGTAGGCGGAACTTAACTTGTTACTGCGTCCTTCTAGGTGACCCAGCTCAAGGCGTTGTCTACCACTAGCCAGAATCGCAGTCTCTGGCAAGCTCAGCTCAACTCTCACCGGGCGGGCAGCTTGGCGGGTTCTTCCTTGCTGGCTGGTTGAGGTTGACCAGAAGCCCGTATTTTCGATCACTAGCTTGAGCTGGTAAACATCTTGGCCCAAGGGCTTCAGGTCTAGTGTGTGGATAGTCAAGTGGGGCAGCATGTCACCCAGCGCCAACACAAAAGGCGTGTTTCGTGCTGCCTCCCGCTCCAGCCAATTTGGCGGAGGATTGCGCCAGGTGTAAAGCGTGTTCCATCCCCCCAGTTCTACCGCTCCCAGTTGCGGGTGCTCAAACGGATACCACTCAACGTAGGCTTCGGCCCCAACCTGCTGATCAAGCCACTGGAGAATTTTGAGATCATCTGCGTGGGGGTGGTCCTGGAACCACTCAAGGATTTTCCGTTCCGGCACTCCGGCTTGTCCGGGCAAGTCCCAGAGTTCCACCGTAAAGGCAAAGATACCAAAGTGGTCGTACAACCAGTCATCGAAGGCTCCTGTAATTACCTCCTTTGGGTGGTAACGGAAGTCGTGGTAGATCGAGAGGCAGGGATAGCCGGTTAGCTGGCTGCCGCGATCGCCGAGTTTTTGATAAACCCGTAGATCATCTGTATCCATCTCCTCATCAGGCTTGGTGCTATAGGAGCGCAGGATTACGCCACCGTGGGTATGGTAGGTCAGCGCTGCATTGATATTCGGATGCTTGGCAATAAAGTCTACCATTGCCTTGATCTCTAGCTCTGAAGCTGGGTAGGGGCCGGCTCCCGGCTGCTCCGCTTCTGGCCGCCACTCAAATGGAAAGTTGCGGTTAAAATCTAATCCTTCCAGAGGTGAGGCAATTTTGATGGTGTAGCCGTCAAAGTGATCAATCAATCCTTCCGGGAGCAGGCGATAGTAGGTGTCACCTTGTTCATCCGGTTCCCGTTTCTCCATTAACCGAGTATCAAGAGAACTAACTTTCCAATCTCCATGCGGATCAGGAATGCGTATCTGCAAAATTCGGCCATCCCCATCCACATCCTCCATATGTAATCCTGCTGCTTTTTCCTCCCATGGATAGGCACGTACTCCAGAGCGAATGTACCGGGGCGTAGCAGCCATTGCTAGCGCTGCCCCATCTGGGTTAACGCGGGGCATGGCGTAAAAGGTGCTGGTGTCTAGCAGGCTAGTAATGCGCTCGTCTTGCCCATAGCCGGTAAGCAGCGTGTGCAGTGCATGCAGGATAGTTACCGTCCCCGCAAGTTCTGTGGCGTGAATATTGGCATCGAGCCAGACCGCAGGCTTTTCTATATCAACTCCTGTTGCTTGATTAGTTAACGTTACAAGCCATATTGGTTGCTCTTGATAGCTGCTGCCAATCTGGCTCAAGGCTAAAAGAGTAGGATAGGCTTCAGCCCACTCGTGGAGTTGAAATTTAAGTTCCTCGTTAGTGAAATAGCGTTTAAAGTTCATTACCTTAGGCTTCTAGCTTCAACCATCCAAACAAATCTCCTCTTGTCAGCCGCAGTACTAGCGAGTCTACAACAGGGGGTAAGTTTTCTGATACCTGCAATAATTCCGGCTACCGCCGCGGGGAATAGACAAGTACCGAACGCGCGTCCGGTGGATTAAGTATTTTGGTGGACAACTTACCGTTACCTGTTACCTCTTGCCGCCACCCTTACCGTAGCAACTCTTGAGGTTACGGTAGCCATGAGGCCTTGCCGGTTACTTGAAAAGCTCACAAAACAGGTTGGGGAAGATCGCACTTACAAGGTTGCCCTTACGGTATATGCATCACTCCCGACTGCTTCAAGCGCTCCTAAATTTTTATCTCAAATCCGCATGAACGCTGATCACCAGAGGAGTAGATCTAGTTAGATGAGATGCCCAGAGGCCCAAACGGATTCAAGTTACCGCTCAACTGAGGGTGGAGGAACTGGAACATCCTCAACCACCCAACTGCAGAATCCTCAAAGGTAGTAATCCTAGCCGCCTAACAGTAAAGATGCACAAGATAGAAGCTGGTACCCCAGACGTACAAATCCTCTACCGTAGTTCTTACGTCCTCAATTGCAGAGCCTATGCGATCGCTTCTCTAAGGCTGGCTCATTGGGGTTACTACAGCACTCTAACTTTGTCAAACTGAGGTTAATTACCTCTGCCTTAAACGCGAAGTAAACCTACGATGATTTCAATCAAAATCAGCGCGATAATCACGATTTCCAGGGTTTGAGACTGAACTGTGCTTACCCGGTCAGTCAAAAGCTGGTAAAGATTAGCAATAATATCAAGCTTTCGGGAAATTGAAACTTCCCACTCCTGTAAATAAAATCGCTGAGTTGCGGCCTTATGAATGCGAGCTAGGTAAACGTCACCAATCAGTTTCAGGGAATTCTCAACCCGTTCTGTAATCAAAGATGCTTCAATTCGTAACTCTGCCAGGGCTTCAATTGCTTGACCATAAGGCGTCCGCAGAGGAATCGGCCATTCGACCCGCTTTTCCACCAGGCCTTCGTAGTCCTCAACCCGCTTGTCTAGCTGGGCATCGATGCAACGAGCCTCTAGCAGTTCGGCGTTGAGCAACTCCAGGACATTGAACGTATCCCAGTAGTCCTGATCATAAATAATTGTGGCATTCCAATCCACAATCACCAAGTCATTCTCGTAGTAGGAGATTTTCTGCCCTAACGCTTCCTCTTGTTGCTCCAAACTAAGGGGTTGGGTATCAAACCGCAAGACTTGAGCCAGCATTGAGTGGTGCTGAGCCATTAACTCTATGGCTGGCAGAGGTTGCTCGAGGCTCTCAAAGATGAATACGTAGTAATCTTCAACCAGGCTCGACAGATCAGGCCGGATAATTGCCGGTTGAATTTTTTCCATCAAACTCTGAATCTGCTTCCTGGCGTGAGCTTCCAGGTTTTGGTTGTAGAGTTTCTGACTGAGTAGCGGTAGATCTTGGATCTGAAGCCCCTGCCCGTGCAGCGTTAAGGGCCAGCGATAAGACAGACTAGCAGCTCCAAAGTCAAATACCTTAGCTTGAATTTGACCAGGCTGATCCAAAAGGGTATTAAGAACATCTGTTTCTCCCAAATTTAAAACTTGGGGTGGCCGGGTGTATTGCAAATAGTTAGGTGTTTGCTTCTTACCCGAAAGTGGTTGAACAGGCATTGATGACAATAAATCTTTGACCTGGTCTAGCGAAACTTTGTAACCGAGATCAAACGCAAACAGCGCTACGACCTGTCCTTGAAGAATCTGTGTCATTTATTCTAAGCTGCCAACGGGCAGTTCTTTGTAACGCATTTTGCCATGAAAGCAGGGACTTGGTCGTTGAGTGGATTTGAATGGACAAGCCGGTGCTGGAGAGTTTTACCAGCAGCAAGTGAACATCTCTAGTTTACAAGCTCACCATGATGGCTGTGCCATCATCAGCTCCTCTGCTGTCTGACTATGCTAGAGGATGTGAGAAAAAATATCCTTGCCCATAATCACACTTCAAGGCTCTCAGTTGTTGCAGCTGTTCTGCCGTTTCCACCCCTCCAGCTGTCACATCTACACCAAGTTTTCGAGCCAGGGTGACGATTGTTTCAGTAATCTCTAAATTGCCGCGCTTGGACATATTATTCTTTCTCCCACCAGAAGAGTCATTACCTTCTAGAGAAATCCTCACATTTTTAGTCGAGCTGCCGCTCTATCTGTGCAATAAAGGAGCGGTCAATCTTTAACATATCGATCGCAAACTGATGCAGATACCCCAAGGAAGAATAGCCTGTCTCAGAATCATCAATCACCAACCTAACTCTTAATTTCCTTAGTGCTAAAAGCCTACTGGTAGCATCATAGAGTTGTTATTGCGGCTAGAAGTCCTTGATGTATTGACTTGGTAACTTTATAAATTCCCAAACGTGAGGTATCTTCCGGCAAACATTTTTCCTCAAGGATGGAAGTAGTCGTAGATTTGCTGGGCAATTTGGGGACCAATCATCGGGACGGTTGCTAGTTGGGCTGGCGTTGCCTCACGGATGTAGTCGACAGAGCGAAAAGCAGATAAGAGTTGCTTTTGCCGCTGATAACCCAGACCGGGAATCTCATCGAGGCGTGATCGCCGCATGCGATCGCTACGTTGCTGGCGGTGGAAGCTGACGGCAAATCGGTGAGCTTCATCTCGCAGCCGTCGCAGGAGCTGGACCCCCGGCTGCTCTGCATCGCTGATCAAAGGTAACGATTCACCGGGGAGAAATAGTTCTTCCCGCTGCTTAGCCAAGCTAACCAGCCGCAGGTCTTCCAGTAAACCCAGTTCCTGGAGGACTGCCACGACAGCCGAGAGCTGCCCTTTGCCGCCATCAATCATCACCAGGTCCGGCCAGTCCGGGTTACCCAGCCGCTGACGTTCTGGGTCTGCAGCGTACGCGCGAAACCGCCGTCGGATCACCTCTGCCATACTGGCAAAGTCATCGGAGTGGCCAGCACTCACCTGGGGACTTTTGATCTTGTAGTGACGGTAGTGTTGTTTGGCCGGCAGGCCATCGATAAACACCACCTGGGAAGCAACAGCATCAGAGCCTTGAACGTGGGAAATGTCGTAGCCCTCAATCCGGTGGGGCAGCTCCGGCAAGTCCAAAATTTCCGCTAGATCCGCCATCGCGGCGGTATTGCGATCGCTAAGACGTTGGTTGCGAGTTAACTCGTGCTGAGCATTCCGCTCCACCATTTCAATCAGTTCCGCCTTCGTTTGCCGCTGCGGCATCAAGATAGTCACTTTACGGCCTTTAGTGGTGCTGAGGTAGTCGGCAAGCAAGCTACCTTCTGGCAACTCGTGCTGCACCAAAATTTCTGTGGGGATTTCTACCGGATCAGCAGTGGCGTAATGTTCTTCTAACACCCGCTGCAAAATTGCACCGGCTGAACCCGATTGGGCATCAGCAAAAAATCCCAATCGTCCGACCAACCGTCCGGCCCGAATCTGAAAAAGTTGAACACTGGCGTATTGTTCACTCACCGCCAGGGCGATCGCATCGCGGGAGATAGTGTCATCCGGCAGTGCTACTTTCTGGTCAGCTCCTAGGGACTTCAAACCGGCAATTTGATCCCGCAACCGGGCTGCCTGTTCAAAGTTCAAACCTGCTGCCGCCTGTTCCATTTGAAGGGTGAGTGCCTCAACCAGTTCCTGGGTCCGGCCTTGAAAGATCATTGCCACCTTCTGCATGATCTTGCGATACTCCTCTGGAGAAACCAATTGCTGGCAAACCCCTGGGCAACGGCCAATGTCATAGTTCAAGCAAGGCCGGTCTTTGAACAGTGGTTGTGGTCGTTGCCGCAGCGGAAAGATCTGCTTAACTAGGCGCAAGGTTTGGCGCAGCACCCTGGCGTCAACGTAGGGGCCATAGTACCTGTCTTTTTCCTGGCTTAAACGGCGTTTGCGCGTGATAAAAATGCGGGGATAGGTCTCTGACCAGGTAATACATAGGTAGGGATACTTCTTGTCGTCTTTGAGCAGCACGTTGAAGTAGGGCTGGTGCTGCTTGATCAAGTTTGCTTCTAGAGCCAGCGCTTCCGCTTCTGTATCCGTGACAATGAACTCAATTTCGGCTACCTGCTTGACCATCAACGCCAACCGGGGAACCAGGGCTTGCGCCTCGCGAAAGTAGGAACGAACACGAGCACGAAGTTTTTTTGACTTGCCAATGTAGAGAATCTGGTCACTGGCATCCCGCATAAAATAGACGCCCGGTTCCGCTGGAATTTCTTTTAAGCGGTTTTCTAAACGCTCAGGCTCTTGAAGCAGGGGCAAGACTTTCCAGGAGGTAGTCACAGGCAATCAATAGGAGGCTACCCCTTAATTTTCGCTTAAAAATGAAGCGCATTGCTGGCTGGAGCAAGGGACTCAGGGCCTAGGAGCAAAATGGCTGACGGTCGAGGGAGTTGCCAGGCACCACTACTGCACAGGCACGCACAGCTGGAGAATTGTTACGAAGAACGTCATGGCCCGACCCTAGGAGCGTAAAATGATGGGACTTCAAAGCAGGTGATGGGTACCATCTAATGACGACAAAGTTTATTGCTCATTCCAACAAGCAATTGTGGTTAGCAGCGATTAAACCGCCAATGTATAGCGTCGCGATAATCCCCATTTGGACCGGGACTGCGATCGCCTTTGCCCAAACGCAGATAATTCACGGGGCAGTCTTTTCTACTTTCTTAATGGCGGCGATTTCAATTCTGGCCTGGATGAATCTCAGCAATGATGTGTTTGATGCTGAGACTGGGATTGACCAAAATAAACACCATTCCGTGGTCAACCTGACGGGAAATAAGCCGCTGGTTTTCTGGTTGGGGAATCTGTTCCTGGGGGTGGGAGTGCTGGGGGTGCTGGCGATCGCTTGGTGGCAGCAAGACCCCACCGTGGTTGAACTGGTACTCCTCTGCTGTGTCCTGGGCTATAGCTACCAGGGGCCACCTTTTCGCTTCGGTTACCAGGGTTTAGGAGAGATCATTTGCTTTATTTGTTTTGGTCCCCTAGCCGTTGCCGCCGCCTACTACAGTCAGACTGCTGCTTGGTCTTCAACCGGGTTGGCTGCTTCCCTGATTATTGGTATCACCACAAGTTTAATTCTGTTTTGTTCTCACTTTCACCAAGTTGAAGATGACTTGGCGGCGGGAAAGCGTTCTCCGATTGTGCGATTAGGGACAGCCACAGCTGCCCAACTGTTACCGTGGCTTGGTGGCAGTATTTATGTTCTCACGGGTTTGTTTGTCGGATTGGGAATTTTTCCGTTCTGGACGTTACTTACCTTTGCCAGCCTGCCTTTTGCGCTCAAGCTATCTCGGTACGTTGGTGAGTATCACAACCAGCCAGAAAAGGTCAGTAATTGCAAGTTTATTGCCGTAGCCCTACATTTTTGGAGCGGCTTATTGCTGGGATTGGGCTTTGTGCTTGCAGGAATTTAATTGGGTACTAAGACTGTGACGTAAGCTGTACAGGTTGCCGAGCGTTGCTTGGGCAAGCGGTATTCGAGGGAATGCTTATGATTCTAAAAACAGCTCGGTTCGTTAGCCTTCTCCTTACAGCTCTAGCCACCGGGGTTGCGTTCTGCCATCTGCTGGAGCTTCCCAACAAAATGGCTTTGCCCGCCTCTACATGGCTCGAGGTGCAAAAGGTTTTATATAACGGGTTCGGACGGATCATTGGCCCGGCAGAGTACGTTGCTTTGATTGCGACGGTAGTTGTGCTCTTGCTGGTCCGTAAGCGCCGAACTGTTTTCGTTCTAACCTTGACCGCTGGGCTCTGCATCGCAGTGGCACTGATCGTCTGGATACGCTTTGTTGGTCCAGCCAACCTGAGAGTGGATACCGCAACATCGGTGCCAATTGACTGGATGCAGGTGCGTGATCAGTGGGAGTATGGACACGCCGCCCGTGCTGTTCTCTTTATCGTTGGGCTGGTTGCGTTGCTCCTTTCCATGCTTGCGGATATACCTACTAGCAACACTCAGAGCGTCAGATAGCGCTGTGTAGTCATTACTATTGCTATCAATCTTGCTCAGCAACCGCTTTTGCTGAATGGCATGTCGAATTTTTTGGGTGTTAGCTCCTGGAATGCAACCCCATTAACCTACTCCTATGCTAGAGAATCTTCCAGATCTAGTAGGTTCAGGGATCCTTTAAGGGTAACTTCTATAATGTCCGCATCAATACCGAAAGCATTGCACGCAAAGACTCTTTCTATCTAGTTTTTATTATTTTTTAAGTTGCTTATTATGTGCCCGCCTGACAGTACATTTGCCTAAAGGCTCTAAAGGCTCATCCCTGCCGACTTTAGGCATACCCACTTGCTTGAGTAGCCGTACCGCAACATGAAAAAGTATTCGTTTGAAGAGTTGAAAAGCTAGCCAGTTATTTTTGTTAAGAGGGTACGTTTGTGGATGGTTCTGTTTCAGACTTTTTTGACCGAGGATTAAAAGATGAGGCTGCATCAAGCAAGCAGCATAGCAATAGGCGCAACTATTTTGCTGCTTACAGCTCCTACTGTCTGGGCCGCTGCAACCGTCGTAACAGCAATCCGGCTCAACTCCACTTCTAGTGGTGGCATTGAGCTGACTTTAAACATTCAAGGCAGTAGTCGTCCTACTATTGCCACTGCTGAACTTAGCAACACCTTGCTAGTCAATATCAGCGATACGCAGCTTCACCTACCTCAAGGCAAGAGTTTCTGGCGAAACAATCCTGCTTTTGCTATTGCCTCCGTCCAAGTCAATCAGCCAAGCACTAACAGTATCCAACTCGTTGTTACTGGGGCTGACAGGCCACCCGTAAGCACTATTGTCCGGCAAGATGCTGAGGCTATTACCCTTAGTTTCAACCCAAATTCCAGTAATACACCAGCACCTACTCCTACTCCCAAAATTACGGCCCAAGAAGCTTCTACTTCACCTCAAGCAACGCCAACCACTTCAGCCCGCGCTTCAATCACTCCACGTACCCTACCAGTTCCTGCTGCTTTAACGCCTCCTCCAGCAACGCTAATGCCGACTTTGCGTACTCAAGGGTCTGGGCCATCAACTCGTACTACCTCGAGTTCTGCTTCAGCTAACCCGATTCCACCCAGGTCAAGTGCTCCCGCATCTTTTACTAATTTAGGCCCACTATTAATCACCCCATCGACTGCGGCACCTCCTAAAACGCCTGCCGCCTCTACTGCCCCTCTGCTGCCAAGGGCAGTTGCCCCCCCAGTGGGGGATATTGTCCTTTCTAATATTGATGTTTCCCCACCAGAAGCACCAAACACCCGACTGATGCGTACCCTGCGGCTTAACCAAATTGAGGCGACACTGGAGGCTGTTCTCATTCGGCGTTTATCCAGCCTAGCCGAAACCGGGGGTACGGTGAGTGGCAATGGCACCTCTGATGATTCCTTTAATAAATCCAGTAGCTCCACAGCCTCAACTTCCCTAAGACGAAACACAATTACGACTGAAAACGTTAGGTATCGAGGTGGGAAGGAGTTCCTAGAAGCCTTTGGAGCCAACAGAGGTGGAACTAATACTGGTACAACCGCCAGCTTGCAAACATCTTCATCAGAAAGCCAAGCTCTGAGTGAAAACCAATCTCAGAGTGAACGTCAAACCATCACGGAAAGTCAAGTGCTCGGCCAACAGGTTCAAGGCCAAACCCAGAAAGCAAGCTCTAACCTTTTGCAAGGCTTAGAGGTCGTTGCTGATGCCAGAAGTAATTCGCTGACCCTGCTTGGTCCTCCCCGGTTGGTTGAGATTGCTACACTCCAGCTTATGCAGTTAGATGTTCGCCAGCGGCAGGTAGCCGTCAATGTCAAAATTGTGGATGTGGATTTGATCCAAGGTCAGAATGCTAACGCTGATCTTCAATATCGAGTTAATGACACAATTGGACTGCGATTTGGCCCAGACCCGAACAATGTCAACCGAGTTGGTCTTTCCACGATCATCGGCAGAACTGCTACTGGCGCTGCTGCTGCCGCCACTGGAGTAGGTGCCGTTGGTGCGATCGCACAAAACTTCCTTGCCACCCTGTTTGCGGCCGTACAGAACCAATCTGCGAAGATCCTCACCAACCCTACTTTGATTGTGCAAGAGGGCAGTTCCGCTCAGGTGAACTTGACCCGGGAGATCTTCTCAGGTTTTGAAGTTGCACCCTCAACGCGGGATGTCAATGGTGATCTAGTCTTAGGTGCCCGGAAGCCGATCATCAAGCCTGCTGGGGTGATTGTTAATGTCACTGTTGACCAGATTGATGACAATGGATTTGTGACGCTGAACATCTCGCCGGAGGTTAGTGCTCCTTCCGGTGAGGTATTTGAGGACCAAGGGTCTCAAGCCCGGTTATTACTCCAGCGTCGCCTCGAAACTGGCCGAGTTCGCTTGCGAGATAGACAAACACTGATTCTGACCGGGATTATTCAAGACCAAGACCGCCTGAATGTCGCAAAAATACCGATACTTGGGGATATTCCATTGCTTGGGCGGCTCTTCCGGCGCGTCGATAAGACCAGCGAACGACGAGAGGTGGTCATCCTTGTCACGCCCCAGCTCTTAGACGACTCTGATTCAGGCCTCAAAAATACCCCGTATGGTTATCGTTATATGCCGAGCCCTGAGATGCAGAAGTTACTCAAACCTTAAAGCTCTGGCTAAACTTCTATTCGGATCTCTGCGAACCCGTAGAAGTCATCTTGGCCATCAGGCCCTTGCTAATGCTCCCAAAGTCTTACAAAGGCAAGTGTTTTTCATTCTGCATTCTCGGATATGGTAGGGCTGCCTCCTTCCCTAAAAGGGCCATTCATGTCGCACCTAAGGTGCGACCGGCCATTCGTAAAAGCCATCCGCTAGTACTAGAGAGCGCTGATACTTAAAAGCAGCCCAAAACGAAGAGTTTTCGGTGACTGTCTCTGCTCTGGCATTGATCACTTTTACCGCAGTTTTAGGGTCTTTCCCTAGACCTGAATTAAGCCCCAGTGCAACAGTCTAAGCTGATGCTTGCTGTCCTTACTGACCAGTACTGCCGCCACTTGAGCTGATGGGGCGCTGTTGTACCGGGGTTATAGAGTTAAAACCTAATTAAGCTGGGATATTTCGGCTATCGTTTCCGCTGAGTGCCGGAGGGTAAATCCTCCACACATATTTTTATATTAAAGAAAAAGGTTTGTTGCTGTGGGAGATACCTTACCACTCACTGCCATTGTCTTAGCTGGCGGTCTGAGTTCTCGGATGGGGCAGGACAAAGCCCTGATTCAGTTTGAAGGGGTGCCGTTGCTCCGACGAACTTGCCAACTAGCGCTCGAGTGTGTTTCCGAAGTTGTGGTTGTAACATCCTGGCCGCAACGATATCGAGGCTTGCTGCCCAACCGCTGCACGCTAGTTCAAGAAACTCCCTTACTTAAACAGGATGGTGAGCAGCCAATACCCCATGGGCCCTTGGTTGGGTTTGCGCAGGGATTAATCCCAGTTCGGACAGACTGGGTACTACTACTAGCTTGTGACCTGCCAATGTTGCAAGTCGAGGTCTTGCAACATTGGGTTAAAGACGTAGCAAGGGCAGAGACAGCGAAGGATCACAAATGGATCAATGGACAAAACTCCTCCTCAGCAGCGATCGCTTTTCTGCCTCGGCATGCCAAGGGCTGGGAACCCCTGTGCGGTTTTTATCACCGCAACTGTTTAGCTGATCTGACAGCTTTTATTGCTCAAGGAGGGCGCTCTTTTCAAGCATGGTTAGCGCAACATCCTGTCGAAGAACTGAGGTTGCCGGACAAACAAATGCTATTCAACTGCAACACCCCGCACGACTTAAACGTCATCAAAAAAAAATACACCTCTCGGAAGATAGAGACTTAATTAGCGATTGCTATAGTAAAGAAAAACTTATAACTAGCAGAGGTTAGTATGAGCATTGAAGATAGAGCAAAAGCAGTTGCCAAAAATATTGAAGGGAAGGCCCAGGAAACCCTTGGCAACCTAACGGGTGATCCTGACGACAAAATTGAAGGTCAAGCAAAGCAAGACCAAGCTGCTGCCATGCACGTTAAGGAAGATATTAAGGATACAGCAAAAAATATTGTAGACCGGGCATAAATTTCTAAAAAATTTGTTGGTTTAGACCCAGTGGGAACAATTTCACTGGGTTTTTTACTGGTAGGATGTCGGCTTATTCTGGGGCTGGGGATTGGAGCACTTTCATCAATCACACTGCGCTCGTCTAAGCCATTGTCAAGGGAGACGCTCCCAACGTTTAGCTAATAACCCGCCTAACTTAGTGGGCAGGAAGTGGAAAGGTCTTTATTCTGGTTAAAGTGCTCCTTATAATCCGCTTCCGAGCCAGCTAGAGGTGAAAATTTGGTACTTCAAGGGCTAAGCAACCGCCTGCGATACTGTGCAGTTTTCCTACTCCTCCTATTGGGATTAGGGTTTATATCAGCTCCGGCCTGGGCGAGGACAGCTGCAAAGCCCTCCACGGCCGCTCCAGCTAACTCCGTTCAGCCCTACTTAGACCGGGTAGCCAAGCGGGTAACCGATTTCCGCTTAGATAACGGCTTAAGGTTTATTGTTTTAGAACGTCATGAAGCTCCGGTCGTTTCCTTTCTCACCTACGCGGATGTTGGTGGTGCCAACGAACCAGAGGGCAAAACCGGTGTCGCTCACTTTTTAGAGCACCTAGCCTTCAAAGGAACCACTCGGATTGGCACCCGGAACTACGAAGCTGAGCAGCGCTTACTCAACCGCTTAGACCAACTTTTTGCCCAGATTCAGGCTAGCAAAGCAGCAGGTGAGAGCGCTAAGGTAGCCACTTTGCAAGCAGAGTTTGACAAAGTTGAATCCCAAGCAGCGAGCTACGTCAAGCAAAACGAGCTGGGCCAGATTGTCGAGCAAGCCGGCGGGGTCGGTCTCAATGCCAATACTTCCACGGATGCCACACGTTACTTCTACAGCTTTCCTGCCAACAAGTTGGAGCTATGGATGTCTCTGGAGTCAGAACGATTTCTAGAACCTGTATATCGGGAGTTTTATAAAGAGAAAGAAGTCATTCTAGAGGAACGGCGGCTACGCACAGATAATTCCCCGATTGGTCAGATGATTGAAGCGTTCCTAGCCAAAGCCTATACGGTGCATCCCTATCGGCGTCCGGTCATTGGCTACGCTAAGGACATCCAAAACTTGACGCGTCAGGATGTCCAGAAATTTTTTGAAACCTATTACGTGCCAAGTAATTTAGCGATCGCCGTGGTAGGAGATGTTGATCCAGCTGAGGTGAAGCGACTGGCAGAGCTTTATTTTGGCCGCTACCCAGCTAAACCTATGCCTGCGCCGGTGACAGCTGTGGAACCACCGCAAACAGTGCTCAAAGAGGTGACCCTACGACTACCTTCCCAGCCCTGGTACATTGAGGGCTACCACCGTCCGGCGCTCAACCACCCTGATCGAGTCGTCTATGAAATGCTGACTGGTATCCTGACGGATGGTCGCACTTCTCGCCTCTATCAATCATTAGTCGAAAAGCGATTGGCACTTAATGCGGTCGGGGCCAATGGTTTTCCTGGAGAGAAGTATCCTAGCTTACTCCTATTTTATGCCCTGACAGCTCCCGATCGAACGGTGGAGGAGGTCGGTACCAAATTGCACTCAGAAATTGAGCGGTTGAAAACTCAGTTAGTGTCAGCCCCAGAGTTAGACCGGGTAAAAACCCAGGCCCGAGCAGGTCTCCTCCAATCACTAAACTCGAACCAAGGGATGGCAGAGCTGTTGTTGGAGTATGAAGTGAAAACGGGTAGCTGGCGAAACTTGTTCCAAGAGTTGACGGCAATCGCCGCGGTTACGCCTGTCGATATCCAACGTGTAGCTCAAGCAACCTTCCAGCCCCAGAACCGCACAGTCGGAAAGATTTTACCTTTGGCTGAAACACAGCAGGAGAAACCCTAAGATGCAGTGGTTGAAGAATAGACTATCCCTAGTCCAATCACTAAAGCGGATTGGCTACAACCTGATTGGGTTGGTGCTCTTGACTTTACTGTTTCTCCTGCTGCGGATGCCCGCCAACGCAGCTTCACCACGACACTACACCGAGTTGCAGTTTGGACCACCCCCGGAAATTCAAATTCCCAATTACAATCGCTTCCAACTCGATAACGGCATTGTGGTCTATTTATTAGAAGATCATGAGCTTCCCTTGATCAGTGGTACTGCTGTATTCCGGACTGGCGATCGCCTGGAACCGGCAGACAAAATCGGCTTGGCAGGGCTGACGGGGCATGTGATACGAACTGGGGGAACGCAACGACACTCCGCTGACCAGTTGAACGAGTTGCTGGAGCAGCAGGCGGCGACAGTAGAAACCGGGGTAGGTAAAACTTCTGGTAGTGCTAGCTTTAGTGCCTTGAGTGAAGATTTAGGGGTGGTTTTTGACCTGTTTGCCGAAGTGATTCAAGAGCCAGTATTTTCCCCGGAAAAGCTGGAGCTAGCCAAAATGCAAGGGCGAGGTGGCATCGCCCGACGCAATGACGACCCAAACGGAATTGCTGCCCGTGAATTCCAAAAACTGATCTATGGCACCACCAGCCCCTACGCGCGCACTGTGGAGTATGCAACGCTAGATAATATCAACCGCGACGATCTAGTGCAGTTCTACCGGCAGTACTTCCATCCCAGGGGCATGATTTTGGGGATCGTCGGGGATTTTAATCCTCAAATTATGCGATCGCTAATCCAGAAGCGGTTTGCGAATTGGCAACCTGTGCCTGGAGGGTCAGTAGAACCTACCTCTACGATCAACCTACCCCAAGCATCTCAAGCAAAACAAGATGGAATTTTTTTGGTGGAGCAACCCCAACTCACGCAGAGTTACATCGAAATGGGTCACCTCGGCGGACGATTGAGTGATCCTGACTATCCAGCGCTGGATGTGATGAATGGTGTGTTGAATGGGTTTGGGGGGCGGCTGTTTAATCAGTTGAGATCGCGCCAAGGTTTAGCCTACTCCGTCTACACCGCCTGGAACCCGCAGTACGACTATCCTGGGTTATTTATTACCGCTGGTCAGACCCGCTCTGAAGCAACCGTTCCCTTTATCCAAGCAGTTCGAGCAGAAATTGCTAAGCTTCGCGCCTCAGAAATTACGGCAGCCGAACTGGCTTACGCCAAAGATTCAGTTCTCAACGCCTTTGTCTTCAACTTTCAAGCGCCCGGTCAAACTCTATCGCGGCTGATGCGCTACGAATACTACAACTACCCACGTGACTTTATCTTTCGCTACCAGCAAGGGGTGAAAGCAACGACGGTTGCGGATGTGCAACGAGTTGCCCAAACCTATCTGAAGCCGGAGCAGCTCGTGACGCTGGTGGTGGGCAACCAAAAGGCAATTAAACCTCCACTCACTACACTACAACCCACCGTGACGCCTATAGAAATCACCATTCCGGAGCCAGGAGCTTGACTGCTAATTAACACCAGAGTTCTGATGCTGGAACAGGCTTGGCGGTTGATTGAGTGCTGCTGCAAGTCACTAACAGAGATTCTGATGCACTTCAACCGCTGGCACTGGCTAAGATGCTTTAGCGAGTGGTAAAAATGTGAGCGTTTTAACCTTGTGGCGCAGGGAATGTTTGTACTTGCCCAAGGCGTAGCACAGCTGATTTTCTAAATTTCTGGTTGGGCAATCAGAAAAAACAAGTTGATCGTCAACAGATAACTGCCATTTGTCTTTTAGAAAGGTTCTCTTGCTGGTGAGCAGCCACTGCTTTCCCAAAAACTCAAACTGGGCAAGTAAGTGAAGTTGAGGCAGTCGTTTTTGATCCACAGCGACCTCCATCCCCAAGCCTCTTTGCATTTTAGCGCTAACGGCTTTGTCCAACTCCCTCTGAAACGCGGGCTTGGCGTTAATCAATTGCCGCCGTTGTTTTCTAAGGGTGCGTAGCTTTCTTTTTTCTGCTGCCGCTTGGTAGTCGCTATAAACACGGTCAATTTTGCACAACACGTAGTCCCAAGAACTTTGCTGCTTAGCTACTGTCATAACCCGCGCTTTCCTTCTAGTAACTAGTACATATGTACTATACTGCTTGAACTAGTGGCAAATCTAGAGTAAGCCCAAAAGTGCATATCCATCATGGAGGGTTAACAAGCGTTGGATTATTTCCATCAGTCCAACCACCATCTAGGGCAGAAAGTAATGCAAAATTGAGGTTTTATCGCTGTAATCCCTGTACAGGCGTTTATTTCAGCCGTTAGACTGTAGAACAGTACAAATGTACTGCGTTGACGTTGAAAGCGTACTATTTTGTTGCTTAAATGATTCCGCAGCAACTTACCCTCAAGAACTTTCTGAGTTACCGAGAAGCAACCCTCGACTTTCGGGGCCTGCATGTTGCCGGAATTTGTGGCCCGAATGGAGCGGGAAAATCTTCACTTTTAGAAGCGATTGCCTGGGCGGTGTGGGGCCAAAGCCGGGCTAGCTCAGAAGAAGATGTGATTCACGTTGGTACCAAAGAAGCACAAGTTAGCTTTGTTTTTAACAGTCACCAGCACACCTACCGGATTATCCGCAATCGTCACCGAGGTCAGGCTAGCAGCTTAGAGTTTCAAGTAGCTACCCCTACTGGCTTTCGGAGCTTGACTGAGCGTGGATTGCGGGCAACCCAAGAAGCCATTCTGTCTCACCTCAAGTTGGACTACGAAACGTTTGTCAACTCAGCTTACTTGCGCCAAGGCCGAGCGGATGAATTCATGCTCAAGCGGCCCAGCGATCGCAAGCAACTTCTATCAGAACTACTGAAACTAGACGAATACGATACTTTAGCAGAGAAAGCCAAAGATCTCTCACGCCAATTCAAGGGGCAGATTACGCTCTTGGAGCAAAGTTCTGCCTCGATTGAGGTTCAGTTGCAGCAGCACTCGGCGATCACCACCGAACAAGCCAGTTTGGAAGCAGCGCTTGCTCAAATGCGGCTGCTCCAACAATCCAACAGTGAACAGTTACAGGCATTACAAGCAACGCAACAACAGCGACAAATCTGGCAGCAGCAACTCCAGTGGCAGCAGCACCAGCAACAGGCCCTGACCCAAGACTTGCAACACCTGCAAGAACAATGGAGCACCACTCAGCAGCAGCAGCAAGGATTGGTAACCCTGTTGCAGCAAGCCAATCAAATTACGGTGGAGTTCACTCGCTTTCAGCGCTTGCAAGTGCAAGAAGAAGCTCAGGCTGCTAAATCTCAGGCTTACCAGGTTGCCCAGGAGCGACAGCAAACTTTACAGCAGCAGCAACAATCCCAGCAGCAGGAGTTGCAACGTCAACTCCAGCAGGTTGAAGCTCAGCGATCAGTACTGCACCAACAATCCCAGGAGATTCAACAAATCCTGCGCAAAGCACTAGATATTGAAGCTGCTCTAGAAAAATTGCACGCAGCTCGCGCCCAGCTCCAGCAATTAGATCAACTGCAAACCCAGGTATTTCCCTTGCTTCAGCGTCAGCAGCAGTTGCAACTTCAGTTAGAACACCAAACCTCGCGACTGAATGCCCACCTGGAAGAACTCCACAACAGTGCCCAGCAGTTGCAAGCTCAGCAATCTCGCCAGCCCCAGATCAAGCAGGCTGTCCTCACGGTAACCGAGCAGATTGACCATTTAGAGAAAAAACGCGTTTACCAGCAGCATGTGCAGGAAAAAGGTTTAGAACGTCGCAGCTTTATGGAGCGGTTGCAAGGGCAACAACGTGAGTACGAAACTCGGCTAGCGCAACTAGCGCAAAAAATGGAGTTTCTTGGTCAGCCGAACGCTCTTTGCCCGTTGTGCGATCGCCCACTCGAGGCTACTCATTGGGAGCTGGTGCAGCAGAAACAAGCCAAGGAGAAACAGGAAATTCTCAACCAGATCTGGGTAGTGCGGGAGCAAATGGCCGTCTCGGAGCGCGAAATCCAGGTTTTGCGCGGTGAGTACCGCCGCTTAGATCAAGAACTGAAAGCCTATCACCTAACACTGGAGCGGCGAGGCCAACTGCAAGAACAATTGCAGACAACCGATAATCTAAAAATAGCTTTGGCCCAAATTGGGGCAGAAGTTAATGCCGTTGAGAGATCCCTTACCACCGGAGACTACGCCGCCCCTGTGCGCGCTGAGCTGCACCAACTGGAACAAACGCTTCAGAAACTTAACTACGACGAAAAAGACCATGCTCTAGCGCGGGGGCAAGTTGAGCACTGGCGATGGGCGGAAATTAAACACGCCGAAATTAAGCAAGCTCAACGTCGTCAAGCCCAGATAGCCTCCAGGTTGCCGGAGTTGGATGCTGAGACGGCCAGACTCCACCACCTGGAGCAGCAGCTTCATAGCTCAGCCGTACAGCAACAGATTGAGCAGCTAGAGTCCGAGTTAGCTGAACTGGATTACAGCTTGGAACAGCACAATGCTATCCGCACTGCTATACGGCAGGCTCAAGTCTGGCAGTTGCGCTATCAAGCGTTGCAGCAAGCGCAGCAGCAGTACCCCCGAGTAGAGCAGCAAATGCACGAGCTGGATCAAGCCCGGCAGGTGCGATCGCAGGATTTAGCGACGATCACAGAGCAAATTGCTAATCTTCAGGATCAACTCGCCCAAACCCCTGATACCGCTGAGCAGATCGCAGTTTTAGCGCAACAGATCCAGCAGCGACGTAACCAGCTTGACGCCAGGATGACCCAACTAGGACGTCTTCAACAACAACAACAACAATTGACAATCTTAAAGGTGCAGCAGCAAGCACAACAGCAACAGCTCCAAACCGCTCGTCGCCAGTACCAGGTTTACCAAGAACTTGCTCAAGCCTTTGGCAAAAATGGCATCCAGGCACTGATGATTGAGAATGTCTTGCCCCAACTGGAGGCAGAAACTAATCAATTTTTAGCTCGCCTCAGCGCCAATCAACTGCACGTGCATTTCGTGACTCAACGTGCCGGTCGTAGCCCGAAAACCCGGTTGATTGACACCTTAGATATCTTGATCGCAGATGCCCAGGGGACACGGCCCTACGAAACCTACTCTGGGGGAGAGGCATTTCGGGTGAACTTTGCGATTCGCCTTGCCCTGTCACGGCTGCTGGCCCAGCGTACCGGCAGTGACTTGCAGATGCTGGTGATTGACGAGGGCTTTGGCACCCAGGACACGGAAGGGTGTGAACGGTTGATCGCTGCAATCAATGCGATCGCTCCAGATTTTGCCTGCATTCTCACTGTCACCCATATGCCCTCCTTGAAGGAAGCCTTTCAAACCCGGATCGAAGTTACCAAAACTGTCGACGGTTCTCAACTGAGCCTGTTTGTTTAGGAAGTAGGCTCGCTAAAAGTGCCGCAGCGCAAATGAGATCAAGGTCAAGAAGGTAAAAAATCCAACGGCATCAAGCGTTGTTGTCATCAAGGGGCCACTGATCAAGGCGGGATCAAGGTGTAAGCGCTTGAGCCCCATCGGTAACAGGCTGCCTAAGGTAACCGCAATCAAGATATTAGTTGCCATCACCATACCGGCAACCAAGGCAACCCACCGATCTTGTTCTCTGGCGTAGATCAATGTAATTAAACCTAAGGCAATACCCAAGGCTAGGGCGGTACCTAGTCCGGCTAGAATTTCTTTGCGCAGAATTCTGGGGGTATCACGTGTTGAGACTTCACCGACTCCAATCCCGCGCACAATCACCGATAACGTTTGAAAGCCAACGTTACCACTACTGTTGGCCAGAATTGGCATGATCACCGCCAGGACTGACACTTGTTCAATCACCTTTTGGAAAGGGGCGATCGCGCTGGCAGCTCCGATGTAAAGCCCAATATTGATCAGTAACCAAGGTAAGCGCTTGCGAAGGGTAACCGCGGGGGATGAAAGCGCTTCTTCGTCCCCACCAGCCCCGGCCAGCTTTTGGATGTCTTCTGTGGCTTCCTCTTCCAGAATGTCTACAACGTCATCAATGGTGATAATCCCCACCAGCCGATCTTCTCGATCCACCACTGGCACGGCTAGTAAATCGTAGCGTTTCATCAAGTTGGCAACTTCTTCCTGGGGAGTCTCGGTATGCACCTTCAAGACGCGATCGCTGGCAATTTCTTTAATCAGCACATCGGGGATGGAAAATAGGAGTTGGCGCAGAGAAATGACTTGTAGCAGCTTACGATTATCATCCGTGACGTAGGCGTAGTAGATGGTCTCTTTATCCTGGTCGCTGAGGCGGATCTTCCGTAGCGCCTCTCTCACAGTTAAGCCCTGCCGCAATTTCACGTACTCGGTGGTCATGATCCGACCCGCCGTACCTTCTTCGTAGCCCAGGATAGTTGCCGTTGCTTCTCGCTCGCTAGGGCTTAAGTGCTGCAATAGGCGCTTAACAACCCCGGCTGGCAGTTCATCAAACAGTTCTGCCCGTTCATCTGGCCGCATCCCTTCAACGATATGCCGCACCTGCACATCCAGCAGGGAACCGACTATTTCTTCTTGCACTTCCGTTGGCAGCTGTTCAAAGACCGACGTCGCCTGACCTTTATTCAGGACTCGAAACGCGATCGCTCGCTGGTTTGGTGGTAATTCAGCAATATAGTCCGCAACATCGACTGCGGGTAACCGGTTCAGTTCAGACTTCAAATGGTTTAAGTCTGCAATATCCAACAGCGAAGTTAAATCTTCCTGGGTGAGCATGGGTCTCCTCAATCTCCCTCCTACTGGGAGATCAACTCACCCCAGCAGTTAGGAGCTGTAACTATGACTAGATGGACTTCGGTCCATGAAATTTTTAAACTCGACATCAATACCTGTTAGTGGTATCGCTAACAACATATTACCGTTTTATCGGATGACACCAGGCCAAGTTTCCGGTCCGACAGCAGTTTTTCCTGACATCACGCAAAGATTTCTAGCTTTGCTAATTGGGGTGGCTTACAGAATCCAGTTCTTGTGTCGTGCTCCTGGAAAAGGCTTAACCTTAGACAACGCAGCTCATGTGCTGTCATCCGCTGAACTGGGCGCCTGTAGTGGCTGAACAGGAGTTAGGATATCTCGAAGGTTAGCGATTTTGAGCAATGTCACGAATCAAAGACAACTTGGAACTGGCATAATCGTTCAGCACACTCGTTTCATCACTATCGAGCAATCGTTGTTGCTGAAGCTGCCCCAATAACTCCTGGATCAAGCTGGCATCGTCAAGGCTTAGCAAGACTTGCGCCTGTGTTGTTTCAACTAAGGACCAAAACTGCCGCAGTAGGAAAGGATTCATCAAACTTCCCCTTAAGATTTTCTTTATATTTCAACGATATTTGAATTCTATATATGCCTGACCAGCCTAGGCATAAGTTGACATAAAAGTTACAGAATTCCCAAAAGATGAGTTAAATACGTTTCTAATGATTACAAGCGAGGGGACGATCACCGCTGATGGCTCCAAATTGTAGACAGCTTGCATAAGTTTCCCGCCCCGAAAAAACTCTCCAGAGGCCAACGCCGGATAGGCACCGATATGCCCCTAGAAGCCGCTTTACAGCTACAGCGTTTGATAAAACCAAACTTGGAACCCATGACCAAACTTAAATTGACCACTGGTACCCTTGGCTGGTTGCTGTGGCTCCACCAGATGCCTGCGATCGCTAGTCCTCAGGCCGTGACAGCAGAAGCAGTTCCTTCTCCTTCTCCCCAGGAAGCCGTCTCCACAATTACTGCTAGTGACCAGAATCCTAAGGGATTAGAGATACTAGCAGATACTCAGCTTGAGACGACAAGCCCAGCAGCCTCGCTACCAGCGGCGAGCGCGAACCAAACTTCTGTGCCTTTAGTGCCAATCCTCCCTAGTCCGGAGCTACCCGCACGCCAGCCACTCAATGAAATAGATGCCCAGCTATCTACTCGTGCTGCCGATCTGAGCCCCCAGCCATTGAGCACTTCTACTTCCTGGTCTGAGCTGCCAGCATTCAAGGCTGCTAGTGCTCCCCCTGAAGAAACTGAAACTTCCAGATCACCTTTAGAACGTCCAGTCACCCGGCTTTTTGGGTTTGAAACTGCCACTCCTCTCAACCAAGGTGAGCTGATGTTCAATGTCGGGGGAATCTCATTTAATACGCCCAACGATGTGCGAGGAAATCGCAGTAACGACATTCGTTTCGGTTTGGATTATGGAATTACTGACAGGTTACAGCTGAGTGTGGGCGCCTTAGGTAAAGACGACACCATTTTTTCAAACCTGGTTAACAACAACACACAACTGACATTTATCTATGGTGGGATTGCGAGCCAACTGAAATGGCAGGTTTATAAAAGTAGGCGACTGAATACAGCCTTAGTGGTGGGTGCCGAATTCCCTTTCCAAACCGTTCCTGCGAGGTTCACTCCCAACTTTAACCAGGATTATGGCCCTCGGCAGATCTACTTTGGCATTCCAGACTTTAGCGCTGGTAACGCCTTGTTAGCGGAAGACAATTCGGTTTACTTCAGTATTGCCGCTCCCATTTCCTACCAGTTAAACAAACAAGCTCGCCTCCACCTCAATCCTCAAATCAGCTTTTTTCCAAACAGAATTTCGGTAATCGAAACGAGTGGCGATCCAACACCGCTCCAGGCAGCCAATATTGGGTTTGATGGGGAGCAACTAAACTATTTTGGAACGATCGCCGGCCTTGGCCTTGGCTTTGACTACAGCTTTACGCCGCGCATCCAATTTGCAGCTGACTTTACCCCGATTGTTGCTGGTCAGAATTCGGCGGACAGCGGAGGTAATGATTCTTTTTTTGTGGGGCGACCTGTCTGGAATGCTGGCATTCGGGTAGCACCCAACAGTCGGGTTGGCGTTAACCTTTATGCAACTAATCGGTTTGGACCTATTACTGCCGCACCCTCTAACTTGCTGGTTCAGCCTGGAGGCGACTGGGGGGTGGGGCTAGATTTTATCTACCTGCCCGACTTAGGCAGTGACTATGAGATTGACATTCGTAAAACCTATCCCGAAGCTTCGGCGTTTCTTTCTCAGCTCAATGGGATTGCCAGCACCACTTTGCCAATGAACAGTGTTGTCTACCAACTTGCCTATGGCTCCATCGATCGCATTAATCCAACTGTGCGCCTCGGCTTGCTGGATGACTTTGAATTGATGCTCAACTACAACCAAGGAAGTACGAATCAAATTCCTAGCGAAGGCTCGATTATTGGTCGCTTAGCCGTTTTACCAGACAAAGGCCAAGAAGGGTTATCAACGACCATCAGTGCTGGCTTACTCGCCTTTGAAGGCTCAGATACCGCGACAGCATTTTCTTTGTATGCAGACTTGCCATTCACTTACCGCTATTCAGCGGCTAAAACAGACTTCACGATAACCCCTAAGTTTCTGCTGCCAGCTCAGGCCTTAGGTATTTCAAATATCTTTGCTATTACCTTGGGAGCTAAGTTCAGTGTGACTCGCAACACCCAGCTCATTGCTCAATTTACACCGATTTTGCTAGGAGAAAACCAACTTCAAGATAGCCCTGTAGCCAATCAGTTTGTTGGGTTGGAGGGGAGAACTTCGCTTTATAATGTCGGGATCAGACAACTATTCCCAGCCGGTAATTCGCTGTATGCCTTGGATCTCTATCTGGGAAATTCAGTTGCTGACTATGGATTGCAAGGCGTTAGCGCGATCGCAGACAACGGAACTCAAGTAGGGGTGCGCTTTAGTATCCTTAACGGCATTCCAGCCACCTCTCAAAGATAATCCTTGGTTTTAATGGTTGTGTTGCCGTCCAGTATGTTCCCTGTTGAATCTATGCCTCGACAGCATCTAAATCACGGAGCCGCTGGGCCTTTTTAGTTCGCGTCTTGGGTGTGGCCCGTGCGGGAGTTTGATTTAGGTTTTCACCTGGAATTGCAGCGGCTGCTGTAAAGTTATGGCTTTACCCAGAGAAAAAGCACGGGCGATCGCGTCACAACGTTCATTTCCAACATTACCCGTATGCCCCCGCACGTAGCGCCATTGCACCCGCTTATTATTGAGTTGTCCTAAAGCTTGCCAAAGCTCCTGGTTCAAAACAGGCTTGCCCGCAGCAGTTTTCCAACCCTTCTTCTCCCAGCCAGCCAGCCACTTGGTAATCCCGTTTTTGACGTACTCACTGTCGGTGTAGAGAATAATCGGCTCCTGCTGAGCGGAGGCGGCATAAAACTGTAACGCTGCGATCGCCGCCTGGAGTTCCATACGGTTATTGGTGGTTTGCGGTGCTGCCCCACCTAATTCGTAGATGGAGCCATCGCTAAAGTAGATCGCAACCCCCCAACCGCCAGGACCAGGGTTGCCAGAACAAGCGCCATCGGTGTAAATGCTTTGAATAGTTGGTAGCATAGGCTTTCAGTAATACGCCCCGATTGTATCAAGCTTGCAGCAGTTGTCACGCCGGTACACCATCGTCGAAGGCTGGAACACTACTGCTGAAAAACAATGTTTGTGGGACAACACTGTTAAGGCAAGGGAAAATTGCTGGAGAACTCAGTGTACAGCTCCAGGCTAGGCATCACTTCGGGGGTTCCAAGGAACAAAACATGCTGGAACAAGCTCAGCGACTGATGCCAAAGTCACGCTAGCATCTAGCGACCTTGATGACGCGTATACCATAGATGGTAGGGAATGTCTCTAGACCTAATGCCATACGAGCCGTTACATCATAAATATCGTCCCCAGACCTTTGCTGACTTGGTAGGCCAAGAGGCGATTGCCACAACCTTGACCAATGCAATCTGCCAAACACGCATTGCCCCAGCCTATCTATTTACAGGTCCCAGGGGAACAGGCAAAACCTCTAGCGCCCGGATTCTAGCAAAGTCCCTTAACTGTCTTGCCAGCAAGGTTCCGACAGACAAACCCTGTGGTGTCTGTGAGGTCTGTAAGGCGATCGGGCGAGGGACAGCCCTGGATGTGATTGAAATCGACGCGGCTAGCAACACTGGGGTGGACAATATCCGGGAGTTGATCGAACGTGCCCAATTTGCCCCGGTCCAGTGCCGTTACAAAGTGTATGTCATAGATGAATGTCATATGTTGTCGGTTGCGGCATTCAATGCCTTACTGAAAACTTTGGAAGAGCCGCCGGATCGCGTCGTCTTTGTCCTAGCAACGACTGACCCCCAGCGAGTGCTACCTACGATTATTTCCCGCTGCCAACGGTTTGACTTCCGGCGCATTCCCCTGGAGCCAATGGTCGGGCATTTGAGCGCGATTGCTACTCAAGAAGGGATTAACATCCACCCCGATGCCGTGCAACTAGTTGGCCAACTTGCTCAGGGAGGATTGCGGGATGCGGAAAGCTTGCTAGACCAGCTGAGCTTATTGCCGCCCCCCATCACAATCGAGCAAGTCTGGGACTTGGTTGGAGCCGTGCCAGAACGGGATTTAATGTACTTAGTGCACGCGATTACCGCCAACAACCCAGAAGCGGTTCTAGAGCAAGCACGGCATCTAATGGACCGAGGCCGGGAGCCGCTGATCGTGCTGCAAAACCTAGCTGGTTTCTACCGAGATTTATTGATTGCCAAAACCGCGCCCCACCGACAGGACTTGGTAATGATTACCCCGTCAGTCTGGGACCAACTTTGTCAGCTGGCCCAAACCCTTGACACCTCAATCATCCTCACGGGGCAGCAACACCTGCGGGCTTGCGAAGTGCAAATCAAAAATACTGCTCAGCCTCGCTTATGGCTAGAAGTGACGCTTCTAGGCTTGTTACCACCTGTAGACATCTCCCCAGCTAGTCCGAAGGATATAACTAACTTCAGCTCTGAGGTTAAGCCAATTCAAAGGCACCTTCAGAAGCCGACCCAACCCGTTCCATCACGCCAGTTAGAGAAACATCCTGGGGCAGTGGCCTCAGATTTCAACAGCCAGACAGAACAGGCTACGCCAGAATTAGTTCCTTCAGTTATAGAAACTGTTACTACTGCACCAACACTGCCTGAGCTAATAACAGTAATGGAGATTGCACCAGTCACTGCTCCAAATGCTGTGGTACAAGATAAGTTGAGCCAGATTGGATCAGAGCCCTCTCAGAACCCTAACCCGTCAATGTTCTTGCAACCGATGGAGGAGAGGCTCCAGAAACCAAAACTAGACTCTTCTAGACTCGGCTCAGTAGCGTCTACTGAAACTCAGGCCCCGCTGCCATCAAGAGGTAATCGTTACCTAGGAGACCAAGATTTAGCAGCTGCTTCAGCCTTAGCTCAGGGGAAAGAACCGGCTGCACTTTCTCCTACGGATACTACTGTTCAACTTGACCTGGACCAAATTTGGCAGAAGGTAATTATGCACCTTCACCCTCCCGGTACTCAGGCTCTCCTGCGACAGCAGGGCCGCCTATTGGCTTTTAACGGCCAAAAAGCCCAAATTGCGATTAGTTCACAGCCACTATTTAAAATGGCCCAGGCAAGATTACCGAATGTTGAAGCCGCCTTTGAGAAAGCTTTCAACTGTCAGGTGCAGGCAAGTCTAGCCGTTGTAGCTTCATCAGAATTGATCGCCCCCATAAAGCCCCCTGAAGACCGCCCGCTGAATGCTGCTACCAATAGTCATTCTCCTACTTCTGCCACGCCAGGACTACCACCAGTCACTACGCCAAATCACCATCTAGAGAATACTCAGCCCTTTGAAGCAGCGCCTGTCTCCTTGATTCCACCTCCACCGGCAGTAGAGACATTGGTGACGCAAGAGAGCCAGCCTTCAGGAGCGCTGACACCCAGTCAAATCAGAGCCACAGAACCACTGATTCCAAGCTGGCAAGAAGATGAGGTCCTAAGAGCGGCTAAAAGTTTAGCCCAGTTTTTTAATGGCGAGGTTGTCAACCCAGAGAAGGGTGAAGCTGTACCAGTTGCGTTAACTGAAGCTGGCTCTGAACAGCCGTATAGCTTAACTCAACCCTTAACAAATGCTGAAGATTCGGTCACTGAGCTTGAGGAATCAGATGATCTTCCCTTCTAAAGCTATTCCGGCACGTCCAGCCAGTCATCCGTGCCTTGGTGCATGGTCTTGACCCACTTCAAGCGCTTCGGGCGTAGAGAAATGCGAACCGTTGTACTAGCAATCACTGGCAACCAGTGAAACATGTATAACGTGCCCCGCAAAACCTGAAGTAGGGTTAATAAGGGTATAGTGGCTGGTTTAGTCCGAAATCGCTTCAGACCGAGTAGCATTCCGACAAGAGAGATACTGACGGTGAGATTGGTTATTGGCAATAAAACCGGCGGACGGTTGCGGGCGATCGCCATCACAAAATCAGGCAATGCAGCCGTCGGTAGCAGGTACTGCATGATCCAAAACATCACCAGATCGACTGTTTTACGGGTACCCAAGCGGTTGCGAACAATCAATCGCCAGTAGTCAAGATATCGTTGGTAGCCGCCTTCTGCCCAACGGTTCCGTTGGTGCCATAAGGCAAGAGCACGGGTTACCCCCTCTTCTTCGACGGCTGGAGAGGCCAGAAAGTCAATATCCCACTGATCCAGGTGCAGACGCAGGGTGAGGTCCAAGTCATCGGTGATCGTCTGCTCATTCCAGCCACCACAACCCTCTAGGGCGCTACGACGTACAAACTGGCCGTTGCCCCGTAGCTCTCCCAGGCCGCCAAAGGCAACACGCTGTTGCTGAATAAAGCTGTCAAAAGCCATCTCAGCCATTTGCCCGCGTGTCCAGAAGTTAGTAGCAGCGTTGGCGATCGCCTTGCGGACTTGCACGGCTCCCACTTGCTGCCGTTGAAAGAGAGGCAGAACCCGGCGTAGCAAATCTTGGGGAACTTGAGCATCCGCATCAAAGACACCGACAATTTCACCTTTGCTCAGGGGTAAAACTTCGTTGAGAGCACCAGACTTACCCCCCCCAGCTCCAGGCAGGCGATACAACACTTGCAGCTGTTTGTACTGTTGAGTGAGTTCCTTTAATAGAGCTGGTGTTTGGTCAGTACTACCGTCATCAATGATCCAGACTTCATAACGACTGGTAGGGTAATCCAGATTACATAACGTACGGATTGAAGAAGCGATTACTGCTGATTCATTCTTAGCCGCAACCAAGAGTGAAACGTAGGGCCACTCCGCTTCTGGCGTGTCATCTGACATGGGTATGGGGACCGTTGAGCGCTGGGCCAGTAATACCCGTAAGGTATGCACCCCCATCAGGGTTGTTACCCCAACAACTAGCCAGTACCCACCGGAGAGCAAATGCAGAGCAATGGTTCCACTCCAGATCAAGGCTAAGGCTAAGGCAGCTTTTCGTCTGCGACCTTCATAACCTGGGTAGGGTTCATCAAATTCATCAGGCTGCGGCAACTCAGATAAATCTGCCAAAAACGTGTGAATTGGCTCAGACGTGTTGGAGAAATTGTTTTCTGGCCAAAAATTCTTTGACATAACTCACTTGATTCAACCACCAATACTTATCTAAACCTTGAAAGAAGCTAGGGATCAAGTAACACCAGACCGTGCAACCTTCACACACAGAGAGTTTACCCTGAGAGCGACGATAGGACTCCACTGTCGGATTGGAGCGGTAAAGTTCCTCCAGGCGCCCCTCAATCGGAATTCCGGTTTGGGCAAAGTGATAGCAGGGTAGCAGTAGTTGATTGTCTGGTGAAATCGCAATCACCACATCTACGGCTTTACAGCGAGGCTTTTGCCGGTCATTACCTCCAGCTTCAATAAAAGCCAGTGCCGCTTGATTGTAGCCAACATGCCTGTGCTGCTTGGCACTGGCTTGAATCGCCGCCACCATGTCGGGAGTCGGGTTTTTCTTGTTGTTGTAGTTACTATGGGCGGTAAACGCCGGGTTCAGCCAGACCCTTGCTCCTACTTGCTTGCCTAGGGTGGCAACTTGATCAATCCGGTGATAGTTTTGAGCCGTTACTGTGTGGTTGAGTACCGGCTGCTCCCCAAGTTCCTTAGCGATCGCGACTGATTCAACTAAATTCTCAAAAATCCGCACCCCCCGAGACTGATCGTGGCTCTCTGCATCCGGCCCATCCAAGGAAAAATTTAGGAAGTCAACTAGGCCCTGAATTTCCTTTGCTTTTTGGGGATAAAGAATTGTGTTTGTTGTCATGCTGGTATAAAATCCCAGCCGCTTTGCCTCTTGATAAATTTGACCAATGTCAGCTCTCAGTAGAGGCTCACCGCCCGTAAAATCTACGTAGCGGACACCTAAGCGCTTCAGACTCTCTAAGTTTTGTTGGATTGTCGCAAAATCGGCTTCTTTACCGGGTTCTAAAGACCAAATATCGCAAAAATGACAACGGGCATTACAGCGATAGGTCAAGTAGTAATTTGCAACTAGAGGAGCCATACGGTTTTCCTAATATTATGTTCAACTCAAACACAATCCAAAACTAAGCACGGCTAGTAAGCTTGAATCATTGAATGTTTGTTTAAGCACCTAACAGTGAGCCAGATGCAACTCAGTTTACAGCAGTTTTAGTTGAACAGACGACCTACGGATGGTGGAGTTACCAGTCGCTAAAGCTAGCAAAAGTTGCAGTACTAACCGAGCATGCAAACTGCTGCAAGTTAGACAGACCAGGAACTATCGGCATAGCCTCGCGATTAGCGCCGTAAATGCAGCTGGAATTTACTGCTTAAACTTAAAGGCTGTACGGCTTCGGCCGCTGTGCCTCAAAGGTTCCTACATAAACAATGGTGCAGCAATTTTGCTTCTGATTGCATGACCTTCTGGAGGTCTTGGGAATAATAGGGCCTATCAGCACCATAAGTTACGAGTGGTCTGACTAGGAACAAAGCAAACTAGTTAATCTGCTAAGCATTCCATTCAGATGCTACTCGCTGTTGATTGTTACTCAGGATATTCAGTATGCCCGAAACTCTTGATCGCATTCAGCCTGCACCCACACGGGATGTCAATGTTTACCTCCCCTACTACCAAGGCAACCGGCGCAACCTATTACCCTTAGCAATTTCTTTGTATCGTAGTGGGGCTGTTGAGGGACAGCGAGGGATTGAAGGCGGCGAAAGCATCCCGTTTATTGCTACCTGGAATGTTTCATCGCTCCCAGCTGACTTAACCCGTTGTCGCCTCCAATTTGACGGCAATCCAGAGCTAAGTTATGAAGTGATGATGACTAACTTCGAGTTCATTGGTTTCTTAATTGAACTGATTACCAGCTTTCAGCATTCGCATCTAACAGACTTTTCTAAGGGTTTTTACCACAAGCTACTTCGCTTAGAGGGTTAGGCTAGTAGCAGCCTCTCAACGCCACTTAATAGAATAAGGCTGGCTAGAAACCCTCAATTTAGGCCACTTACTATACCAGGTTGTAGTAGAAGTTCCCTTAAAATAGGAGAGTTCAAGACCTAGAGTGTCAAGATATAACTGAAAAGGAGTGAGGGTGTGCCACAACACTTACTGATTGGCTCAATTCAGCCTTATAGTGGCAAGTCAGCCACAATTATCGGCGTGGCGCATCAGTTGCAGAAGAAAGGCATCGCGATCGCCTACGGTAAGCCAATTGGTACTTGCCCAAGTGAAACTGCTGAAGTTGTTGATGAAGATGTCCGATTTATTGCTCAAATTCTGAATTTACCGAATAGTTGTCTCCGGCCTACTCTCTTCGCGCTCAATGCTGAGACAGTCCGCCAGCGAATTCAAGCTGAAGATTTAACTGACTACGCTGAACAGCTGAGGCAATACTCGCTTCAAAATCAAGAGTTTGCACTCTGGGAAGGGCCTGGGTCCTTAGAGGAAGCCAGCTTATTTGACCTATCGCTGCTGCAAATTGCCCAGGCTCTGGATGCTGCCATTCTATTAACGGTTCTGTTTGATCCGATTAGTACCGTTGATGCCGTGCTATCGGCAAAAGCCCGTTTGGGCGATCGCCTGATTGGCATCTCATTGAACGACATTCCCCCGGGGCAACTTACTTTTGCCAGCGAGACAATCAAACCCTTCTTAGAAGCACAAGGGATTTCTGTCTTGGGGCTATTACCGAGTAACCAGCTCCTGCGCAGTGTCAGTGTCAAGGAGCTCGTTCGCCAATTGAAAGCGGAAGTGCTTTGCTGCCACGATCGGCTTGATTTAATGGTAGAACAGCTGACAATTGGGGCGATGAATATCAGCTCAGCCTTGAAGTACTTCCGCAAGGCCCATAACATGGCCGTGGTCACGGGTGGCGATCGCACAGATATTCAATTAGCAGCCTTAGAAACATCGACGCAATGCCTGGTATTAACGGGTCATGTTTTCCCCTCCCCCATGATCCTTAGCCGAGCTGAGGATGCGGAAATCCCAATCTTGGCCGTTGATCTAGATACCTTGACAACGGTAGAAGTTATTGAGCGGACATTTGAACAGGTGCGGCTGCAAGAGGCAGTAAAGGTTCAATGCGTCCGCCAAATGATTGCCAAGCACTTTGATACAGAGCGATTAATGGCTCAACTTGGCTTAAAGCCTGTCGTTAGGCTATAGACGTGGCAAAGCAAAAATTGCCTTACCTGGTTGGGTCCAAGTGGACCGCCCGCGAGGCCACCTTCGGCTGGCGGCACTTCCAGGTTGTAAATCGCAAAAATCAGGGTTCTCTAATTTTCGCTGAGCTGATGGCGGCTTGTGAACCCTCAGTTCGCTTTTGGATTAATGCCAAAGTGCTACAGGAGCGAAGTCTATGGCTAGCAGGCTGGCAGTCACTAGCAGAGCAGTCTCAAAACTGACCTGTGGTTCAAGCAGGATACAGGACTAATCTTCAGCAGGAACTGCGATCGCGTTACAACTGTTTTTTATCCTCAGGGGTCAGCTTCAGCAGCAAATAGCCTACCCCCAGTCCAACCAAGATCAAAGCAAAGGACAAAACGGCTGCATTCAGAATCTCACCATTCATGCTTGATTCATTTCCTTCAATTACCGTGTTCAATCATCTCCCACGGCTGGCTGCTCTGTCAAAGAAGTTGTGTTGTGGTTGCTCTGCGGCTTTGGCCTCCAGGAGTCTCAGTAACAGTTCCCAGGCTACCAAGAGGTAAATATGCTCCTAAGGCTCCCGACCAAAATCCACACAAAAACTGCTGTATGGCATAATATCCACGGGTATAGATTGTTGCCGCACCCCGTGATTCTAGGTTATGAGCACTGAAATTGAGCCTAAAGAACTAGATCGGCATGAATGCGTGATCTGCGGCTACGTTTACGAGCCTGCGTTAGGCGATGATAAAGGTAAAGTTGCCAAAGGGACGCCCTTTGAGGAATTACCTCCTGGTTGGCGCTGCCCGATTTGTGGCGCTAGAACTTCCCAATTTAATAACGTTGGTCCCAAAGGTAAGGCTTCCGGCTTTCAAGAAAATCTCCGCTACGGCCTAGGCGTTAACACGCTCACCCCAGCCCAGAAGAATCTTTTGATCTTTGGGGCGCTAGCCTTGGGATTTCTAGGCTTCATTAGTCTTTATGCCCTGCAGTGAGTTTATCCTAGTTATCTCCTGATACTGCACCTCCACCAGATTTTTTAAGCCATAGGCTACTCCCTACTGATTTCAATTAGCAGAAAACCAAAACGTGACGCACTTCATCCTCAGAGCTTCCAAGCAAATCCTAGCCATGATTTTGGTTGTGTTAGCCTGCACGGCTTGCGTGGGTTACGCACCACCTCTTAGCTATAACCCTTGGCAAGTCGTAGGTTTACCCACGGATGCCACTGTATCTGATGTTAGTTTTGTGACTGATGATTCCCAACACGGCTGGCTGGTTGGTAACCGAACAACGCTCCTAGAGACATTTGATGGCGGTAAAACTTGGCAACCCAGACAGCTAGCCTTGGACGAACAGGAATATCGCTTTACCTCTGTCAGCTTTACTGGGCAAGAAGGGTGGATTACGGGTAAACCATCTATTTTGTTACATACGACAGATGGTGGTAAATCTTGGTCCCGAATTGCTCTTAGTAGCCAGTTACCAGGCACTCCAAGCACAGTAGTCGCTCTAGGACCGCAGTCGGCAGAAATGACGACCGATGTGGGAGCGATCTACCAGACGTCAGACAGCGGTAAAACCTGGAAGGCAATGGTTCAAGAAGCGGTGGGTGTCTTGCGCAACATTGCGCGATCGCCGGAAGGCAGCTATGTTGCCGTTTCAGCTCGGGGCAACTTTTACTCTACCTGGGAGCCAGGACAAACGGCCTGGGTACCCCACAATCGCAATCGAGCGCGACGAATTCAAAACATGGGATTTACTCAAGATGGCCGGCTATGGATGCTCAGCCGAGGCGGCCAACTACAATTTAGTAAGCCCAACCAGCTCGACGAGTGGGAAGAGCCACAAAATCCTCAATATGCTGTGAGTGTTGGTTTACTAGATTTAGCATCCCGGACCCCACAGGAGATTTGGTTGGCTGGAGGTAGTGGCAACTTACTGTGTAGCTTAGATGGCGGTAAGACCTGGCAGAAAGACAAGGCGATGGAAGATGTACCCTCTAATCTTTACAAGATTGTGTTTGTCAACCCCGACCAAGGATTCATCATTGGCCAAAAAGGGACACTGCTGAGGTATACCGATCAGGCTCAGGCATTTAACGAGCCACGCGAGTCACAACGGCCAGAGACTTTTAGCTAGGTTAATCCGAGGGACTTTAACAACAATTTGCCGGTAAATCCCTGTAGAGGTGTAGGGTGTGCAACTACCCTCTAGAGGTTGAGGTTTTTTGCATTTACTTGTGAGTGCCCCGGCAGTTGCGTATGATGAAGGTTGCAATTACTTTCTAGCGGAGATTGAGATGTCTGGCACAACTGGAGAGCGTCCTTTTTCTGACATCATTACAAGTGTGCGTTACTGGGTGATCCACAGTGTAACGATTCCAGCTTTGTTTATTGCCGGTTGGTTGTTTGTAAGTACCGGCTTGGCTTACGATATATTTGGTACCCCCAGACCAAACGAATATTTTACCCAGACTCGCCAAGAGGTACCTGTTGTGAGCGATCGCTATGAAGGGCGGCAGCAGATCGAACGACAGCTTGATCAAGTTAAGAAAGGACAATAGTTTGACATGACGACTAACACTCCGAACCAGCCAATTACCTATCCGATTTTTACAGTTAGATGGCTGGCTGTTCATACATTGGCAGTTCCAACGATTTTTTTTCTAGGTGCGATCGCATCGATGCAATTTATTCAGCGGTAGGAGACACTGATGGCTGAACGAAATCCCAATCCTAATCAGCAACCCGTTGAGTTAAATCGAACTTCTCTCTTCATGGGCTTGCTGCTAATTTTTGTCCTGGCAATACTGTTTTCAAGTTACTTCTTCAACTAATTGAAGTTGTCAAGCTAAATTCGGTTAATTTAACTCATTTCAGAAACTTGTCCTTATCCTAAAACGGAGATAAAGCTGTGTCACAAACAAGGATTCCCCTGTGGATTGTCGGAACAGTCGCAGGGTTAGGTGCAATCACTATCCTAGGCATCTTTTTTTATGGTGCCTATGCGGGTCTTGGCTCTTCTTTATAACTAGAGAATTCTCTCCTCATATAAAAGCCGCCACTTATCTGAAGTGGCGGCTTTTTCAATTGAAAGGCTAACTGTAGAAAGCAGGTTTAAATACCTCTTGGATCTTCGCGTTCAATATAGAGGAAGAAGAAGGCAAAAGTCACAGCGGGAAACACTAAGCCAATTAGGGGAACAAGAATTGAGGGTAAATATCCGGCTGCCATAACAAAATTTCCTAAATTAAACTGCAAGTTCAATGACTCTACTGTAGATCTAAGCCAAACTTTAGATTCGCATAAGATCTGTAATACTTCAGCAGACTTTTTCTCAGCATACCCCAGCTGATCGCCCTGTAGACCTATAGCTAGAGTGAAGTTCTTGATTACCTTGGGGTATAGATGCGCAAGGAAGATGCAGTGAACCAGGTTACCCCTCAAATTCACCACCGTTACCAGGAGCTAAAGCAACTACTGCAGAGGGCTAGCTATGCCTACTATGGCCTTGATAATCCGATCATGGAGGACGCCGTTTATGACCAACTCTACCGCGAACTCCAAGCCTTAGAAGTTCAGTACCCTCAGCTTGTCACAGCGGACAGCCCAACTCAGCGGGTGGGAGAACGGCCAGCCAGCCAGTTTACCTCTGTGCATCACCGGATTCCCCTGTACAGTCTAGACAATGCTTTTACGCTGGCGGAGATGATGGCCTGGCAGGAACGTGCTATTCGCCAGTTCCCAAATGCCCAGGAATACGTGTGTGAGCTGAAGATTGATGGTTCCGCTCTGGCCCTAACCTATGAGCAGGGCCTACTGACGAGAGGCGCAACCCGCGGCGATGGCATGGTGGGGGAAGATATCACACCCAATGTGCGAACGATTCGCTCAATTCCGTTGCGCTTGAATCTAGCAAACCCTCCAGAGCTGGTTGAAGTCCGGGGGGAAGCCTTTTTACCCCTGGAGGTTTTCGCCCGGATCAATCAGGAGCGTGATCGCTCCGGTGAGCCCCTATTTGCCAACCCCCGTAACGCTGCCGCTGGAACCCTACGCCAGTTAGATGCGCGGGTTGTTGCCCGTCGGCAGCTTGATTTTTTTGGCTATACCCTCCATTTTCCAGAAGCACAGAATGTAGAGCCACCAGTAACCCAGTGGGAATCTCTGTCACTGATGCAGGCTTTAGGTTTCCGCGTCAATCCTCACAAGCGGCTTTGCCGCTCCTTGATAGCCGTCCAGGAATACTATGACTACTGGTCTACAGAGCGCTTCAACTTACCCTATATGACTGATGGGATGGTCGTAAAAGTTAATTCCTTTGCTCAACAGACCCAACTTGGTTTTACCCAAAAGTTTCCCCGCTGGGCGATCGCTTGGAAGTACCCTGCAGAAGAATCGGTAACTCAGGTAGAGAATATTTCCGTCAATGTTGGCCGCACCGGAGCTATTACCCCCGTCGCTCATTTGGCCCCAGTCCATCTAGCCGGGACTACGGTTTCCCGCGCCACCTTGCATAACCGCGATCGCCTGGCCCAGTTAAATATTCATATTGGGGATACCGTTGTCGTCCGCAAAGCTGGCGAAATCATCCCAGAGATCCTGCGGGTCTTGCCAGAACTGCGTCCAGATGATGCGCTTAGCTTCCAGATGCCAACCCACTGTCCTAGCTGTGGCCAGCCGGTAGTACAAATGCCCACAGAAGCCGTGACGCGCTGTGTTAATGCTTCCTGCCCCGCGATTCTCAAGGGAGCCTTGCTGCACTGGGTGAGCCGGGACGCCTTAGATATTGAGGGATTGGGGGAGAAGTTAGTCCAACAATTGATTGAGCACAATTTAGTGCATGCTATTTCTGATCTTTATGACTTGAGCGCTACCCAACTCCAGACCTTGGAGCGCTTAGGGGAAAAATCGAGCCAGAAAATTGTGGCGGCGATCGCAACGTCTTGCCACCAACCCTGGTCACGCGTCCTGTATGGGTTGGGAATTCGCCATGTCGGTAGTGTCAATGCCCAAATCTTGAGTAAGCAGTTTTCCAGTGTGGATTGCTTAGCTGAGGCGGAAATTCCAGCGATCTCTGCTGTGCATGGCATTGGCGCAGAAATTGCCCAGTCAATTTACGAGTGGTTTCGCATCCCCGCCAATCAAACCTTAATTGCCCGGCTGAAAGCGGCACAGGTACAGCTAACCGGGCCCCAGTCGCAAACCAAAGAAACCAAAGGTGAGCAACCTCTAGCTGGAAAAACGTTTGTGATTACCGGCACCCTACCCAACCTGAAGCGAGATGAAGCAGGGGCACTGATTCAAGCAGCGGGGGGTAAAGTAACGAGTGCGGTTAGCCAGAACACAAATTACCTAATTACTGGCGACAGTCCAGGTTCCAAACTGGGTAAAGCCCAAGCACTGGGCATCCCTTGTCTTACGGAAGCGCAGTTGTTAGAACTCCTGAACCGTGAGAGCTAGGCTTCCAGCCAACGAGAATAGAGCTTGCGAATTGCTTTGACCACAGGCTTAAAAAAGCGATCGCTTCCCCCGCCTGCTGGGACAAGCTGCAATTGAGTCAATAGCTTTGCCTCGTCATTGGCAACATCACCATCGCTATAGATCAAGCCACTGACAGCCTCAATCATTTGTTGGCAGTCTTCCTGGGTGGGATGCTGACCAAGGTAGTCCTGGATCCAGGTGTAGCACTCCGCTGCTGATACCGACCTGAGCCCGTACAGCCAAGGCCGCAGTTCTGGATCATCGGCAACCCCCTTATCCTGAGCAAGTTGATGAAGATACTTTCGTTCCTCGATCTGAACTTTACCGTCAATCCAAGCTGCTCCAATCAAAATCTTGATCAGTTGCTTCACTTTAGGTTCCATGACTCACTCATCCTGGCAATTGCAGTGGATTCACGATCTTTGTCTTGGGTAGTTGTTACAACGGTTGCAGGCCTATAAGGACTTACCTCAGCAGCTTCCTGCCAGTATAAGCCCAAATAACTTAGCAAATTGAGAGTTACAGACTGAACCATGCCATTCATCTACGCTCGCACGATTCGCTTTCAAGATACTGATGCGGCCGGGGTTGTTTATTTTGCCAATCTCCTGCCGATGTGCCATGAAGCTTATGAAGAATCTCTGTCTGCGGTCGGCATCCAACTTCAGGCTTTCTTTGGGAGCAACGCCGTGGCAATCCCCATTGTTCATGCCAGTGTGGATTTTTTTCAACCAATGTTTTGCGGCGATCGCCAGCTGATCCACTTTACTCCCCAGCGGTTAGATAATCATAAGTTTGAAATTGCTTATGAAATCCTTAAACAAGGAAGCGATCGCCTCGTTGCCAAAGCAATCACCCGCCATGTCTGCATCGATCCCGCCAGCCGAACCCGCCAGGAACTGCCAGCCATCATGATTCAATGGCTGCATCATTGGCAGGCTACAGGAGCTTAATTGCTTCTGGCGGCCTCTTAAGTTCCTTTACTCACAAGGAGGCCGGCTGAACACTTGGCGAATGTCATCAGCTTTGGTGAAAATGATGAATATATCAACGGATTGCGATCAGCTAAGCGGAAAAGATTGGTCATTAATCTCGTTTATGAATCACAACTGCAGCGATCGCACTAGAGCGCTTAATTTTAGGCGCGCCTACCCTGAACAGCGCCAGCCTTAGCCAAAGCTTTGTTCTGACCATGGCCCTTAAAAGGAATGGCTACTAGAAATAAAGTTTTGGAAATTACATATATCTTCCGATAAGGATTCAGACCATGCCAGCTCAGGCAACAGATAATGCCACAGACGATCTAGATACGAGACAACTGCTGAGAACCTTGACAGCGGTCAAAAAGGGTAACTTTGCCGTTCGTATGCCGGATGATCAAACTGGCGTGGCTGGAAAAATAGCCGATACCCTCAACGCGATCATTGAGCAGAATGAGATGATGGCTAATGAGTTGAAGCGAATCGGTACAGTCGTCGGTAAAGAAGGCAAGATATCCCAACGCGCCTCCCTTGGAGCTGTTGGTGGCTCTTGGACCGCCTGTGTCGAGTCTGTCAATACTCTGATTACAGATTTAGTCCAACCGACAGCAGAAACCTCCCGTGTCATTCGGGCCGTGGCCAATGGCGACCTCTCACAAACCATTGCGCTAGAGATAGAAGGCAGGCCTTTGAAGGGTGAGTTTCTCCAAACTGCCCAGATCGTCAACACGATGGTCGCTCAACTATCATCCTTTGCGTCTGAGGTCACGCGCGTCGCCCGGGAAGTGGGAACCGAAGGAAAACTAGGGGTGCAAGCCGATGTCCGGGGTGTGGCTGGTACTTGGAAGGACTTGACGGATAACGTCAACTCGATGGCGGGCAATTTGACTGGGCAGGTGCGCAACATCGCAGAAGTGACGACTGCTGTCGCCAACGGGGACCTGTCCAAGAAAATCACTGTGGATGTCAAAGGGGAGATCCTAGAGCTGAAGAACACCATCAACATCATGGTGGACCAGTTGAACTCCTTTGCGTCTGAGGTCACGCGCGTCGCCCGGGAAGTGGGAACCGAAGGAAAACTAGGGGTGCAAGCCGATGTCCGGGGTGTGGCTGGTACTTGGAAGGACTTGACGGATAACGTCAACTCGATGGCGGGCAATTTGACTGGGCAGGTGCGCAACATTGCAGAAGTGACGACCGCTGTGGCCAACGGGGACCTGTCCAAGAAGATCACTGTGGATGTCAAAGGGGAGATCCTGGAGCTGAAGAACACCATCAACATCATGG
>CADCWO010000001.1 GCA_902806435.1 uncultured Synechococcales cyanobacterium | reverse complement strand
GGCATTCGCACCTTAAGTCAAGGCCTGAGAAAATTTGAGGCCCTCTTTGAGGGGTGGTCGCTTGCTCAAGACAGACTTATGTGTACTTAGTAGCAGTAGCGGGTGGTGAGACTCCTGGCCAAGCTGCTTAAGATGATTTTGCAGTCCAAGTACTGACAAAGTATCTAAATCAGAAGGCTTGTGAGGCATCAAAAGGATTCCTGAGTTACTAGGTAATGTTCTTAACTATGGCTGGCACTAGCTACTTCAAAGCCGCTAATTAAAAATTAAGCAGTATCTCCCTATGAATACACAATGCCAAAATCTAATTCTGTTAAGTTTGTATACTGCCGCACCCACCTTTGGATGTAAGTCGTCGGTATTTTGCAGCACTGCTAGCTTTGCAAAGCTACTGGAAAAGTAACTATAGGCAGCAACTAGACTATGAGCTTAATTGCTCCCTGCCTAAGAATTTCCCAACCTGTACCTGTCCATCTGGCAACTGTAGAAGGAGTTCCAGTTGTTGCTATTTCTGTCGCCTCGGGATGGGGCAATGTCCAGTCAATAGGTAATAAGGTTAAAACGTCTGGAAATTGTTGTTCAATGTCTGCTAACGCTTGAAGGGGTGGCTGGCCGGAAAGGTTAATGCTTGTCGTTGCTAGGGGGCCAGTCTGCTGGAGAATCGTTTGGGCGATAGGCCAGTTTGGCACGCGCAGGCCAATAGTATCAACTGTGGAATGCATTTCTGGTGGTACCTGATGGCTAGCCGGGAGAACTAAGGTTAAGGCTCCCGGCCAATACTGTGTAGCTACTTGCTGCCAGAGGTGCCATTCTTCTGCACTACCTTGAATGAATGGTTTGAGCGCGGCAAAGGTTGCTCCCATCAAAATTAAAGGCTTGTCTTGACGACGTAGTTTTGCGGTATAAATTCGTACCGCTTGATCAGGCCTGACCGCTAGTGCTGGCACTGTATCAGTCGGAAAGCTCACTAACCAACGACCTGACCTTGCCGCTGCAACTAAAGCTGCTATTGATACTCCGGTCATAGGCGGTAAGCACTGGCAAACCGTTCTACACCAGATAGATCTGGGTGGATTTGAATTTGGCAGTAGCTATCCTGGTGGTGGAGTAGTTGGCTGACGGTACCTGCTTGCCCTGCCATCATCTCTAGGAGTAAAACACCACCTGTCTGAAGATAGTTAGGAGCGATCGCAATGATCTGTTGCAGGCAATCTAACCCATCCACTCCCCCATCTAGCGCAAGCTGAGGCTCATGACAAGCCACCTCTGGTTGCAGGTTTGGGATCATTGCTGTCGGAATATAAGGTGGGTTTGCCACGATACCGCTGAGCTGTCCTTGAAAAGCCTTTAAGGGCTCCAGCCAAGAGCCTTGATAAAACTGTATGCGCTTCCCTAGGTCTAAGTTCTGAGCATTTTGCTGGGCAACTGCCAAGGCCGCAGCACTACAGTCAACCGCATGAATCGTGGCCGCCGGGAAAATGCTAGCTAGCCCTAAGGCGATCGCTCCACTACCCGTACCCAAGTCAGCCCACTGACCCTGCTCTAAATCCTGACTACTTATAGCAGCAGCCAGGTCAATCAAGCACTCTGTCTCTGGCCGGGGTATTAAAACTGCTGGGGATACAACCAGCTCAAAGTGCCGCCAGATTGTCGTGCCAGCTAAATACTGCACGGGGACATGCTCATTCAGCCGCCGTTGCCAAAGGCGGCTCAGTTCTGCCAGGGTCAAGGGCAGCTTTAGAGAGGTCGTTTCTGCCATTGCGGCTAGACGTAGAGACAGGCGATCAAGTCCCGTGACGGCCTGAAGCAGCCAGTCAAGTTCAACGTTGAGGTCTGACAACTGGGCATGCTGATGTAACTGTGCCTGGTGCATGGCTGTAGCCCGCCACTGCTGAAACTCTGGCCCGGAAACTTGCGATACCACAACTTTAAAGGAACTAAGGTTAGCGTTTTGCGGGAGCAACGGCAGGTCTCTGATTGTTGGGGGCCTTCTGTAATGTACTCAAAAATGCCCTTGCTTCCGGTGAGGGAATTAGCGTCAGCTGTTTGATCTCAGGGCCGTTTTCCTTCAGCATAGAAGCAACAACCTGCGATAGAGATGTGACTTGAATTTGAGTTGTGGCAGCTAGCTGGGGCTTTTTCTGTTTTAACTGGTCGACGATTCCTTGAATGTCTTGCTTACTACTGTAAAGAGGGATGATCCGAGCATTATTTTGCTTGCTAGAAATACTCAGCAGCCCTTTACTCTTGGTATCGACCGCGTAGAATAATGGCACATCGTTGAACTGCTTGAATTTAGGATTTTTTGCGCGCAACAGGGTTTCGGCTGCACTGACTTCTTGCTGCGTCGGTACGAATTGGAAGGCCACGTCTTTTTTGTCTTTATTTTGACGCGCTATTTCAAAAGCTTTGCCCAAAGAGGTTGGTGTAACTCTGGCCGTCTTACCTAGGGCTGCATTTTTAGTTTTGATCTGCCCTAGCACTGCCTGGGCCTCTTTTTGGCTGAGAAAAAAGGAGGCAATCTGTGGCCCATTTTTTTGTTGCGGGTTAGAGGCAAGGATAGGCGACCCCTGAGCATTGGTAAGCGTGAAAACAGGAACGCCTCCCAACTGCTTAAGAACTTCTTGTTCCGGCAGGGCGATCGCTGGCACTGTTTTCAAGAGCGAAGGTCCAACCAAAGCACCTCCTATTAAGCCAGCCACAATACCCGAACGAGTTAGTAAATTTATCATTTTGCTTACCCAATAATGGAGTCAACTATGGCCTTTAAAACTAATGTTTTTAGTTTTAGTATGCAACTTTAATTTGAGACATGGCCACCAATAACATATTAAAGCTAGATCTGCTGCGGTTTGTTGTGACGCTTAGGATAAGGTAGCTGTTCCCTAATCATTGAATCGCTATATCACTCAGAAAGAATTTGATAAATGGTTAGCTAGTTTCTAATTAGCACAAACCAGTTTATTGCTTTTTAGGTTGAGGGTGAACTTCTGCTGGGTGGCTGGGGGGAATACCCTCAAGCGTAATCAACGTCTCGATTACAGATTTAACAACTGGGGCAGCAACTGTAGATCCATAGGCATCATCTCCTTTCGGTTCATCCACCACGCTCAGGACAACGTAGCGCGGAGCTTCTAAAGGGAAGATACCAACAAAGCTGGTAATCCTGGCGGAGCTGTATTGTCCTCCGACCGCCTTTTGCGCTGTTCCGGTTTTACCCCCGAGTCGATATCCTGGAATTTGGGCTGGCTTGCCGGTCCCACGAGAAACAACGTTACCCATCATGGAGACAACTGCCTGAGTTGTGGTTGGGGCAAGAACCTGGCGAACTGGCAGATCAGGTTTCCAGGTAGCTTCTCCAGCGCTGTTGAATACCCCCTGGACAACGTGAGGAGTGACCAGTTTGCCCCCATTGGCAAGTAGGGCGTGAAGTTGGGTCATTTGCAGGGGCGTCATTGAAAATCCCTGGCCGAAAGCAGTAGTCGCTGGCTCAATCGGATAACTGGTAAATTGTGCTTTTGGTTTAAACTGGCCCGCTGTCTCAAACGGCAGATCACTGCCAACTTTGTGCCCAATGCCGAGACGGGCCAACCAGTCGTAATAAACCGCTGGTTTGACTTGTTGCATGATGTGAACCATGCCGACGTTGCTGGAATACTCTAAAATTTTGCTGATGCTTAGGGGGCCTCTAGAGCCGGCATAGGCATAGTCGTTGTTTTGGATTGGCCAACCCCCGACCGCAATCTTGCCTTCATCGTAGAACACATTATCGGGCTGGACTCTGCCGGTTTCTAAGGCGATCGCCACGTTAATTGGCTTAAAGGTGGAACCGGGTTCGTACAAATCAGACAAAGCCCAGTTTTTATAAAGTTCTGGATCGGCCTGGTAGTAACGTTTAGGGTCGTAGGAAGGCTCTGACACTAAAGCTAGCAATGAGCCATCCTGCACATCCATCACAATTACGGTACCCCGCAGTGCCCGGTAATGGTTTAACTGCTTCTTCAGGGCAGCCCGTGCAGCTCGCTGGAGCCGTGTATCCAAGGTAAGACGCAGCTTTTGATCGTCAGCCCGGATTAAGTTCAAGGGTACGCGATCAGGCAACAGCACTCCTTGGCCATCAAAGGAGACCTTCGCTGAACGAGCCACAGGCTCAAGCTGCTTCTGTAAACTGTACTCAAGCCCAGCCTGCCCTTCATGGTCACCATTGACGTACCCCACCAGATTTGAGGTCAAGTCTGCCTGGGGGTAAAGCCGTTGCCGCTCCTGACTTAAATCCAGCCCTTCAAGCTGTAATCCCTTAATCTGGTCTACAACCTGCTCAGAAAGTTCGTAGGCAACCGGGATACCGCTTTCTGCTGTCTTGAATAGTTGTGTCAAGTCGCTCACAGAACGCTTGACGATCGGTGCTAATTGCGTAGCGACTACTTCTGCCGGTTGGTTAAATAGGTAAGGATGGACATATAAGGTATAAACGGACTCGTCAATCGCTAAGATATTATTCAGGCGATCAACAATCGGCCGGCGGGCGCTAAAAGGGCGTAATGGCGTTAACTGCTGGGCACGTGCTTTGGCAAGCAGTACTGGGGCCTCGACTACATGCAGGTAAACTAAGCGTGCTGCCAAGCCAAGCTCACCGAAAATTAGTACTACCCACACCAACAGTAATCTCAAAGTAGTGCCTTGAGGACGGGTTTTTGTAGCTGTAGTAGTAGCTTCAGATCTTCGGGATGTAGTAGTAGCCATACCTTTTAGTCACCATTACAGCAGTTTTCACAAACGATACGCTACAGCTCAACCCCTTTAATTCACTGCTGTCTATACTCTGTTCAAGCGGTACTTTTGGTAGAACCTTTAGCAAAATGATTAGCGTCTATGGGGGAGAGAAAAATTCGGGTGATAAGCTAGTAACCAAGTGGAAATTGCTTGAACTGTCTAACTGAAGCAGATCTGGATTCTAAAGAGGAACGCTCCTGTATAGGTTGGGGCGTTAAGAAGATTGTGTTAGCCGGTACTTGACGTACTAAATTACTTTTCGAATTCTCAGCCTGCTGGACAATCTCATGTTTGTGGCTCTCACTTGCAGCAATTAACTCTCGTTCCTGGCGCTGCAACTGCGATAACTCGCGGTAGGCTTTACTCCAGGCCCGCTGTGACGAGACATTCCACCCATAGAGCACCAGTACCCCCAGAATCAGCAGGCAGGCAATTGGGGTAGAACCTCGCTGTATTTTCATCAAAACCTGTAGCCATGCGGGAGCTTCAAACGCTGTTGTAATTTGTTGCCTGTAGCTATGGCTTGATTGTCTTAACCCAGATGCAGTAACTGACTCGTTTGCATTACGACCTGCTTGTGATGTACGGGAACGGTTACTCTCGCCGCTATTTTGATGAGGCAGAGCAAACTTGGGCTCTTTGGGGGTGGTGGAGCGACTGACAGAAACCCTTCCTGGCACAGTACTGGCGTGCTGTCTCTGCTGAGTAGGAGTACTTCTGGGAGGCTGGACGCTCCCCCGTGAAGCAGGCTTTGATTGCATCATCCCAGACAGAATGTCCCCTTGGGGTAAGGGTAGCTTAGGTAGGGGGTTCAAAACTTGAGGGGAAGGGGAAACTGAAGGTCTAGGTTTAGTCCCGGTAGCCATAATGATCACTCCTCAAAGAACTTACTGACTCATGGTTTGATCCAGATTGCGCAAACTATTCATGATCGAGACTTTTCCACCCCATACTGATTAGTTTTGAACATTTATACGAGACTGGTGCCCTTGTGAATAGTGCGTGCTTGAAGCTGCCAATCCTAAAGAGGCTGTCGCTATGCTGAAAGCCAGCGCTGTGCCAGTCGCAATTTAGCAGAGCGAGCGCGAGGATTAGTAGCTATTTCATCCTTTTGTGGCACGATAGGCTTTTTCGTGAGTACCTGCAATTCTTGATTGTTTCTCAGACTATGCTTGACCAATCGGTCTTCCAGGCTGTGAAAGCTGATAATTCCAATCTTGCCACCGGGCTTAAGCCAGGTTGGGGCTTTGATCAAAAAGGTTTCCAGGGCAGTTAGTTCTGCGTTAACTGCAATTCGCAGAGCTTGAAATACCCGCGTTGCTGGGTGAATCCGATATTTCCCAGCACGAGCCTGGCGAGGCATAGATCGCACCACTGCCGCGGCTAGCTCAGTGGTTGTCTCGAAGGGGCGTTCGGCCACAATTCGGCGAGCAATCCGCCGGGAAAAGCGCTCTTCGCCGTAGGTGTAGAAAATATCCGCCAGTTCTGCTTCTGGGGATGTGTTGATTAACTCGGCAGCGGTAAGAGATTGCTCTTGGTCCATCCGCATATCCAAAGGAGCAGGGTTGCGAAAGCTAAAGCCGCGTTGCGGGTGATCTACTTGAGGAGAACTGACACCTAAATCTGCCAAGATGCCATCAAACTGAATGCCGTTGGGCTCGAAATTAGCAAAGTTTTTCTGCCAATAGTGGACGCGCTTGCCGTAAATTGCCAACCGGGACTGAGCTGCTTCCAGTGCTTGAGCATCCCGATCTAAAGCCGTTACTTGAATATCATCGGCAACTGACAAAATCAAAGCGCTATGGCCTCCTCCACCTACTGTCGCGTCTAAGTAGTGTCCCCCACTATGAATGGCCAACCCGGCAATCAGTTCGCGGCTCAAGACTGGAACATGAACAAAATCCAATTCTGATTCAGTAGTTGCACCGGAATGGAAAGGATTCGTTGCAGAGGTCATCTTCAAAGCTTTACTATGCGGAGTTTGTTTTGGAAAGTCAAGCATCAGGATGTTGATTCTACTGAATCACAGATACCAGAAACTAATGAGTAGATTAACGAGTAGGCACTCTTCCTTGCGGCAACTCAACAGTAAAGGTAGTCAGATTGTTCTCACTGATCACAGAGATTCTACCCTGCAAACGCTCGACAAGTTTTTTAACCAAGGCTAAACCAAGACCTGTCCCCCCCTGCTTCCAGGGATCGGAGTTGGAGATGCGATAGAACTTATCAAAGATGCGGGGCAGCTCAGCCAGCGGAATCGTTGCTTCATTGGTAACCGTAAAAGTTACAGTTGGCTTTGAGGTGTGGACACTTACGCCAAGTAAAATTTCCCCTCCAGTTCGTGTGTACTTACAGGCATTGTTCAAAAGTTCGACTAAAACACGTTCCAGCCAAGCTCGGTCTGAGCTCAGGGCAGGCAAATCGTCAGGGTATTGAACTCGCAAGGTTTGCTGGCGTTGTTGAGTGCGAGATTGGAATGGCTCGACAACGCTGGGTAACCAATGGTTTAAGTACAGTAACTCTAATCCAGCAGTTTCCACCTCTGCTTCCAATCGCTGCAGGTCCAACAGGTCATTGATCAGCTCAGTTTCACGGGAGCATTCATTCTCTAAAATTTGTAAATATCGTTCCTGGCGAGATTCAGTGGGAGACTGTTTGAGCATGTGGATAGCCATCTTAATGTTGGCCATCGGGGTACGAAGTTCGTGGGAGACGGTGCTTAAGAAATCGTCTTTGAGAATGTTGAGCCGTTGTAGTTCTTGCATTTTTTGTTGCAGCTCAGCGGTGCGTTCTTGCACTTGGCGCTCTAGCTTGGCATTGAGGTCTTGCACCTGTTGGTGGAGTTGAGCTTGATGAATGGCGATCGCACACTGATCGGCGATAGTTTTAGCATCACTCAATTCATCAACAGTCCACCGGGAACGAGCTTCACTTCTTTGAGAGTTCTGGACACATTGGTAGAGACTGATACTGCCAAGATATTCGTGCAGGTACAAAAGGGGGGTAATTAAGATACTTTGAATCCGGCACTCGCGGGCCAGCGATCGCAGCTCTGGTATCAAGTCGGCATCGCTGGTAGCTAGAAAAACCTGTTCACCCTGGGCCAGTTTTGAGGAGAAGTGTTCAGTAAAGCTGAAGTTAGCCTCTAGAAAGTTTGCTTGCCCAGTTACTGTTTCGCTGACATAGTGAGTGGTTTCTGTAGCAGCACCAGCTTGAACAATTAGGCAATAGCTAACCCCCAAGGCTTGCGGTAATAGGTCGGCGGTAATTTGTAATACTTCTGCCGGAACTAACGTTACCCGCATTGCTTGAACAATGCGATTGATAATGGCCTCCCGCTGGGCTTGGTGCCGCAGTTGTTCTTCTGCTCGCTTCCGCTGCGTGACATCGGTGACATAACTTCTGATCAAATCACTCTCTGAGATGTAGTGCACCGATTGTTCAAAAATCTGGTGATCAACTTCAACTTCTCGGACGAAAAACTTTTGATGGCCATCGTGAACTGCCTCCACAAGTGGACGTAAACCATTCAACATTGGATGAGCCAATCCAGCTTCTTGAATATCTGGAAACTGCATTAGGGCCGCCGGGTTGAGATAGGTGATCGTGCCTGCCAAATCAATTTCCAAAATCGGGTTAGGCACCATTTCAGGAAAAGATGCCAGGCGCACGAGGGCAGCTTCCGAAAAACCCTCAGGCTCTTCAACAACGTCTGAAATGATTGTCTCAAGCGGATTAATTGGGTTAGATAGCAAAATGGTCAAGTCTTCCCCTTGACACTGTCTAGAAAAATCTGCATCAGAAAGGTTGGAAACAATGTAGTATCTTGCTTTGACATCTCCACCAAATACAATTACATCGCCATGCTTCAGGTCATGGGAAAAGCAGCGATGGCCGTTGATGATTAAACCATTTGTACTTCGCTGCCCTTGCAAATCACCATCAACAATTCGAAAGGAATAGGTTGCAGCTTCAGGCGTTGTAACTCGCAGTAAAATAGCGTGCTGTCGGGAAACTAACCGAGAGTGGAGCACAATTGAATTCGACGAGTCACGCCCAACCGAATAAGTTGCAGCCTCAAGGCAAACAGCATGCTGCCCCTCTGTGTCCTCAATCACGAGTAAATGGCGAACCCGCAGTCGCTCAGCATCTAGGCTTCCTAGTGTTTGACTTTTCAGAATTGCTTCCCCCGCTCCGTAATACCTTTATATATAGAGAAGCCTTTATCTGCAAAGAGTGTAGATCCAAAATTTTAATGGTTGAAACTTTATAAGTACTATGGCTGCGTCCTGCGAGACTAGCTATGCCAAGTTAAGAAATCTTGCGACAGATAAGGCATAAAGGATGAAGCTATAAGCAACATATAGATGAACTGAGTGATAAATGTCTCTCTTACCAGCAGGAGACTGCTCTAACTTCGTTGAAAGCCCGTTGTTGCTTTCCTCTTCCCTTTAGCTTTAGATTTTGGTTTGCTCACTTCTCCCAGTGCCTCTTGAAATAGATTGTGTAAATGCAGTGGTACGCTGGCAACCTCTGGTAACTCTGGCTCTAGAGCTTTACGGAATTCTTGTAGCAGCTGATCAAGGTCGAGAAGATTAAAACTAGGCCGCTGCAAAAATGTTTGTAGTACCTTTTCTAGTTGAACGGGGTATTCTCCAGCTAGTTGATGCCAAATATAAGCATTGATCGCCGGGTCTTCGAGGTACTGGCGAACTAACTTCTCAGCGCCTTTAATACTTTGCCAATCCTCTGCCTCTAGCATCGCCTTGAACTGACTGTAAGTTGGCAGAAACATCTGACCCCAGCGAGGATGCGTGATAATGGTGACCTGCTCTGCTTTCTTGAGCTCTGCTGGTAGTTCAACCTTGGGCATCACCATCTTATTTGCCCCCTTATTGCTAAAAACTTGAGAAACAAGTTTAGAGTCTACCCCAGCTTCCGCTGCTGCTGCTTCAATTTCTGCTGGCTCAACGCCAGCTTCTTCTGCAATCTCTGTCAGAGATTTAGAGGTGTCAATCCCTGCGGCGGCTAAACGCCGTTGAGTAATTTGTTCTTGTAACTCGGCTAGCTTCTTGCTGAACTGATAGCCAGATAGTGTTACCTGATCGCTACCAAAAAACTCTACAAATTCCCGGTGATACTGCTCCACTGACTGCCATGCCTCCTCTAATAGCTGTGGAGCATCACTGTATAAGGATTCTTTATGAGCTTGCTTGAAGTTACCAATTGCCACTGCCAACTTCGGTTTCCCAAGATTGCCCATCGGGACATAGGAACTGGAGAATATCCAGGCCTGATCACTAATTGGCGCAATCCGGGTAAGAATAATTTCTCCTGTTTTGAGCCGCATCTCCGCCAATGATTGAGTACCCGTTGGCTTAACAGTGTAATGTTTGGCGGTCAACCAGTTCATCACCACAAAACCATCTGGGAGGCTTTGAATCACCGCAAACAAGCCAATGAAGCTATGCCGCCAATAATTGAGGAGCTGGCGATCGCTTTGGGACAATTCTGCATAGTCCAAAAACAGGTCTAGGGGAGTCTTGTCCCCCACTTTCCCCTCGGTAAGAAACGTATCAATTAGGAGGTCTCTTTGGCTAATATCAAATCGTTTTTGGCCGGACTGGGCAGCGGTATAAGACTCCAGTGCTTCCGCCAGTTCGCCTTCTGCCTCAAGCACAAAATCAACTAAGGCTTGCTTGAGTTCCCCCGCCCGCTTCAATATGGCATCCACAGTTTAATATTTAGAAGCAACATTTCTAGGTTAAAGGGTTTGAGGCAAAAGGCTAGTGCCTAGAAGTGTGCCTTTAACTTAAAAGGGCCGACGATTAACTGTTTACACGACTTGCAATAGTGTGACCAGCAGAAGGTTACAGCCACGGTAACAGTAAACTAAGCTCTTATCTTTATAGGGTCTTCCTTTTTACTTGCCCTTGTCCCTAAAATATTTTTCCATAGACTCAATACTGCCTCGCGCGGCAAAAACCGAGGTAAATTTACAATCAATTGATTTTCCAGCTTGCCAGGAACGACAATAGATTGATTCTTTTCTAGAGCTTGAAGAGCTTCACGGACTACTACTGCTGTAGGGGTATAGTTTTTGGCTGCAACATTTGATAAAAATGAGGGGAACCCAGCGTCTTGGAAAAAATTTGTCTCTGTCGGACCAGGGCAAACAGCGAGAACACGAACCCCATAGCTGTGATTTTCCGCCGATAGTGCCTCACTAAAACTAAGAACAAATGCTTTGCTGGCTGCGTAAACAGAAAAGTAAGGCATCGATTGAAATGCAGCAGTCGAAGACATATTGATAATGCTCCCAGAACGACGCTGCCGCATTCCTGGTAAAAATTGATGCGTCAGAGCCACTAAGGCCAAGACATTCAGCTGAACCATCTTAACCTGTCGCTCGCCATCCTGCTCAGCAAAAGGGCCATACTCGCCAAAACCCGCATTGTTTATGAGTAAGTCAATTATCAGCCCCTTTTCGGCAACGGCGTCGAAGACAGTAGTAGCAGCAGCTGGTGCTGTGAGATCTTGAACTAAAATGTCCACCCGAATCTTGTATTGCTCTCGCAGCTGTTGAGCCAGCTGTTGAAGCTTAGCTTCTGAGCGGGCTACCAAAACAAGGTTTGTCTGACGCTCAGCTAGTTCTTGAGCAAAAGCTGTACCAATGCCAGCAGAAGCACCCGTAATTAAAGCAGTTGCCATAGTACTGATAATTAATTTTATTTACTTTATGAATCTTAACGTTTAGATTGAAGGCGAAGTTACGGATGGTGCTAGGCTGCCTGCTGATAACTTGTTGACCAGGATGGAAATTAAGGCCTTCTCAGATTTGCTTTAAGCCAACTAGCAACCCCGTCAGCTAAAGCTGTAGATAGTTTTCTTTGCTCTTGGGGGTTGATAATCCATTCAAACTCTGTGGGATTGATCATAAAGCCGAGTTCCAGCAAAACTGCGTTAGCTACAGTGGGTCGCGTCAGAGCTAGGTTATTCCAAAACACACCGTAGGAAGGACGATTTAGATTTTTAACCAGATAGTCATGCAGGAACACAGCTAGGTCGTGGCTTTGAGGGTTGTACCAGAAGGCCGCCACGCCTTGGGTGTTGAGCGCATCGCCATTGTCAGGCAGGGCGTTGTAATGCAAGCTGAGGGCGATCGCGGGCTCTACTTTTTCAATCATTGCCACCCGGTCTTTGGGATACAAATCCTCATCTCCTTCACGGGTCAAATAGACCGTTGCTCCCCGCCGCACAAGTTCATCTCGCAGCAGTTTACTTACTAACAAAGTGACATCCTTCTCTGGGTAACCCGTAGGTCCTTTGGCACCAAAATCATTTGAGCTGCCATGTCCAGGATCGATTAGGATTTTCACTCCGGCTAAAGGTGACTGGCTTTGGCTAATAGGCGGATGGCGCAGGGAGAGCACCAAACTGGTTCCTTGATAATTCAGCTTGTAGCCCCATTGTTGGGCAGACTTCAGGTTAAAGGTATACTGCACTTGGGCTGGAGAACTCTGCTGCCAGTCCAGCCTAGAGATCAGGGGATCATTGTCAACAAAAATTGTGTCTGTCTGGGCAGTGGTGTTGTACAGAGTCAAGGTGAATGAGCCATCTCCCTGATTCACCTTCACGGGCACAGGCCCTTGCAACGGGAAAATCACCTCTGTCCAACCCGGAATTTGGCGGGAGCGGATACTGCGGATCAGGGATTTCGGTGGCACAGCACCTGTAATGGTGCGCGTTTCTTTTTTGTCAAGCCAACCGCCGTAATCTAGCCTTAACCAGTCACCCTCGCTGCCGGTCACCGTTGCTTGGGTACCTCTTGGTAAAGGCGTCAGCCGGGAATAGTCTGTGCTTGGGCCCGTGCGGGCTACCCCTTGCTCAGCCGTCACCTGCGCTACAGACAAAGCAGCAGGAGTCAAAATTTCTACGTTCCCTGGCCCGTGCTGCCGAGCGGTAGCACCATTTTTGCTCAACTGAAATTGGGGTTTACCTAGCTGCCCTGGTTTGGCGGCGATGGTGCAACCTTGATAGCGGCCAGTGGCCGACACTGTAGCGGGCTGATTGGTTTGCGTTAAAACCGCTGCATTAGGAGGCAACTCCACAGTTTGGGTTTGGGCAATCAAGGGAATTGTTTGGTTGGCTAGCTTGACGGAGACTTTTGCGCCTGGAGGAGCGATCACCCCAAAACAAATTTGCTCTCCCGGCAACCGAGTAATGTTGGTGGTTGGAGTCAACGAGCCCTTTGCAAAGGTCAACCCTACAGGAGGGGCGGGTGCAGTTGGGGTACGGTTCACCTGAACGGTAACGGTTTGTTCTCCGTAGCGGAGGGTAAAAGTATTGACTCCTAGCTGCAAGGGAAAACTAGGCGCAAAGTGTCCCGCCGGACTGCGGCTAATCACACGCCCGTTCACTGAAACATCTCCTTGAAGAGGCGCTGTGCCAATCAGGAAAATCTGTTCTGCTATGGTTTCGTGCTTGTTGGGCGGGTAAACTACCCGCAAGGTTTGATCAGCTTGCGCTGGAAACACCACCGCAGCACCTAACAAAGCCAACCCTAAAACTTGTCTCATTTACCACTCTTCAAATTACTTATACTCAAATCGCGCATGGCTAGATCGATTCTTTTAGCTTGTATACGCGACTATTTTCTTAATCTCATATACTTCGACCAGGGACTAGGGAAACTCCTACATCGTGGTCAATCATCAGTTGGGTCATCTCAATACTATTAACAAGCACAATCTTGTTCTCAATCCTGGATACATAGTCTACAGCCTCAACAGAGAAGACTGAAGTTGTAATGAAAATCCCCTTTCTAGCCCTTAAACCATGTAATGCTCCAACAAACTTTTGAATTTCTGGACGGCCTACAGTACCCTCCCATCTTTTGGCTTGGATATAAATAACATCCAAATCAAGTTGTCTTCCTTAATAATTCCGTCAATACCACCATCGCCACTTCTACCAACAGCCTGTCCAGCATCTTTTATTGAACCGCCATCGCCCATTTTTACTAATAGCTACACGACTAATCTTTCAAAGAATCTGGAGAGCAAGCTTTAATTCGAATGATGATGTCCTGAGCCAGATCCTGTTTGATTTCCAGATAGGCATCTTCTAGATCCTCTCTAGGGGTTTTTGGGTTATTAGTTGAGATATCCACAGCTTGGACATCAACAACTTTAGAACTGGCTCTTCGATTGTCGAGTTGAAATTCAATAAATTCCGGATACTGCTTGAGAAATCTAACATCAATTGTCTTAAGGTTCTGTTGAAAACCTCAAGCCCTCGAGAGGTTATCTTGAAAAAGCTTCTTCTAGGGGATTCAACAAGACCTGCTTTTTTAAGGTATGTCCTAGCCCAACCAACCCGATTATCGAAGACCGCTTGCTTACCGCTAGGTAAGATTTCCTCTTTTTCTCCATCGGTTAGAGAAAATTCAATAGAAAGAGTATCAATCGCCTCACGCAAGGAATGCTTGTCCTGGTCAGCCGCAAGCTTAAGCAGAGGTAGCATTATACTTTGGTAATCAGGTATGGGCACACAACTATCCCCGATGCACTCTTTATGAGAGTACCTAGACACACCCTATTTCCCGACATTGAAATTAATATCTCAGGACTTTGCCTCGACATGCGCTAGCCGTTGTTGCAGGAATGCCATCACTGCTGTCTCTTCCGGACGTAGTTCGTCCAAAGTTTCTGCCATTTCTTGTTCAACACGCTGCTCTAGGGTGTGAGCTAGGGTGCCATCGAGGTAGGCATCAATCACAGCAGGATGCACGTAGCACTTGCGGCAAATCGAAGGAGTGTTACCGAGTCGTTCTGAGACGGTTTCAATCGCCCGCACAATATTTTTCTTTGCCTGCGCTTCAGAGTCAAAGGCTTCAAACTCCTGGAGAGCGATCGCGGCAAATACGGTACCCGACCAGGTGCGAAAATCCTTAGCGGTAAAATCCTCTCCGGTGATCTCCCGCAGGTATTCGTTTACATCTGTAGAATCAATCGTTTGTCGCTGCCCTTGCTCATCCAGGTACTGGAACAATTCATAGCCGGGGATATCACGGCAGCGCTTAACAATCTTGGCAAGGCGACGATCCTTCAGGTCAATCGTATGTTCTTTGCCACTCTTGCCGCGAAATTGAAATTGGATCGTGGAGCCGGAAATATCCACATGGCGATCGCGCATCGTCGTCAGACCAAAAGAGCGATTCTCCTTGGCATACTCTTCATTGCCTACTCGGATCAGTGTCGTTTCTAATAGTCGGACGACTGTTGCCAGGACCTTCTCTCGTGGTAAGCCTGGTCGTGCTAAATCTTGTTCTAGCCGTTTGCGGATTTGGGGCAGCTTCAGACCAAAAATCATCATCCGGCCATACTTGGTCTCATCTCTCACTCTGCGCCAGCGGACGTGGTAGCGATACTGCTTCCTTCCCTTAGCATCCCGTCCTGTTGCCTGGAGGTGGCCATTGGGTAGCGTGCAGATCCAGACATCTGTGTAAGCAGGGGGAATCCCGATCGATTTAATCCGTTTCAACTCTTCAGGGTCATGAATCGGCTTACCATCTAGACCGATGTAGCTAAAGCCTTTACCAGACCGCTTGCGCCGAATACCGGGGCTGTCATCGGTAACATAGCGTAAGCCCGCAGACTTAGCTGACTCTACAGGATCTGTGATTAACTCCTGTTGTGGCTTTGGTCGTTTCAATTTTGTCTGTGGCATACACGCACTAGCTTCTCAACAGCAGATGTTGCCTCTAAACCTATGGTTAAAGCTATAGGTATCGGTAATTCATCCTCATCCTAGAACTTTTTATAATCATCATTGTTCTTGTCGCAGCTTAGATTCATAGTTAAGCGACACCTATTGTTAGTACAAGCAGCGTTCCTGTAAAAAGTATTGCTCTTTTGTAAAGCGTCTGTTACATTTATTTACATTGAGTTACAACTAGAAGCACAGATGTACACTACCACCGACGAAAGAGGCATTCTAAACAATTACGCCACCGAGCCTGCAGTTTACTTGGCAGAGACTCCCTCCTCAGAGCTAAAGCGTCGTTATATTTTTCAAGGTGCAATTGCCGCTATGTTGGTTGCCCTGACATTGCTCACAGCGTTTGCTGTCAGCTAGGCATTAACGAGTTATTTCCTCTTATTTCGAACGGGCAGGCGTTTCAGCCTTCGAATCTACTCTTCAAATGTTGATAATCAGCTGAAATTGTTTTATCTACTATGGGTACGACCACCTTCCACCTTACGGGGTTGTACTAACGTCAAACTACCGTTTGGATAAAGGGAACTACAAGCCTATGTTGGATACCAACCCACCAAGACCTGCAAACTAAAAACCCCCTATCTTTGCAACAGGGGATTTTTAGTTAATCTATTCAGCTAGTTTGGAGTTTAGCCAAACTTACCAGCTGTTGAGGCTATCAGGAAGGCCGCATAGGTGAGGATGTAGCCGATTGCAAAGTGGGCTAAACCAATTAGACGACCTTGAACAATGGACAGAGCAACGGGCTTATCCTTCCAGCGAACCAAGTTCGCCAGCGGTGTACGCTCGTGTGCCCAAACCAAAGTTTCAATTAGCTCTTGCCAGTACCCTCTCCAGGAGATCAAGAACATAAATCCTGTTGCCCAGACTAGGTGTCCAAACAAGAACATCCAGTTCCAGACGGCCAAGTTGTTCATGCCGTAAGGGTTGTATCCGTTAATCAACTGAGCGGAGTACAGCCAGAGATAATCTCGTAACCAGCCCATCAGGTAGGTTGAAGACTCATTAAACTGAGCAACGTTACCTGACCAAATTGCTAAATGCTTCCAGTGCCAGTAGAAGGTGACCCAACCAACCGTATTCAGTCCCCAGAAGGCAGCGAGGAAGACAGCACTCCAGGCGTCAACGTCGCAGGTGCCGCCTCGACCCGGACCGTCACAAGGGAAGGCGAAGCCAAAGTCTTTCTTGTCTGGCATCAGCTTAGTACCCCGAGCATCCAATGCACCTTTGACCAAGATCAAGGTCGTGGTATGTAGGGCCAGAGCAAAAGCATGGTGGACTAAGAAGTCACCAGGGCCAATGGTCAAGAACAGGGAGTTTGTCCCACTGTTGATCGCATCCAACCAACCCGGTAAATAAGGAGCACCGGCATTATGGGCAACACTATTTGCATTCGACAGTAAAGTGTCAAATCCGTATAGTGCTTTACCATGGGAAGCCTGAATAAATTGAGCAAACACAGGCTCAATCAAGATCTGCTTCTCTGGCTGTCCAAAAGCAACCTGAACATCATTGTGAACGTACAAGCCTAGGGTATGGAAGCCCAAGAATAGCGATACCCAACTCAAGTGCGAAATAATCGCTTCCTTATGGCGTAGCACTCGATCTAGCACGTTGCCTTTATTTTGCTCAGGATCGTAGTCCCGCACCCAGAAAATAGCCCCGTGGGCAAAGCCACCAATTACAAAGGCAGTAGCAAGATATTGGTGATGGGTGTAAAGTGCTGCCTGCGTCGTAAAATCCTGAGCCATAAAGGCATAGGGAGGCATGGCATACATGTGCTGCGCAACTAGAGAAAGCGCTGTTCCCAGGGCTCCCAGGTGAATACCCAACTGGAAGTGCAAAGAGTTGTTATAGGTGTCGTACAGTCCTTGGTGGGGCAGATTGCCTTGACCGTCAGTTTTGACGCCAAAGAAGTTTTTGGCATTCAACATCTCTTTAATGCTGTGACCAATCCCGAAATTAGTCCGGTACTGGTGACCCGCAACGATGAAGATAACAGCGATCGCTAGATGGTGGTGAGCCATATCCGTCAACCAGAGAGACTGGGTTTGGGGATGAAAGCCACCTAAGAAAGTAAGAATCGCTGTGCCTGCACCTTGGGAAGTGCCAAAGATGTGCCCGGGTGTATCTGGATTCGCTGCATAGACGCCCCAGTCACCCTTGAAAAAGGCGCCTAGACCAGCAGGATGAGGTGCTACTGATAGCAGGTTGTTCCAACCCACATGCTGTCCCCGCGATTCAGGAATTGCTACGTGAATTAAGTGACCTGTCCAAGCTAAAGAGGTAAGACCTGCTAAACCTGCCAAGTGGTGGTTCAGCCGGGACTCAGCGTTCTTAAACCAAGACAGACTTGGCCGAAACTTCGGTTGCAAGTGCAACCAGCCAGCAAACAGGAACACAGAGGCAAACAGCATCAAGAACAACGCCCCGAAGTACAGGTCGTTATTCGTCCGCATCCCAATCGTGTAGTACCACTGGTAAACACCTGAATAAGCAATGTTTACCGGGTTAGTTGCTCCCGCTTGGGTAAAGGCATCAACTGCCGGTTGACCAAAGTGGGGATCCCAAATCGCATGAGCGATCGGACGAACGTTCAGCGGATCTTTGATCCACTGCTCAAAGTTACCTTGCCAGGCAATGTGAAAGGGAAGGCTAGAAGCCCAAAGAAAGATGATCGCCAATTGGCCAAAGTGAGTAGCGAAAATCTTTTGATAAAGACTTTCCTCAGTCATGCCATCATGGCTCTCAAAGTCGTGGGCTGTGGCAATCCCGTACCAGATCCGATTTGTTGTCGGGTTCTGGGCCACGGCCTGGCTAAACTTAGGGAATTTAGTTGCCATAGACTTTAGTGAATCCTCGCTCTTAACCTACTGTGAGCATCCGAGCTAAGAAGAACGCCCAGATCGTGACGATTCCTCCTACCAGGAAGTGGACAGCCCCTACAGCACGACCATGAATGATACTCAAGGCTCGCGGCTGAACTGTGGGAGCAACTTTCAGCTTGTTGTGTGCCCAAACAATGGACTCGATCAGCTCTTGCCAGTAACCCCGGCCACTGAACAAGAACATCAGGCTAAATGCCCAAACGAAGTGAGCACCTAAGAACAATAGACCGTAGGCTGAAAGCGATGAACCATAGGACTGGATGACTTGCGCCGCTTGCGCCCACTGGTAGTCACGCAACCAACCGTTGATCGTCATTGCACTTTGGCCAAAGTTGCCACCAGTAAGGTGCGTTACTGAGCCATCTGGAGATACCGTTCCCCATACATCCGATTGCATTTTCCAACTGAAATGGTAAACCGCAATGGCAATGGTGTTGAACACCCAGAAGGAGCCTAAGAACACGTGGTCCCAACCAGAAACTTGGCAAGTACCACCACGACCTGGACCGTCGCAGGGAAAGCGGAATCCAAGATTTGCTTTGTCAGGAATCAGGCGCGAGTTACGGGCATACAACACACCCTTCAAAAGAATCAAGGCAGTGACATGAATTTGGAATGCGTGAATATGGTGGATCATGAAGTCCGCCGTACCCAACTGCATCGGCATCATGGCAACCTTGCCACCCACTTCCACAATGCCACCACCCCAGACGTAACTAGCGGGAGCTAGAGCATTCGGTGCACTTGCTCCTGGTGCCAGGGTATGGATGTTGCCAATCCACTGGGCAAAGATGGGCTGAAGCTGGATTGCTGAGTCTGAGAACATATCTTGAGGACGTCCCAGGGCCTGCATCGTATCGTTATGGATGTACAGACCGAAGCTGTGGAAGCCCAAGAAGATCGATACCCAGTTCAGGTGAGAGATGATGGCATCCCGGTGCCGCAGTATCCGGTCCCAGTTATTGTCCTGGTGAATTGCCGGAACATAATCCCGTATCTGGTAAATAGCAGCATGAGCTGCTCCACCCAAGATAAAGAAACCACCAATCCACATGTGATGGGTAAAGATGGAAACCTGGGTAGCGTAGTCCGTGGCCAGATAAGGATAGGGCGGCATCGCATACATATGGTGTGCCACCAGAATACTGATGGAACCAGCCACGGCCAGGTTAACTGCTAGCTGGGCATTCCAAGAAGTCGTCATTGCTTCATAGAAGCCTGCATTCCCTTCATCGGTAAAGGGTTTATTGCGGTTAGTTAGCAGCGACCGAATGCTTTGACCAATACCCCAGTTTGTCCGGAAGGTATGACCCAAGATTAGGAAAATGACCGCGATCGCCAGGTGGTGATGGGCAATATCGGTTAGCCATAAGCCACCATTAACCGGGTTTAGACCACCCCTAAAGGTCAAAATGTCAGAATAAGCAGCCCAATCTAGGGTATAGAAAGGCTTGACTCCTTGACTAAAGCTGGGATAGATCTGAGCCATCAAGTCTTGATTCAAGATGAACTCATGTGGCAGCGGGATTTTTCCAATCGGAATTCCAGCATCCATTAATGCGTTGGTTGGCATTGAGACATGGATCAAGTGAGCTGTCCAAGCCAACGAACCGAGGCCGAATATTGCAGTGAGGTGGTGGTTGAGCATGGACTCAACGTTCTGGAACCACTCCAGCTTGGGAGCTCGCTTGTGGTAGTGGAACCAACCAGCGAACAGCATCAACCCTGCCATAACTAAACTACCGATGGCGGTAGCGTAGAGCTGGAAGGAAGTCGTGAAGCCCCAGGCCCGCCAAATGTAGAACAAGCCAGAGGTGATTTGAATCCCCTGAAAGCCACCGCCTACATCCGCATTTAAAATTTCTTGACCAAAAATGGGCCACACAACCTGAGCACTAGGCTTAATGTTCAGGGGGTCCCCTAACCAAGCTTCATAGTTTGAAAAGCGGGCACCATGGAAATATGCCCCGCTCAGCCAGACAAAAATGACAGCCAAATGGCCGAAATGTGCGGCAAAGATTTTGCGGGATAAATCTTCTAGGTTATTTGTTTGAGTTTCAAAATCGTTGGCATTCGCATGTAGGTTCCAAATCCAAGTAGTGGTTTTGGGCCCTCGGGACAAGGTGCGATCGAAAAAGCCTGGTTTGGCCCACTTCTCAAATGAAGTTGGCACCGGGTTTTTGTCAACCACAACCCTTGCCTTCTCCCCTCGCTCTGGTGGGCTAGGGGGGCGACGAGTAGTTGTCATCGAGACTCTCCTCTCTTTGAACAAGGAATGAGGAATAACTCCCCTAAGGGACTTTCGAGGTGAACACCATCTTTAACTGAATTACTGTCTCATGAATTGCTAGAAATTCAAGGTAAGTTCTATCAATTTATGGACAGCAGTTGAAAGTTTACCGCTTTACCTTTTGCTAGAAGCAATAGTCACCTACTACAGCTAGGGGCTAGAACAACAGTCAAATTCAGTCTTGGTGAAGTTCCCTTAGAGCATTATAGGCTCAGCCCTACACCTGTTTAGAGGCAGTTAACAATAATTAAGATGTTGCAATTTCGGTCCTGCTGGGGATTCAGAGCCTTGGGCTATCAGCAATGGCGTCGTGCCTTTTCAGAACTTTACATTATCCAAGTAGAGGTGAGGTTGCAGCCCTTAGCCAGGTTACGCACAATCAAGGTCTCAAGCAGCATAGTAGAAGATGATGTGATAAGAGCTAGTACGTGGTCTCATGACAGCCGCAGTTTAGACCGATAGACGGTTGGCCTGTTCAGTAAGCCATGCTTAAAGCTATAGGCAGACTAAATCAATGAGGTATAGCTAGGTTGAGGCGGTTGAAGATCAGAGATTCTGTACTTCAGTATTGGGTACCTCTTATGGGCTACATAAAGATAACTCCGCCCACTTGGTGTGTGAGGGCGGAGTTATTCTCGGATATCAATGGTCAACCGTTACTTGGATTCGTGATCATTATCGCTCAAGCAGCATTTCATCCTATCCAGTACTTTTAACTAGTCCTCTGAGCTTGCTGCTTTTAACCTCTCCGAAGTGTTTTTTGCACCCGCAGTACCTGGCTTATCAGTACCAGTCCGTTGGCGGACAACCAGCTCACCTGTTTCTGGAATATTCTTACCCAACTGTTTGATGTTTTTCAAACCAGTATCACCAATCGGTCTATCACCTACACGGTCCTCAGCCCGTTCGACAACTTTTGCAGCAGTATCCTTATCTAATATCGGAGAACCTGCCTTACCAATTAAAGGTGCTGCTTGCGCTTGAAATAGCTCACCATAGCCAAAAGCGGGAATGGCCAGAAACGCAAACGCTATTAGAAAAACAGCAACGATTTTACGTAAAGAAATGTTCTTTAGCCGATAGATTCCTCGATTCATCTCAATTCTCCATTAATACATTTAAGATTAGAAGACAATTTTAGTAGTTGTCTCTTTATGTAGTTAAGGATCTTGTACCAGACAACGTTTAGCCTCGTCCAGAGGGCTGACCTTCTGTATGTTGTAATACCTCATAACATTTGCCGAAAGTGGCTAGAGTAATGCTACTCTGCTGCACTTTAGTTCTCTAGTCTTTGCTAAAGAACTAGCAGTCATGGCTCCACCATTCTAATTGCGGCTTTGTTTAACAACATCATGCCTCGACTTGCATCCTTAATCCGCTCGGCAGGTCGGTGCTCGAGCTTTGGACCCTGGGTTATAGGAACACTTAAAGAGTACTATCGGGACACATCCATCGCTACAGTGACAGTGAGCAGCCCAATTTCATCATTCTCTAATAGGTCTGTTCAAAACCAAGACTTAATTAGGAGTATTTTTAGTGTGTTTGGAATCAATTGTTTACGGACAACTCGTTTGACCTTAGCGTGGGCACTTGCGGCTTTACTAGCTTTCGGTTTAGGAAGTTGTGACAAGAAAGCTATAGCGACCTTTGGTGATGGAGCTCAATCAAGTTCTAGCATTCGTAGCGTTGCATCAACAGAGATCTCTGAAGCTTCTCCTCCCGGGGTGATCCAGGAGCTGCGCTTAGATTTAGACCAGTACCAACCTCAAGTTACCATTGTCAGTCCTAAACCCAATGAAGTTGTTCAAGATAATACTGTGTCTGTGAAGTTGCAGGTAGATGATTTGAAGCTGTTCAAAGACTCTCAACTAGACATGGGACCTCATTTACATGTGATCTTGGACAATCAACCCTATGAGGCAGTTTATGACGTTAGTAAGCCATTCATCTTGAAAGATGTAGTGCCTGGTACCCATACCTTACGAGTGTTTGCTTCCCGTCCTTGGCATGAAAGTTTTAAGAATGAAGGTGCTTACGCTCAGACGACATTTCACATCTTTACCAAAACTGAGGGTAACCACCCTAACGCAACACTACCACTGTTGACTTACAGTCGGCCTAAAGGAAGCTATGGTGCTGAACCAGTCATGCTGGACTTTTACCTCACTAATGCACCCTTGCATTTAGTGGCCCAAGAACGCTCAGACGACGATATTTCTGATTGGCAAGTTCGCTGCACGATTAACGGGGCGAGCTTTATTGTCAGCCGCTGGCAGCCGATTTATCTGCAGGGATTGAAGCCGGGTAAAAATTGGGTTCATCTGGAGCTTCTAGATGAAAAAGGAAACTTGATTCAGAATGCTTTCAATGAGACGGCACGAGTCATTACCTACGAGCCAAGCGGGGAAGATACCCTTGCCAAGCTTGTTCGAGGAGAACTTAAGGCAGCAGATGCACGGGGTATTGTCGACCCCAACTATACTGTTGAGAATCAAGTGCCCTCGCCCCCATTGGTTCCTGGTACTCCTAAAGCAGCTTCTCAACCTGCTCATGATTTAGCACCTGTGGCACCACCGCAACCTACCCTACCTGACATTACTGCTGGTGAGACATCCTCCGACAGGATTGATTGAAGAAAAAGGAATGGTGTTCTAGATAGAGGAAATAGGCATTCAAAGATAACTATGGTGTTGATGCTGGTTGACTAAGTAGTCTTGGCAGGAGTAGCGCAAAACGACAATCTATCAACGCTTTGGGTTGGCGTTGCCAGTTTAGCTGAAGCTAACTTAATGCCCAACTCCGCTCTAACATAGGAAGTAACCCTACAGAAACCCGAAAGACTTGTGACTATTCGAGTTCGTATCGCCCCAAGCCCAACTGGAAATCTGCACATTGGCACTGCCAGAACAGCGGTATTCAATTGGTTATTTGCCCGTCGTCATCAGGGCCAGTTTATTCTACGTATTGAGGACACTGATCTAGAGCGATCGCGGCCTGAGTATACGCAAAACATTCTGGAGGGCCTGACTTGGCTGGGTTTGAACTGGGATGAAGGCCCGATTTTTCAATCCAAGCGATTGGATCTGTATCGACAGGCAACTCAAACCTTACTAGACAAAGGACTGGCTTACCGCTGCTATACCAGTGAAGCAGAACTAGAAGAAATGCGGGAAGCCCAAAAATTGCGAGGAGAAGCGCCTCGTTACGACAACCGTCACCGTAACCTTACCTCAGAACAGCAGACGGCCTTTGAAGCGGAGGGCCGCTCTGCCGTGATTCGCTTCAAGATTGATGACGAGCGAGAACTATCTTGGCATGACTTAGTGCGCGATACCGTCACCTGGCAAGCTAGCGATCTAGGCGGTGATATGGTGATTGCCCGTGCTGCTGAGCGTGACAGTGTGGGTCAGCCCCTTTACAACCTGGCGGTGGTTGTAGATGACATTGAGATGAACATCACCCATGTGATCCGGGGGGAAGACCACATCGCTAACACTGCTAAGCAGATCCTTCTTTACGAAGCTTTTGGAGCAGCGGTTCCAGAGTTTGCCCATACCCCTTTGATCTTGAACCAGGAGGGGCGAAAGCTCTCTAAACGGGATGGTGTAACTTCTATTTCAGACTTCCGGCAAATGGGGTATGTGCCGGAAGCCTTGGTCAATTACATGACGCTGCTGGGTTGGTCTCCTCCAGAGGCTGAGAAGGAAAGGTTTACGCTAGCAGAAGCGGCGACAGAATTTGGGTTTGAGCGAGTCAATAAAGCAGGGGCTAAATTTGACTGGGCCAAGTTGGATTGGTTGAACAGCCAGTACCTGCATGAGATGCCGATCCCTCAGTTAACAGATCTACTAATTCCCTACTGGCAGTCGGCTGGATATGAATTTGAGCCGCTACAGGACCGTGCCTGGTTGGAGCAGCTCAGTAGTCTGATTGGGCCCAGCCTAGTCCGGCTCACAGATGCAGTGGCCATGAGTAAACTCTTTTTCAACCCGATTGAATTTGATGCCGAAGCCACTGCCCAGTTGCAGCAAACTGCTGTAGTCGCTGCTTTGGAAGGGGTTTTAGCAAACCTTGACGCCCAACCCCTAACCGCAGAAAGGGTGCAGGAAATGATCAAACAGGTGCTCAAGGCGCAAAATCTCAAAAAAGGATTGCTGATGCGATCGCTGAGGGCTGCTTTGATGGGCGAGATGAATGGCCCCGACTTGGTGCAGTCCTGGCTACTCCTTAACCAGCAAGGTTTGGACCGACCTCGTTTAGAGCAAGGATTGGCTGTGTCATCAAAGGATAGCTAAGCTCTGCTCAGCAAACTCAAGTATCTAGAGCTTCAGGAGTTGCACCAACTAGTTTAATATCGCTACTCCAAAGGCGATGGACAATAAGAAGAGCGCCCCCGCCTTGGAGTAGCTGTTGCTTAAAGTCTGAGAATTAAGTTAAATTTAGTTAAGATTTCCTCAGATCAGGAATAGTAATTAAATCTAAATTTTCAGAAGTAATAACTCGCGTTACTAAATGAGCGAAATACAATTTGCTTTTTTGATAACTTGTCGCAACCTGTCTGTCTCTAGAGGCCAATAGCTTATGAAATTTTCTTGGAAAACAGTACTACTGTGGGTACTGCCTGCTTTAGTGATTGGTTTTTTTCTTTGGGGAGGAGCATTTTCAACTGCTCCTGCCAATTTATCCAGAAATACTGCTAGTACTCGGATAAACTATGGTCGTTTTCTAGAGTATCTAAATGCTGGACGGGTTGAAAGAGTTGACTTATTTGATGGGGGCCGAACCGCAATCATTGATGCAGCTGACCCCCAGCTGGAAGGTAGAATTCAGCGAATCCGAGTAGACTTACCTGGCTCTTCGCCAGAGTTCATCTCTAAGCTAAGAGAGGCCAAGGTTGATCTAGAAGTTCACCCGACACGTAATGATGGAGCAATCTGGGGGCTGCTAAGTAACCTTATTTTCCCATTTCTGCTGATTGCTGGGCTGTTCTTCTTGTTCCGTCGCTCTAATAACGTGCCAGGAGGCCCAGGCCAAGCGTTAAATTTTGGCAAATCAAAAGCCCGGTTTCAAATGGAAGCAAAGACTGGGGTGATGTTCGATGATGTGGCTGGGGTTGAAGAAGCCAAGGAAGAACTGCAAGAAGTCGTCACCTTCTTGAAAAAGCCAGAGCGCTTTACGGCTGTCGGAGCAAAGATTCCTAAAGGTGCACTGCTAGTTGGACCACCGGGCACTGGCAAGACCCTGCTTGCTAAAGCGATCGCCGGAGAAGCAGGGGTGCCCTTCTTCAGCATCTCTGGCTCTGAGTTCGTAGAGATGTTTGTAGGTGTGGGTGCTTCTAGAGTACGGGACCTATTCAAAAAAGCGAAAGATAACGCCCCCTGCATTATCTTCATTGATGAGATTGACGCTGTAGGACGGCAGCGCGGTGCAGGAATTGGGGGTGGCAATGACGAGCGAGAGCAGACCTTGAACCAGTTGCTCACCGAGATGGATGGGTTTGAAGGCAACACGGGCATCATTATCATTGCGGCCACCAACCGCCCCGATGTGCTTGACTCTGCCCTGCTACGTCCTGGCCGCTTTGATCGGCAGGTGATGGTAGATTCACCAGATATCAAAGGTCGTCTGGAAATTCTGAACGTGCATGCGCGCAATAAGAAGCTAGCCCCCGAAGTTTCCTTAGAAGCGATCGCCCGTCGCACACCAGGGTTTACGGGTGCAGACTTAGCTAACTTATTGAATGAAGCGGCAATTCTAACCGCACGGCGGCGCAAAGAAGCAATCAACATGCTAGAAATTGACGACGCTGTGGACCGGGTGGTGGCAGGGATGGAAGGTACCCCACTAGTTGACAGTAAGAGTAAGCGTCTGATCGCTTACCACGAAATTGGACATGCGATTGTTGGGACCTTGATTAAGGACCACGATCCAGTTCAAAAAGTGACGCTAATCCCCCGCGGCCAAGCTCGTGGCCTTACCTGGTTTACACCAGCCGATGACCAGAGTTTAATCTCTCGCTCTCAGATTAAGGCCCGGATGGCTGGAGGCCTAGCGGGTCGTGCAGCAGAGCAGGTCATTTTTGGTGATGCAGAAATAACCACAGGAGCAGGGGGTGACTTACAACAAGTGACAGGCATGGCTCGTCAGATGGTCACCCGGTTTGGTATGTCTGATTTAGGTCTACTTTCACTCGAAAGTCAACAAAGCGAAGTCTTTCTAGGGCGGGACTTGATGTCTCGTTCAGAATACTCAGATGAAATTGCTTCCCACATTGACGCTCAGGTACGGCAACTATTGCAACATAGCTTTGAAGAAGCATTGCGGATCATCCGGGAGAACCGGGGCGTGATTGATCGCCTGGTTGACTTGCTGATCGAGAAAGAAACAATAGACGGCGAGGAATTCCGTCAAATAGTGGCTGAGTACACGGCTGTGCCAGAGAAGGAACGCTACGTTCCGCAGCTTTAGTTCGCCAGTTCTAATTAAATCGAATTAATCTTTAGGGATGTCTATAGACATCCTTTTTTATTGACTTAACCAGGCGATCGCGGCCCGAATCCAGGCTTCCGCATCGCTGTTTTTGGCAAGTGCCGTGTTTTGGCCGACGGTTTGCAGCGCTTGCATCACCTCACTGTTGGTATAGCCCAGAGCTAGAAGCGTCATTTCCACATCTTCTTGGACATCCGGTGCTGGCCCCGACCCAGGAGCAATCAGTAACCCAGATTGCTGTCGCCATTCCGCTAGCTTTGTCTTTAGCTCTAAGGCAAGGCGCTCCGCAGTTTTGCTACCCACGCCAGGGGTTTTAGCTAGGAGACGGGTATTGCTGACCACGATCGCCTGTACTAAGTCCTGTAACCCTAGAGTGTCCAGAAGCGCGATCGCCAGCTGGGGACCAATCCCACTCACGCTCACTAGTTGCCGGAACAAATCCCGCTCAGCTGCTGTGCCGAAGCCAAACAAAATGAACTGATCTTCTCGAACTTGTAAATGGGTAAAAACTTGGACGCTCTCGCCTTCAGAGGGCAACTGTTGCACTAACCGTGAGGGAACTTGTAGGCCATAGCCAACCCCATTAACTTCCAGGGTGAGAACGGTGCGACTGCTGCTGTCCTTAACCAACCCCGCTACCATTCCCTTTAAGTAAGCAATCATTGATTACAAAAAGCCAAAATGATTTAAGCCCTCAAGCACACCTCCAGCACAAGCAGCATGAGCTAAATAACGATTTGGTGAAGGGTTAGCATGGTGCCACTCCAAAAGCTCTTGGCGGGCGTTGCCCACGATAATCCCCCGCTCATCTCCTGTGCGGAATAAGGCCCGATCATTGCCAGAATCACCGCAGACAACCGTTCGAGCTGGCGGCATATCCAGTTGATGCCGCATAAAGACCATTGCCTCGCCTTTGTCGGCATGACTAGGCAAGATATCTAAATCTTTACCAGAGCTGTAAATCAGTTGGGTGTTCAACCCCCGTTCTTGGAGTGCCGCTTCCAGCTGTGGTAATACTTCCACTGACGCTTCCTGGGTCAAAAAGTAACTCACCTTAAACGGACGCTGCTCTGGGTCAGGCTGCGGCGTCAAATCCGCAAAATGAGCAGTTGTCGCCACGACTAGATCGCGATCCCAGTTTTGAGAAAGCTTGTTAGACCAGTTTGGATCAGGCTGATCGCCGCCATCGCGGTAAATTTCTGTGCCCACTGCGGTAATCACAGCATCTGGTTCCAAGAGCTGCTTTGCCGCTTTGAGGCCTGCGTAGGAAGCTAGCGATCGCCCCGTAGAATAAACCAGAATCGAGCCATGGTCTTTCCGGTGCTGATTTAATTGCTGGTTCAGGTGCCTTAGTGCCTCATCGTCACCAACCAGCGTATTGTCTAGATCGCTTACCAGTAGAAACTTTGCCACAGCAACCCCTTATTGACTGCACCCAATAATCAAGTCTACAGCGGTTTTACAACCTGTGGTTAAGCTCCGCAAACGGATTAACCAGTGACCTGATTCAACGCTCGTTTGAGTTGAACTAGAGGCTAGGCCAGATGTGCCAGGAACCACTGTAAGCTGAATAAGTTCAAGCCTCAAGCTTACCGGAATGAATTTGCCCAAGCGTCCTTGGTTACCTCAGCTAGACTATCAAGTTTGGATTCTGGCTGCCGGTCGGCTACTTTCCCAAATTGGGACTGGTTTTACACTATTTTATGCCCCAATTTTCTTTGTGAATCAGGTGGGCTTGTCAGCTACAGCTGTCGGGCTTGGCTTGGGAAGTGCTTCGGTTTCAGGAATTGTGGGACGAATTCTAGGAGGCTCATTTACCGACTCTCAGGCCTGGGGTCGGAGGCGTACCCTCTTATTCTCGGCAGCTGTGAGTACGATTGCCTCGCTGGTCTTAGCCGCTGCGACAAACTTCCCGCTATTTGTGGCCGGGAATCTGATCATGGGCTTTGGTGTAGGCCTCTACTGGCCAGCAACAGAAGCTGTGGTCGCTGATCTGACTCGTGGTCGCGATCGCAACGAAGCCTATGCGCTAACCCGGTTAGCTGACAATATTGGACTGGGCCTGGGGGTAGTCCTGGGGGGTATCCTGATTCAAACCACGGGCGCTTACCGAACCCTGTTTGTGATCGATGCTGTGTCCTTTGTCATTTTCTTCGGGGTTGTTTATGCGGCAATCCGCGAAACTTATCAATTTACGCAAGGTGACCAATCTCTAGTGCAAGGTTGGGTAATCGCTCTGCGGGATCAACGCTTGCTAATTTATGCCTTGGTGAACATTCTCTTTACCACCTACCTGGCTCAGATCAATAGCACGATGCCACTGTACTTTAAGAACTTTGTCCAAAACTCGCGTGGGTTTGACGCTACAACAATTAGTGCTTTGTTTACCTGGCACATTGCTTTGGCCGTTCCCTGCCAGTTGCCTGCCGCCCGCTTCTTAAATCGCTTCAGTCACTCCCAGGCGCTTATTTTCTCAGCTCTATTTTGGGCAGTGGGATTTGTTTTGATCTGGATTGCCGGAATTATGCCATCTGCTGCTTTAATCTGGGCAGTTTTAGGTTTAGGGGTACTAGCGATCGCCACTATTACCTATGCGCCGGCAGCCTCCTCTCTAGTTGCGGACCTGGCTCCGGAAGCACAGCGGGGAGTTTACCTTTCGATTAACTCTCTTTGTTGGGCAGTAGGATACTTGATTGGCCCCCCTTTAGGAGGCTTTGCCTTAGACCAATCTCGCCTTTGGGCAGATGGTTTTTGGCTAGCACTAGCCTTCAGTGTTGGTGTGGCAGTCTTGATTTTGCTCTACCTGAACCGGATTATTCTAAGTAAGGCTAATCTCTAGCTTTGAGGCTAAAGTGCCGCATCCTACCCACAGGGCTAACAGCATGTTCCAAGCTTAGTAGTACCTGATTAATCAGCAATGCCAGGGCTACCACTGCGATAGTGCCTGCCCAAATTTTGTCATAGCGGCCGGCCTGGGCAATGCCCTCAAATAACAATACCCCCAATCCACCCGCCCCAAACTTTGCCCCGATCGTTGCTGTGGCAATCCCGACAATCGCACTTAAGCGCAAACCAGCCAGAAAAATTGGTAAGGTCAATGGCACTTGCACCTGCCACCAGCGCTGCCAAACAGTCATCCCCATTCCCTTAGCTGCTTCTAAAATTGCCAGATCAATCGACTGTAATCCTGCTGTTAAGTTGAGGACCAAAATAATCTGGGCGTAAATAGCCATTGCTGCAATAACCGAACTGGCATTGAGGCCAAAGAGCGGTACCAGCAAAATCATTAGGGCTAGGCTTGGCACAGTATAAAGTATTGAAAGGGTTCCTATGACAGGCCCTTTAAGCCAAGGGTAGCGGTTGACCATAAGGGCTAAAGGTAGGGCAATCACTACAGCAATCAGCAGAGCCAAACTCGTCATCTGCAAATGTTCCACCAGCAAACCCCACACAATTCCAGGCTGCTTGACGATGTAGCTCACAGGAACTCCTGATTTTAGATTTGCATTTCAGATTTTATCCGGATAGTCTTTGGGACCAACTTTATCGCCTTCTGGCTCGTGAGCCAAACGCCTGACCTTTTCTGACTTTTTCTCACGGACAATCTTAATCAGGTAGCCTAATCTATATTCATGGGCTAATGAATCCCCCCGCAGAAGCCCTATAGATCCTCGAAAAGGCAACTTGTTAAGTAGTTTACAGAAGATTTATTTTCTTGGACAACTACTGCTCCGAAAGGGCAAGACGCAAACTAGCAGACCTAAATCTTTAGAGACATGGATGCTGCTAGTGCCGAAAGGATTTTAATTCTTCCGACAATTGAATAGAGGTAGAAGGCATCATCTTGATGTAGAAACTTCCCTCAAGACAGATAGGTGCCGCTTCTTTTAAAGTTAACTACCGGTGCTGCCATGACTCCTTTAGAAACTGTAGAACAATCTTTCCCACAGCCTACGCATTTGCCACGGAACACCGAGGTAAGGCCTTTCCATCCCAAGTTCCCCAATGTTATAGGATCCGCATTGTTTAGAGCAGCACAACCTGAGTGCCGCGAGTCCTAAGCACTTTACCAGAAGATGGGTAGGCGAGCGCTAGAGATGTGCCCTCACCCTAGAGTTCAGAAGGCGTATCAGGGGCAACCTCAATGCCGCCATGGCGCCTCACAGTTTGTTGATCGGTAATCAGATCACTGAGTTCTTCAATTTTTACCCCAATGCTTTGGCAGGCTTGCTTTAGTTCTTGCTGAAAAGTGGCGACATCCTGGCCATAGCCACTTAGTTGGGTAGCAGTTTCAAGTCCTTGCTTAGCATTGGCTTTAGCACAGTCAATTAACTCAATGCCGTGGAGTGGGGTAGGAGATGCCATAGCGGTATAGCCTCACACGTTTTGCAAAATTATCAGTAATCTAGTTAAAGCTTAGCAAGGGCCAGCCTCTCTTCAGCAGTCATCCTTTCGGCAGTAAATGAAGTAGCAGCGGACGCAACAATAGGCCTGGCTTAGCTAGGCATAGGTACTCTGGATTTTGGCTGGGCTTATTTTTTAGATCCTCCACTGGCTAAAGCTTAAGAGAGATTGGTTTGCTTCCCGGGGCGAGGACTGCTACATGACCAATAACACTACTGTGCATATAGTCTAGATTCTTAAGCGAAGCTAAGCAGTCACCCGCCTCAGACTCAGGAACAGCTGCCAGAAGGCCACCGGAAGTTTGTGGATCGAACAGCAGTGAGAAGTTAGGATGCTCCTGTGCCTGAGACAAGTTATCAATGTTCTGGCAGGCCTGTAAGTTCTGCGGCTGAAGGGAACTAAAAATTCTCATTTGAGAGGTTTCGCGTGCGCCCTCTAGAATCGGAATCGCTTCTAGATTTAACGTCACAGCTACACTGGAGGCTTGAATCATTTCTACTAAATGGCCCAGGAGGCCAAAACCCGTCACATCAGTGCAGGCGGCAGCCTGATGGTTTAACAGGCAAGTTGCAGCCGCTGCATTAGATTGCAACATTGATTGAACTGCCCCATCAATCCACCGGCCTTTCGCCTTTAAGCGCATATCTGCAGCTAACAGCGTGCCTGTGCCCAATGCCTTAGTCAAAATCAGGACATGGCCAGGTTGCATACCTGCTTTGCGGAGCAGTTGAGCGGGGTTAGCTAAGCCATTGCAGGATAGCCCAAAGGCTAGCTCAGCCCCTTCGGTGGTGTGACCGCCCACTAGGGACGTCTGGTTTTGGCGCAACACCTTCATAGCACCAGATAACAATTGGTATAGTGTTTCCGCTAGCTTGTCTTCCAAGCTGTAGGGGATGGTTGCGATCGCCAAAGCAGTTTGGGGAGTCGCGCCCATAGCGTAAATATCACTCAAGCTGTGATTGGCACAGATTTGACCAAAGACGAAGGGATCATTGATCATCGTGCGAAAGTAATCCAGGGAGTGGACCATCACCTGCCCCACGGGCACCCGGACCACAGCAGCATCATCGGGGGCCTCCAACCCGATCAAGATATCGTCCTTATTGTAATCTTCAGGTTGTTCCCGGTTAATCCGACGCAGAACTCGTTCCAAAACAGGGCTACCGACTTTAGAACCACAACCGCCACAGCGCATCGTTGATTGGGCATCAGCTGTTAGTTCATGCCCCTCTGTGTCGGGACGATTTGGCAGGCCCTCCCTAACTGACATATCTGGCAAGTTAGTAAATTTCTCTACAAATGCCTGGTCAATCTGGTCTTTCCAGCGCCAGAGCAGCGGGGCCTCAAATCCAATTGGCCCTCGGGAAGCAACAGCTGATTGATTACCAGTACTGACCAGGCTCAGATAGTGCTTTTGGGGCTTAAAGGCTTTAAGTGGCTTGCCCAGCAATGCCCGCCGGAGATTATCAAATAGGGGCTTCCCCTCTCGTACAGCAAATACCCCAGCTTTCGGACGAGGATGCTGCATAATTGTGGCAATATCCCCAGCGGCAAATACCTGTGGGTGCGAGATAGATTGCAGCGTTTCCCCAACCTGGATAAAACCTTTGATATCGGTTGCCAGTCCTGCTTGCTGCAGCCAACTAGCGGCCGAGGCTTGGGTTACCCAGAAAATGCGATCGCACTCAACCGTCAGCCCAGATGCACAGACAATTGCTTGAGCCTGTACCTCGACAACAGTTTGTTGGAGGTGTAGCTTGATTCCCCGCTGGCGCAAAATATGCTGGAACCGCTGGCGAGTCCACCGATTATGCGTCGCTCCCATTAGCTCCGCGCCACGATGAAAGAGATGGATTTCCAGGTTAGCTAAGGGCTGCCCAGCCGCCTTGAGAAGCTGGTGTAATCGGTGTTGCATGGCCAATGCTAGTTCCACCCCACCAGCCCCACCACCTATCAAGCCAAGGCTTAGAGCTTGTTCTGGAGCCTGGGTAATACGTTCAACAACTTGGTTCCAATGAGATAGGAATTGAGGGACAGGTTTGATCGCAATACTGTGCTCTAATGCCCCTGTCACGGAGGGCCTAGTAGGGGTACTGCCAATATCAATCGACAACAGATCAAACGCTACATCAGGACGATTGGCACAGATCACCCGGTTACTGTTGAGGTCTAAACCAATCGCCCGGTCTACATACAGTTGTGCTTGCGCAAACTGTACTAAAGGACGCAGGTCGATATGACACTGATCCTGCTCATAGATGCCAGCCACATGCCCTGGTAGCATCCCCGAATAAGATGTAGAGGACTCGGGCGTAACCAGTGTTATACGTACTCCTGGTAACGGGTTCATCCCAAACAGCTTTAGCACGATCGCGTGGCTATGCCCGCCCCCCAATAGTACTAAGTCCTTGACAATCGGATCAGATTTCTTCATGTCTTTAACTTAGCAAGACAAATTACTCAGCGAAGAGCCTTGCGCTCACTGGCTGGTCTGTCAAAAAATAGCTAAAGGGCTACTGCTAAAACTACTTTGTGCTATGTTTCTTCTTTTTACGCTGTTTGCGCACTGAGGCATCAACCGGATATCCAGCGATTGGCATTACCTGATACCGGCGCTCTTCCTCTAATTTTTTTAATTCGGTGTAGTCTACCCAGTAGATGCAGTCAACTGGACAGGTATCAATAGCTTCTTGAATCACGGGTTCCGAGTCAGCATCTTGGCGGATGGCACGAGACTTGCCATAACTTTCTTCAATGTAGAAAGTATTTCGAGCGACGTGAGCACATTGCTTACAGCCAATGCAGACAACCTCATCAACATAGACGCCTTTTTGGCGGATTACGCCGCCTAGCTCTGGCTCGTAACCTGAGCGTTCTGGCGAATCATGTAAGAGGTTACCAAGCTCCGGTTCTAAGCCAGAGCGCATTTCTGATAAATCAATGGTGCCAGGGTGAAACTCCGACACTAGGCACTCCATCGCTGTAGTACAAGACGAATCGAGCCATCAGCATTTTCTTGCTGCTCTGCCACTTGAAAACCCTGTTGAGCCGTTTCATGCATCACGGTATGGTAAGCGTAACGCTGGGTCACCTGGTTGAGGAAGCCATTCACCGAGAGGTTTTGCTGCCAAAAATCTAAATCTGTGACAAGCTCGTACTCTTTACCATTCCAGCTAAAGCCTAAGTCATAGCCATTGCCTTGCTTAACTACAACATCAGCGCTGCGAACCTGCTGCTGATAACCACGTACAGTTTGAGGACCGGTCTTCCAGTCAACCTTTAGGTCTGTGAGAGCTGACTTGAGCGCATCAAGATTACGAATCTGGGTTTTGATCTGGCTAAAGTGCGACATAGCAATAAAGATATAACGAAGATTTGTGCAGAAGTTACCACTGGGCAGAACTAACTTGCGTCGTTGCAACAGTTGACTGTTCAACGGGTTGAGCAAAATATTCTGAGGTTAGTTCTTGATCGACAACCCGACCAAGCTGAGCTTCGATAGCAGCAGTAACCGCAGTACACGATGCGCCTATCGTACCTGTTACTTTTTCTTCAACCCGGCCATCAGGATGAATCACAAACTCTAAGGTTTCCATACTGCTAACACTTTATATAGCTAGGCTAGAGAACAGCTTGAAGATTTTTGTTTTAAGCAAAACTAATTAACTGAGCTGAACTGCATTAACGAAACGTGATTAATGACATTCTTAGCACATCAGCTAATTGTAAGTTTCGCCTAACTGGCAAATCCCGTCAAGCACCGGGCAGGTTACTACCACTTTTTAACAAGGTACTGTGGGGGAAAATTGAAGTAATACGTCAATAGGCGTAACTTCCGGGATAATTAAGGTCAGTTTTATTTAAGTCACAGGTACATGAAGGCACAAGCGACGAGTCGAGGGCAGCGGGCTACTATGATCGAGCCTATCAAGGTAGGGGTATTAGGGTTTGGTGGACTGGGCCAGGCAGCTGCAAGAGTACTGGCGCAGAAACAACAAATGCGTTGGGTGGCAGCAGCTGATCATAAAGGCTATGCTTGCGCAGCGGCAGGGCTAGCGCCAGATCGAGCAATTGCCACCTATCAATCTCAAGGATCTTTGGGCTACCTCCAGGAAGGGACACTTAGTCACTCTAGTATTCAGGATCTGATTGAGCAAGCCAGGGTAGATGGTTTCTTCCTGGCCCTACCGAACCTCCCTAACACCTTCATGGCCTCTGTGGTCCGGCAGTTTATCAACTCTGGTTGGCAGGGTGTGCTGGTCGATGCCATGAAGCGGACCAGTGCTGTAGAGCAACTCTTAGAAATGCAAGCAGACCTGGCGGCTGCCAAGATTACCTATCTTACGGGTTGTGGTGCCACTCCCGGGTTGTTAACTGCAGCGGCAGCACTGGCTGCCCAAAGTTATGCCGAAATTCTTCGCATCGAGATTACCTTCGGGGTGGGAATTGCCAATTGGGAAGCCTACCGGGCTACGATCCGAGAAGACATTGCTCACCTGCCAGGCTATGACGTTGAACGGGCCCGTGCTATGACTGATGCTGAGGTGGCTGCACTGCTTGATCAAACCAATGGTTTGCTCGCTCTGGAAAACATGGAACATGCCGATGATGTACTTCTGGAATTAGCAGGTGTTTGTCCTCGCGATCGCGTTACGGTCGGTGGTGTTGTCGATACGCGCAATCCGAAAAAGCCACTGAGTACCCATGTCAAAGTCAGAGGCCAGACTTTCGAGGGCAAGGTTTCTACCCACACCTTTACCTTGGGAGATGAGACAAGCATGGCGGCCAATGTCTGTGGTCCTGCTTTCGGTTACCTGAAAGCAGGTGTAAACCTACATCGGCGAGGAATTTACGGTCTTTTGAGCTCTGCTGAAGTCATGCCCCAGTTTGTGCAGTAAGTGAAGGAAACTGAGATGTCACAAGAGCAGCCGCAGCCCCCTGAGAAGCCTCCTCAGGCACCTCCAGTTAAACCTGTGCAGAGACAGCCGCAACAGCTGCTTCGGCAGGCAAATCAGACGCTCGGGCAAATTTGGGCTCGGGTCCAGCCAGTTCTAAAAGCTGGAAGCATTCAAGGATTGCGATTGACCATTCGGTTACTGTCAGGAGCACTGGCTAAATTAGAGACACCCTCTACAGCTTCGGCTACTGCACCGGGAACGGTCACCAGCATTCCTGCGGAGCCAGAAATTGTAAAAGACCCGAATTCTAGTCATCCAGCAACGGCTCAACCAGCGACAGTTTTACCTGTGGTGGAACCCTCGTCCCAGGCCAGTGAAACAGCCTCTTTTCAATCGCAGTTGTGGACAGGGTGGACAGCCATTTTAAGTCAAATTCGTTCCCGCTTCCCAACTATCCTCAATCAGATCTCGGATCCAATCCTCACCGGGGTGCTTGTGGGCACTTTTCTCGTTTTATTCTGGGTTACTGCTATCTTGCCCGACAAGTTTGTCAAGACTGCTCAGGGTCGCGCTGATCAAGGGGTTCCCCCGGCACCCTTAAGCGCTCCGGCAGAGCTGGCTGCCCCACAGGCATCGAAGCCTGTAACGGGTACCCCCCAAGAACCAGTTGTGTTTCCACCCCCAGCACCGGAGTTAACCCCAGAGCAAAAGCTGCTGGCCCATATTCAGCAGCAGGTGGCTGAAACTACTGAGCAGTACGCAGCAGGAATATTGCAGTCCATTGCCGCAGATTTTTCCACAAAGCACTTGACGGTCAGGTTGGATGCTGGCTGGTATAACCTCGATCAGGCTCAACAAGACAAGTTAGCTAGTGAAATCTTTCGACAAGCACAAGAACTTGAGTTTAGCCAGTTAGAAGTTACTGACCTTCAAGACATAGTCTTGGCTCGCAGCCCGGTCGTGGGATCAGGGATGGTAGTTTTAAAGCGACTCAATTCAGTGGTCGCCCCAACTTACTGAGCTTCCTGGTAAATTAGTTCTTCAAGCTGAATCGTATCGTGACGGGGGTCAACGTAACTCACCTTCACTTGCAAGGAGTCGCCTGGGCTTAGAGAACGATTAAAGCGCATGGCTAGCTCTAGACCTAGGTCTTCTAGGAGCACCAGCCCCAGTCTTTCGTGCTCACGGAGCCAGCGCAGTAGAAGCGATTGCCAAATCTGATCACTGTGACGCCGCAAGTACTCCAAACTCCAGTAGCGGTTTGTCTGGCGCTCAACGAGTGTGGCTTCTTGAGTAACGGCAACCACGCTAATTAGTAGCGCTTTTAGTGCTTCCGCACTGAAGGGCGGCTCTTCACCCCTAAGATGGGCTTTGATTTGAAAATGGGTGAGCAAATCGGCATAGCGCCGAATCGGCGAAGTGGCTTGAGAGTAGGCATCTAACCCTAAACTAGCGTGTCGAGCTGGCGTAATACCCACCTCACTGCGGGGCATACAGCGACGGATCGCGCAGCCACGTACAGGCCCGGGGGGAAGTTGTAGGAGTTCTTCTTCACTAGGCAGCTCTGGCTGGGGTTGAAATCGAAAAGGAATAGCTAAGTTGTGCGCCTGACCATAAAGGGCTGCCACCTCTCCCGCCAAAATCATCATTTCTGCAACGATCCGCCGAGCCGGCGAGTCATTGATCACTTCAATCAAGATCTCATTACCAGAGACTTTGATCGAAGACTCTGGCATGTTGATAGTGATGGCCCCCTGGGACTCTCGCCAAGAATTTCGTTGCTTGGCCCAGGCCGCGATCGCTAAAAGTTCCGGTTCAGCCTGAACTGCCAGTTCTACCATTTCATCGACGTCGTCGTAGGTGAGCCGGTAAGTGGGCTTGATCAAGCTGGTGTGAATGCTGAAATCGGCAACGGCACCCTCTGCACTTAAAATGACACCAAAACTGAGGGCGCTACAAACTTGTCCTTGGACCAAACTCATCGGCCCCGTTGCTAGGTCTGGCGGAAACATAGGAACCATTCCAGTCGGCAAGTAGAGGCTGGTGCCCCGCCGCCGCGCCTCCAGATCAAGTTCATCCCCAGGTGAAATCCAGCGCGTTGGGTCAGCGACATGAATCCAAAGTTTCTGCCTACCATCTGACAGGTACTCTAAGCTTAAGCCGTCGTCAATTTCTTGCGTGCTCTCATCATCAATCGTATGAACTTTTAAGTGAGTTAAGTCCAGACGATTGTTGGCATCAAGGTCAGGCGGTGCAGCCTCTAAACATCGCTGGGCACCTACCATAACCTTAGCTGGAAAGTAAGTTGGGATCTGGCTTCGGCGCACAAACAGGTTCTCGTGGGCACTCCACAGCCCCAACTCAACCAGCAACCCAAAAGCAGCCTGAGGTGTTTCTGATCGCCCTAGCGCAGCGAGAACTTCCAAAGCAGGTGCTCGGTGGGAGGCATCTTCTCCCAGAGCTGCAAACCGTTCTAATGCTTCTAGGCGAGGACGATCGCTGTCTTGCCAGTCCACCCTCTGTTCCATGAAGGCTAAGCGTAATCGCTCTAAAAAATCTTCCCGCTCCCGGATCCGTTGTGCTTCTCGTTCAAATTGGTGCTTCAGTTCTGCCACTTGGTTGGCAGAGCGCGGTTCGTAGAGTTCTCCCTTTTGCTTGAAGTAGAGTTTATCCTCTACGAGCAAACAGTGAGCCGCATAGCACAGGGGCGGGTCCTGGCTAGAAAAAAGCAACAAGGCTAGCTCACTGGGATTAATAGCAACAGAGCTATCATCTAACAGCACCTCCCAAGCTACTTCAAGACTTGAGGGGTCTAGGAATGGTGCAACCTGGGTTAGAAATTGAGAAATTTCTCCAGGCTGGTAGGCTTGACCTGCAACTTCATAAGTGATTTGGCGGGGAGAAAGCTTATAGGATTGGCCCCGCTCGTCCACAACAACCCAATGTTTTTTACCTTCTGGGCGTTCTGCAACTGCCAGGTGGCGCTTCCCGTGTAAGTGGAATTCGACTAGAGTTCCTTTTTCCACCAGTGACAGTTGACCTCAAAGTGACTATCCAGAAGACCTGAGTGTGCAGTTAGATTTACCGCATAACTTCAGAGCTACAATCGTAGCTACCCTTTCATTGTACGTGGAGGCAGCTGGTTATCCTTCGCGGTTAATAAAAGGAAGTAATGCTACAACTCTGGCGCGCTTAATTGCCGTGGTCAAAGTGCGCTGCTGCTTGGCAGTCAAGCCAGTAATCCGTCGGGGCAAGATTTTACCGCGCTCGGTGACAAACTTCCGCAATAGATCAACATCTTTATAGTCAATGGGTTCGTCAGGTTTGATCGGAGAAACGCGCTGTCGGTGGTACATCATGACAATTTAGCTAAGAACCGTAAATTTAAAGAAAGCAAACTACCGTAAGCAAGAAAACAGCTAGAGTCTGGTTTAGCGAATGTGGCAGAACGCTGACAAGGGTAGAAATAGGAACAACACTACTTAATTTCTTTGTGCGCAGTGTGTTGGTTGCAGTGACGACAAAACTTCTTTAGCTCTAAACGAGCCGTTGTGTTTCGGCGATTTTTCGTGGTTGTATACCGGCTTACCCCCGGCGATCGCTTGTTTGGATTACTCCTGCACTCCGTGCACTCTAAGGTAATTACGAGTCGAACACCCTTGCCCTTGGCCATAGCTTTTGTCCAGTCAAATAATTAGACACAGAATCTCCATTATTTCACACGACGTCGCGCTTGGGCAAATAACTTCTGAAGCTTTCGGTCTAAAGAGTAGCCCCGGTAAGTATAGATTACTAATGTCTGGGCCAAGCGATCGTGAAAGGCTTGCCGGTGTACCCGGTCTATCAGGGCGATCGCACAGTCCACTGCCAACGGTAAGATCAACAACGCCATTCCCCCGTTGCGCCAGAGTTTACCTAGAGCAAACATTGTCAGCAAGGCACCTAACCCCACAACCCCTTCCCGTTTTGCCAGCGCAGTCATGTCGGGTAACTTGCCGAACTTGTTATCCACCACCTTCAAATCTAAAGCCCAATGGCCTAAGCTCTGGCCCTGATTCTTGGCAACTAACAGAACACGCAAACAAAACCAAGTAACGACAAAGACTAACCCGGCAACCGCAGGTCTATCTGCCCCCAAAATTCCACTTGGCAGCCAAGCAATTATAAAATCAATGCCGAGAGCTAAGCCCCTTTGCCAGATACCCCCCTTAGGTAACCGTGTCGCAGCAGACGGTTGAACGTAGAGAGAAGACATAGGCCGATGAAGATTGATCAATTTGCAGAGCAGGCGATCGCTGGAAAGCTAATAACCAAACAAACCCTGCTTGTACCTTTCTAAAGCTTATTGCTTCTTGTGATTTTCTGTAAATTGAGAGGATTTAGAAGTATCTATTGAGCCGATTGAAACTAGTTCAACCTAGCAATAACTGCTTCGCTCGGAAGCCTGGGGCAGTCACCCTCTTCCAGTAGGGGAATTCCCATTCAAAAACTCAGTTCGCCATAGACTACCAAAAGATGTTGCAGTTAGGGACGTGGTGATGCTTTCGGTACAGCAGGCAGAAACACTGATTCTAGATTTAGTCCAACCTTTGCGGGGAGAGGCTGAGTGGGAGCACCTAGGCTTATTAGACGCAGGCGGCCGGATTCTAGCAGCAGAAATTTGCGGTAACCTTGATTTTCCGTATTGGGATAATTCCGCTATGGATGGCTATGCCGTGCGCTTTGCGGATGTCCAAGCGTGTAGTGCCCAGCAGCCTATTGAGTTAGCGATTATTGAAGAAATTCCTGCCGGTTATCAACCACAACACTCAGTCCAAACGGGGCAGGCGGCGCGGATCTTCACGGGAGCGGTGATGCCAACCGGCGCTGACACGATTGTGATCCAAGAAAGAACCCAGCGCAAAGGTAACACTGTTCAAGTGCTAGTCGCGCCAGAGCCTCGTGCCTATGTCCGCCATCAAGCCGCTTTCTACCAAGCAGGTACGCCAGTATTACAGCCAGGAACTATGCTCAATGCCCCCGAATTGGCGATACTGGCAACCATTCAATCTACCCAGGTACCTGTTTTTCGGCGGCCTGTTGTAGCCATTTTCTCCACGGGGAATGAACTCGTTGCCCCCGGCCAAACTTTAAATCCTGGCCAGATTGTGGATTCTAACCAGTATGCCTTGGCCCACTTGGTTAGCCAATGTGGGGCAGAACCACTGCTGATTGGGATTGTGCCAGATCAACCAGAGTTGCTCAAGGCGGCGATCGCTCAGGCGGTAGCAAAGGCAGATGTAGTGCTTTCCTCTGGTGGCGTTTCGGTTGGGGACTACGATTACGTAGACCAGATGTTAGATGACTTAGGTGCAGAGATTCATATTCGTGCTGTGGCGGTTAAACCGGGTAAGCCGTTGACGGTAGCAACATTTCCACCTGCCGGGAATGGCCACTCTCCGCTATATTTCGGGTTGCCGGGAAATCCGGTTTCTGCCTTGGTCAGCTTCTGGCGGTTTGTTCAACCTGCCCTGAGAAAGCTCTCTGGTTTGTCCCGGGCTTGGGGACCTCAATTTGTTACAGCGCGATCGCGTCAAGATCTCCAGGCTGACGGCCAACGGGAAACCTATTTCTGGGGCCAACTGCACCTAGCGGCAGGTACCCACGAATTTGACCTAGCTCAAGGTAGCCACAGCTCTGGTAATTTAATCAATCTAGGCCAAACCAATGGCCTTGCCATTTTAACCGTCGAGCAACCGCTAGTGCGCTCAGGATCACTAGTCCAAGTTTTACAGGTAGCACCAGTGATTTAATTCAGTTGGCTTGATGCTAATCTAGCCATCGAACACCTCTACCTGATGCGACTTGAGGCAGTTACGTCCTGATTGCTTCGCTTCATACAGCGCCTTGTCAGCTCTCTCTATGCAGGATTGAGGCTGATCGTTTGGCTGGGCCATGGTGTAGCCAATGCTCACGGTGAACTTGACTTCTGTACTATCTGTAACTACCGTTAGTCTCGCTAAACTTGTACGAACTCTTTCTAAAGCAGTTTCTACCCCTGCTGGCCGAGAGAACAGCACGATTAGAAACTCCTCGCCACCCCAACGGGCTGCCCAATCACTCCCTCGCAACAGCTGCTTAAGATGCCAACTAAGGGTGACCAGCACCTGATCACCAACGCCATGACCAAAATGATCATTGATTTGCTTGAACTGGTCAACATCCAGCATCGCAACCCCGAGAGACAGTCCATCCCGGGTGGCTAGCCTCAAGCTCTGCTGGAGGCGATCATCGGCAGCTCGCCGGTTCAGTAGCCCCGTGAGAAAATCTTCTGAAGCAAGTTGCTCAAGGGCTACCCGACGCTGCTCAAACCTCTGAACAGCATAAGCAACGTTTCCAAGCAACAAACCAGCTTCATCTTGAAAATGGGTTGGCAACTGTAACGTTTGACCTTCATTTAGGTAAACGCTTAAAGCCCGCATTGCCAGCCTGAGTGGCTTAAAAAGCTGTTGCAAAGCCCAAAGAAAAAAAGTGGTATCCGCCAGGGTAGCGAGTAAAACCAGCCAAAAAACAGTTGGCTTGGAGATATTCGCCGGGCCAAAGACGAAGTAGCCGACTAGCGAAAGTAAGGGGAGATGAGTGGCTAAAAAACCAAGCAGAAAGATTTTTCCTAGATAGGAACGTGGCCAACCTAAGTGGCTGAACCATCGATAAAACCACAATTCATCAGCCAATGTACGACTCATCTTAAGACTGTAGGTTTGGATAACCCCCCTTCTGCCTAAAGACTTGTCTTTATATGCTATCGCCCTATGGGCGGGGTGTTGGCTGCCCTCAGCAGAAATTCTACTATTGGCTACCACCAACCTTTCTTGCCACTTGGTAAAACGGTAGCCCAATTGGTACGTGCCATTGCCAGTTGTTCCGCTGATATGGTGGCCCCCGTCAAAGTAGCACCACAAAGATTTGTGCCCCGGAGGTTGGCGTTGTTCAAGTAGGCATGGCTTAAGTCTGCCCCTCGCAGATCCGCTCCTTCTAGATCGGCGTAGCTCAAATACGCTTTGCTTAGGTTTGCATCTCGTAAACTTGACCCAGCTAAGTTAGCACGGCCAAAGTTGACATTAAATAGATTGGCGGCGTGCAAGTCAGTTTTCTGCAAGTTTGCTTGGTGAAAAATGGCATCTGGCAGATTAATCTTTCGCAGTTTGAGCGAACTGAGGTCTTGCAGGGTGAAATCACGTCTACCCTTGCTATAGGCAGTTTGAAGGCCATTGGCACTGAGTTTAGCCTTGGTCGCTGAAGTTAAGTGAGTACTGGGTGCATCTCCTACTGAACCTGGCGTTCTACGTAGGCTGCGAGTTTGCAAGCCGTTAGAGGCTTCTTGTTTGGCTTGCTGGGCCCGGACTGCTATGGCAGCCCGGGCTGCAGGTGAATTAGCTCCGGTTGAAGTGGGTTGGTCTGCGGTATGACCTGTTCTAGCTCTGGGGTGAGTTACCATCCCTTGAGACAGGCTACCCAGATGAGGTTCTAGGTCTAATACTCGTAGGATATCCTTTACACTCTGGTAGCGTTGGCGTAAGGAAACCTCAAGCATTTTTTTGAGCAGATTAGCAAAGCGATCGCTGATGTTGACCCGGCTTTGCCAACGTAAATCACCCGTCTCTGAGTCATAGCCTAAATCTTTAGGAGATTTCCCGGTTAACAAATAAACACAGGTAATTCCCAAGGCATAAATATCACTAGCGTAGACAGGTCGCATCGCCATCTGCTCTGGAGGAGCGTAGCCGGGAGTGCCTACAGCAAAAGTAGTAAATGGGCTGTCATCAGTGGAATTGGCAACGACGCTTTGGCTAACTTGATCTTTAACCGCGCCAAAGTCAATCAATACAAACTTGTTGTCAAAGCTCCGCCGGATTAGATTGGCCGGTTTGATATCTCGATGAATCACTTCCTGGGCGTGAATATAGTCGAGAATCGGCAACACCTCACCCAGCACCATCCTCACTCCTGCCTCATCTAAAGCACCGGAGCGCCTAACCTCCTGCTGGAGAGTCAATCCATTGACGTGTTCCTGGACGAGATAAAACTCCTGGTTAAGTTCAAAGTAGTCAAGCAGGCGTGGAATCTGGGGATGGTTGCCAATCTTGCCCAGGATGGTCGCCTCACGCTCAAATAGTTCTCGCGCCATTTTCAATATATGGGGCGCACTTGCTGCTGGCCGTAGTTGCTTGATCACACAGGTTGGCCGTCCCGGGAGAGCTTCATCCGTAGCTAGAAAAGTGGCCCCAAAGCCTCCTCTGCCTAATGTTTTGGTTGAGCGGTAGCGACCGCGCAGTAATAGTTTTGAACAACAAGTCTGACATAAAGTCTGACATAACTCAGCGTGAGTTGGGTTACTGGGATTTGGACAAGCCGGGTTTAAGCAGTAGCTCATTCACGTATCTCTCAACGTCTAAGTTGTTCAGCGCTAGGTTATTTTTCCCAACTTGGCTGAGATTTGCTCTACCGTTCAAAAATATAGAAATGGCTACTTCAACATCAAAGTAGTGGGTTGCAATTTGTGTAAAACAGTCTTCAGGTTTATTTAGAATATAGGTAGTACCCTCCCAAGCCCTGAGAAAGTTGATCCAGCGTGGCCTATAACTCCTTTCCACCAAAACCTCTAAGTAGTGCTGAATACCAACGCGAACAGGTCTTGAACTGGTTAGCTGAAAATGTTCCACAGTCACGAACTCAACATATTCTGCGAGTTGAGAAAATGGCGATGCAACTTGCCCAACAGCACCATCTAGATGTTCATAAAGCTGCGACGGCGGGTTTGTTACATGATCTAGCTAAGTACTTTCTGCCGACTCGCCTATTAGAGATGGCAGAAGCTGCCAAGCTGGAACTCACGGCTGTAGATCTGGCTAACCCTCACCTTCTTCATGCCGATATCAGTGCAATTATTGCTGCCGAAGAGTTTGGGGTGACAGATCCCGAAATTCTACAAGCGATCGCTAACCATACGTTAGGCAAACCAGGTATGGATCAACTTAGCTGTGTTGTTTTTTTGGCAGATAGTGTCGAGCCAGGACGCGGTAATCACCCTCAGCTAGAAGCTATCCGAAAAATTTGTGTGCTAAATCTGTATCAAGCAGTCTGGATGACTTGCGATCGCACCCTCAGTCACCTGCTGGCAACGGGCGCTCTCATGCACCCTCGCATGGTGCTAACCCGCAACTGGGCACTTCAAATGTCGCCCGCTCAATCTTCTCAAAAACCGCAAGTTGCAGCTGCCCACTAGCTAGATTTAAAGCTTACCGTTCTTGAATGAATCGTTTTTAAGTTGTTCCTTATAAAATACCGCCCTTGAATCCTAACTTTTCTTCTTCCTCAACTTTCAATCCTAATAATTCAATCCGTGTAGCTGAACCGGACACCAGTAGTCAACTTGCGTTGACGATTGCCCAAACTGCTGATGACCGTAAGGGAGGCGATATTGTTGTCCTTAAGGTGGCAGAAGTATCCTCCCTAGCCGACTATTTTGTGATTGCGACTGGATTTTCCAAAGCGCAGGTGCGGGCGATCGCGCAATCGGTTGAAGACGCCGTTGAGCAGCAGTGGCAGCGTCATCCGTTGCGTAAAGAAGGTCAATCGGAAAGTAGCTGGACTGTTCTAGACTACGGAGAAGTGATTGTGCACGTCTTGATGCCCCAAGAGCGAGAGTATTACGACCTTGAGGCATTCTGGGCCCATGCGGAGCGGATTCATTTTTCAACGCCTAGGGCGATCGAGTAACTAGCTTCCTTGACAGCAGCTTGATAAGTGATGATACTGGTAGACTGGTAATCGACCTTCATGCTCGGATCAGGTAAATAGAAAGGCTGGTTGTTCAAAGCTTGAAAGCTAGCTACCTGTACGGCCCACATAATCCTATGACTTACGCAATTATCGAGACCGGTGGTAAACAAATTCGGGTTGAACCCGGTCGCTTTTATGATGTTGAGCGACTCCCTATAGAGCCTGAGCAAGACTTTGCGCTCGAAAAAGTTTTGTTCTTGCAAAACGATGGTGATGTCTCGATTGGCCAGCCTTTGGTTGAGGGAGCTACTGTTGAAGTAACAGTGATGCGGCATCTACGAGGTCGCAAAATTATTGTTTACAAGATGCAACCAAAGAAAAAGACCCGTAAAAAGCAGGGGCATCGCCAAGAATTAACTCGATTGATGGTTAATTCCATTAGCTTAAACGGTGCTGTTCTTAGCGCTGTAGAGAAAGCCGATTCGGAGGCACCAGTCGCAGCTTCCGCATTTGTGGATCAGGATCCTGAATAAAGATCTTGACTTAGCTCCTGGAGCTGAGCAGTTATCTACCATCAAAAATCTTGCAACCTAGCAGAGGAAATTATGGCTCATAAGAAAGGAACAGGTAGTACTCGCAACGGGCGTGACTCGAATGCTCAGCGCCTTGGCGTCAAGCGCTACGGCGGGGAAGTGGTAAGAGCTGGCAATATCTTGATCCGCCAGCGAGGCACCAAAGTTCATCCTGGAAACAACGTCGGTCGCGGTAGCGATGATACCCTTTTTACGTTGATCGATGGCATTGTCACCTTCGAGCGCAAGGGTAAAAGCCGTAAAAAAATCAGTGTGTACCCGGTTGCTGCTGAAGCCTAGAGTTTGCTAACAGAGACCTTAAGATTGATAGTTCAGTCAAGAATCTGTTAGTCACCAGTCTTGAGTGTCAACAATGAGTAGCTTAGGGAAACCTTTGAAAAGCTATTTACTTTGGTAAGTAGTTTTTTCGTTTATGGGTCTCTTCCCCTAAGCCTAGTTTTTGGGTGGGGGTTAGTTTGAGAAAGCACTGGTGTTTAAGGTTTTACATCCACTCTCCAAAACAAGAACCTGGGTTTCCTCCCTCGCAGCTACTTTCATGTTCATCAAACAAAATCGCTTTTTACAACCTCAGTCTGACCCTAGCGAGATTCAGGTTCCGTAGTGCGATTATGCCTGCCTCTGGTGCTAGTACTTGTTGACATACCAAGGAGAGCCCCAGGTGAGATATACACTCCGTCAGTCCCCCGTGTAGTTGTCTTGCTACCTCCTGCCTCAGCTACTGATACCCTCAATGTGACATCCCGCTGAGCTGGTAGAAATTAAAAATAAGCTTAATCTACACGTTTGGGTGAAGCCTTGAGACTTATACTCATCCGGCAGACACTAAAGAATGGGCCGGCTGCAACTGAATCGTATCCTGGTCAAAGGCCTGGTTATCAGTGCCAATTCCACGGATGACTAGATAGTTCCTGTAGACTTCAAATGCCGCAAAACTAAGTTTTGCGGCAGCATATTTTGTCCAGGCCGAACGACCCACCGCTCGAGTCCCGGCACCAGCACCACAGGTAAGGTAAGTTGTTCCGTTAATTGGACGAGTACGCTCGTAATCATGGTCGTGGCCATTCAAATAAAGCTGTACTTGATACTTCTGAAAAAGTGGCGCTAGGTTTTGAAGCAAGTCTCGGCTTACCCCGTAGTGGCCAGATGAATAAATTGGATGATGACCAAAAACAATTTTCCAAGGAACATCACTACGCTTTAGTTCTTGCTCTAACCAGGCCAGTTGAGTTTTCCAGGGGGCGTTGAAGTTTGTATCCAGGGCAAAAAACTGAACGGGTCCCCGACGAAAGGTGTAGTAACGCCCCCCCATGTTGAATCCGGGGTATTTGATTTGGGGGTTACCGTTAGCTGTGCGAATGTCATGGTTGCCCAGACACGCCTGAAATCTCACTCCCTGCTGCAGTAAAGGCTGATAGGGCTGCTCAAACACTGCCCCAATATTCTCGATTTCTCCATCATTGTAAATGTTGTCTCCAGCTAAGATTGCCAAGGAAAAAGGTTCCTGGCGACGGTAGCGGGCCATTGCTTCAGCCACAGCATACTGGCCTTCAGCCCCTGTACCAGTGTCAGCTAGAGAGACAAAACGCAGGAGCAGGTCATCTTTGCTGTCGTTTCTAGCCGTGACTATCCCTTCCAGGCCAGAGCTAGAGAGGCTATGACCGGGCTGGGTTGTTTCCTGCAAACCTCTGCCGAGTAGCGCTAGGCCCAAACCACTGAGCCCACCTAAAGTCAAAAGCTGACGACGTTTGAGATTCATGAAAGATTTTGTAAAAACGCAGCAAGTAACTACTGACAGATATAGTGAAGATTAGAGTCTAGCTTGGATTGGCAAAGCCAAGCGTAAATGGTTGTCAGCAACTGAAGCCATGCAAACTTTGCACTCCTTAAGTTAGATATAGGTTATGAGGTACTTAGAGCGTGTAGATTTGCAGTCGAGACGCTTGAACAATATTGTTCTGACGCGTCTGTTGACGTTTAGCGGATTATTAACGGCAACCCTTTAAGTGCGGAACCCCTGCTTCTGGCGTCTGGAACGGGATAATTCTAAGCAACCACAACTGCCAGGGTTGAACAACGGCAGCAGCAAGTCAGCCAGGTCAAGCCAGAAAAGTATCGCCAGGACATCCTTATATAGCCTTTAGCGTCACAGTGAATGAAAGCTAGCGCAACTTGGAGCGTTACCCAGCTATCTGGAAGCGAGTCCTTGAACCTGTGGATTAGGTCGTCTACGCTTACTTGATTGGAGACGAAAATCAGCCAGAGGGTTATCTTGTTTTCAACCAACACTCCGCAGCAAGGGGCTACAACCTGCAAGTTAGAGATTTGGTTGTCCTGACCCAGCCGCTGGGAATGCTCTATGGAAGTTCTTTGCCGGCCAGCACTCTTTAGCGAATATTGTCCTTTGGAACGTTCCGGCAGTAGAGCCGTTGCTAGCATTCCTTCCCGAGCAGACCTGTCAAGTTACCCATGTCAGATTCTATATAGGAGGAGCAAATTTAAGCTGGTAACCAAGACAACAGCCTTGGAGCTCAAGGGGAAGACACCCAGAGTGACTGTAGACAGGAAATCAAGATTTTCTACGCAGGATATTTCCAGCTAGTGCAAAGGATGAGTTCAGAGTGTCATTGGGGCAATTGGTGCGATATCTGGATCAAACCCACCAATCTGGGTGGTGCGGAGGACCCACACAGAAGCATTGTGCTGGAGGAAAACTTGCACAACCGTATCACTGGCGAATCGTGGAAGCATGGTGCGCCAACTCCCTAAGCCCGTTATCAGGTTTCGCAGCGGTGCATCTTCCAATGTGCTGCCCAGGTTGTACTCATTTTTTTGCCAATCTGAGCGCGGGGCACCGAGAGGTTGAAGTTTACGTTGAAGTGCTTTTTCTAGGCGCTCTAAGCGCTGGTATCGTCTGGCTTGCTGAGGATGTTGAGATAACCAGGCTTCCATCAGAGCAGCGTTGGATTCAACCAATCGTTTCAGGCTACGGATACTGGCGAAAAGGGCCTGATTGGAGTCTTGCGAGCAGTTGTTAGCAGGACCAATGTAGGTACCACCTGTGCCGTCGCCGATCCGATAGCGAGCGGTCATCACCTCAAGATGGCGAAGCATCACATTCAGGGCAGAATAGTGGCGGCCGTTGAACTCAAAGTCTTTGGTGAAGGCATCCAGTTTGATCAAAATGTCGCAAGTAGGACGGGCTCCGACCCAGCCGAACTGTCGATCGCCAAGGTAGCGCGACCAGTGCAAAGCTCCGGCAACCAGTCCATCCGTATTATGGCTGTAGACCTGGTAGTAGGTAATCTCAAACCGAAGTTCGTCTGCCAGCGGGTCTTTCACCACCTGCGCCACTCCGTAGGCAAAGTGGCCAAAGAAGATAGGAGTGGCGGCAGCGGGTTCCCGCTTCTTGCCCCCAATCCCACCGTAAACGTGCAGAACCAGGGCGCGATCGCCCTCTTGCCACTGCGCGATCGCGGAGCGGATAGGTTGATCAAGGAAGTGAGTGGCCATTGCTACTTCCTTCCCTTGCTTCTGCTTCGGGCTCAGGAGAACAGAGCTAATTTTTCCTTTTTGAGTTTCAATATCAGCCCAAGCCTGTTTACGAATGTATTGGTAAGCTGGTTGGCAACCCACAATCACTTTGTCTGGTTGTAGCCGTAAGAGAGCACGGGGAGCCAGAGACTGGACGACAAACACCCCAGAAGCATCCTTGGCACCATAAATGTACCAACCGATCTCGTTGAGGGGAGATTGTTCAACCCCCTGACTAGTAGAAGGAAAGCAACCATGCTGGTCTGCGACTACGGCTGGCAGGCGGACAGTTTCTTCTGGGCCATCGAACTGCCGTGAACTGCGATTGAAGTGGACTACCCGGAACTGCTCGGGCGGTGTTCCTGCCCCTGGAGTATTTTCTGAAATGGGCTCTAAAAATCGAATCAAACTATAAAAGCGGCCAGTGATTTGGACCGGCTGGCTGCGAATGTACAGGCTTACAGAACGCTGGGTGCCCCAGTCGCTGATGGTGAAGCCCTCTTCATTTCTTGTATCTCTAACTCTCTGTTGCGGGTCTTCGATCACAACCTGATCAGCGAGCATAACGATCACGTCATCAGAGGGATGGGAACCAGCTAGGGACTCTAGGGGATCAACCTGTTGCCAATGGTTGAGCCGTACTGGATGGACCAGCCCGTTGAACTCACTGCTGTACTCGGCATCAGCAGTGAAATGTACATCTCGGGTGGCGGCCCGCACGAGACTTTGGATCGTCGGGTCATTTACCCAGCGCAGGTTCACCACCTGTCCAACTAGATACTGATAGTCCGCCGGAGCATAGTGAACTTCAAATAGCACTCCCCGGATGGTTGGCCGCTCCTCAAGCTTAGGTAGGATCAGTCGGCCCATCCAGCATCCTATGGGTTGGTACCACTTTGGATCAACTTTCTGATTGAGGGGGTAGTAGTCGGAGCGATTCCAGGCTGCTTGTCGGTAGCGCTCGTAGTTGCTGGGCTGGCGCGGTGTTCGTTGTTCAGCCGCCAACAGTTTGCCGTTCAAAATTTGGGTAATAAGCTCAACTGTTTGCTGCAAGTAGCTGCGTCCGTCCGGCAGGTAGGATTGGGGGTCCATCAAACCTCCGGGTACCTGGTGCCCCACAGGTCCAAGGGAGATCAGGCTGATCTTACCGAGCCGCTTGGCCCGGTTCCAGTAAGACAGCCAATATAGGGGCCAGCGCCCAGGGAACATGATTGGCCCTATCTGCTCTACGGAATCTTTCTGACCCACGAGATGGTAGAGGTGTTCGAGCTGGAGAATATTGCAGTTGCCGCTAATGACCCCTCCTAGAGAAATCACATCAACCGGTGCCGCGATCGCGCGTCTCAAAAAGGTGGCGGCGGCAGCAGACATCTGGCCCCCACCGCTATAACCAATCAAAGTAACGGGGATACCGCTGCCCGGTTGGTAACCGTTGTTGAGCAGGGAGTTGTACATGATCTGTGCAATGCCTTGATTGTAAAGAGGCCCATAGCGGCGATCGGCGGAAACTGAAACAATCAGAATATTGCGCAGATTGACTATCAAGCCCAGTAAACTGGTCGGGTTAGCCAACCGAGATTTATCAGCAAGTTGCCAGAGAAAGGCTAAGGGCCGGTCCTCATCGAGCGGGTTGTTGAGGACGGAGTAGGTGACTAAGCCGCGAATCAAAGCTACATGGTCAGGTAAGGCGGGGATGAGCGCCTCCAGAAAGGCTTCGACATCCGGTAAATATTTCGCTGACGACTGGGAAATTCCATCTAGATAGATGACATAGCGGGAGATACTACTGGGATCGACAATGGGGTCGCCTAGAGAGCCGGTATTCACGGTTGTATCTACTTCGTCGTGATACCAGCCTGCCCACCACCCTAAGGTTTCCAGAGGGGCTAAAAGCCCGGCCACAACCAGCGCCACAAGGCCAATCCAAACCAAATCAAAACCTAATTGCAGCACTTCCGGCAGATGGTCATACTGCCCTGACCAGGCATCCTGTAGTGGGTCAAGCAGGATTGCTACCAGGGCAGTGAAGATAGCAATTCCGAGTAAGCCGAGAAGTGGCTTGAGCCACTTCCGTACGCCGGAGCTATCTTTCTGGCGCCCAGCCGACCGTTCTGACGATTTCTGCCCCGTTGCAACCACTTCTTCAACAATTTTTCCAGCCGACTGAATCAGCCGTTGCGCTTCTGGAACCACCCCTCGTGAAGGATGTGCTAATGGTGAAGAGACTTGGTGTAATCCGGTACGCACAATTTCGATCAAGTCGCCTCGGCCAGTTACGAGCTGCACACCAGCAACCAGGCTGGCTAGCCAGCGTCCCAGGTTGGCAATCGGCTGACCAATGGTTTGCTGGAGAACTTGCAGTACGACCCAGCCAATTGCCACATAGCGAAAGGCAGAGCCTAGCGACACGTGAGCAACAGTCGCAAACCCCACAACCATCGCTAATAAATGCCAAATAGATAAAATCCACAAAACCGGAGCTCCCAGGTAGGGCAGTGCTCCCAGGAAACCAAACAGCAGCACCACATAGCTCAGTCCAAATACCTTGACCAGGGTTTCTAAGGAAACATGAACAGACCAAGGAACCAAGCAAATTAACCACGTGCTGACCACCAGGAACAGATAGCCAAAGGTATATAACACCGCGCTAATCAACAGGCTAAAAACGAAGCGAACAGGCTTAACCCGATTCAGGAAGAGAATAATACTTTGGGCAATCGCGATCGATAAGCCGGCTGCTAACACCACGAATAGCGCTAGGAGTAACCCATTAGATAAGGTGTTGATCTGTTGAAACACTTCAGCCTTGAGAAGAAATACCCCTCCGACGACTTCCCAGAATTGATTGAGAGCGGCTGTGAACATAGCTTACCTTTGCCAACACTATCCTAGAGATACTGCTTTGACCGTCAGGCGGTCAGTTCAAGTTGCTTTGACCACTTTATCCAACGAATAGGGTCAGCCGGGAGAGTCTACAGTATCTTGAGAAAAGCTATACCGAAGAAGCCCTGACAGGCGAGCATTATTGGCCAGCTACTGATCGCTCAACCTGTTGCATTAGCCTCTAACCCCAAGGAAACTAAACGATGGCGCGATTGAACTTCAAACTATTTCAGCAATTTTGGAGGATCGCCAAATCTTACTGGCTAGGTGATCAAAAATGGCAAGCCAGAGGCCTCTTGCTAGGAGTGGTGTTGTTTTTGCTGGCCTATACCGGATTGAGTGTAGTGCTTAACAATAAGCGAGGTGTGCTCATTTCAGCCCTCTCAGCCCGGGACGAGCCACGGTTCTGGCAAACTGTGATGATTTTTATTGGCGTGTTGGTGGTTTACGCACCTCTGCTCGCTGGCTATCGCTATTTACGGGATCGTCTCAGCCTGCAATGGCGACGTTGGCTCACCGAGCGATATGTAGACAACTACTTCAGCGATCGCGCCTACTATAACCTGAATAATGCAGAGACAGATATTGATAACCCGGATCAGCGCATTGCCGAAGATGTTCGCAGTTTTACCCAAGAATCCCTCACTTTTTTACTGGTCTTGGTGGAGTCTGTACTGTCGGTGATTGCCTTTAGTAGTGTGCTCTGGGGCATTTCTAGACCCCTCGTTCTTTTTTTGGTGCTCTACGCCTTGATCGGCACTCTGGTAACGACTCTCATTTTTGGTAGACCATTGGTGCGGCTCAACTATGAACAACTCAAAAAAGAAGCTGATTTCCGCTTTAGTCTGGTGCGGATTCGGGAAAACGCGGAAGCGATCGCTTTTTACCGAGGTGAAGAGCGAGAGTCAAACCAAATTAAACAGCGGTTCCTAGAGGTATTTCACAACGTTAAACAGCTCCTCGTTTGGGAGTTGAATTTGAATGTCTTGACGAATGCCTATGAGTTTATCCCCTTCGTTCTGCCAGCTCTGGTGGTTGCTCCAGCGATCTTTGCCGGGGAGATTGAGGTTGGCAAAGTCAGTGAAGCCCAGGGTGCCTTTGTTCGGGTTTTTTTCTCGCTTAACCTCGTGGTGGCTCGCTTTCAAGCCCTAACTACCTTTGGGGCCGGAATTAACCGTTTATATAGCTTTGCAGAGTTTTTAGAACAAGCAACGGCTTCAGTTCCTGATTCATCTGATCAACAGCCAACGATTCAAACCATAGAAGCTGATCATCTAGCAGTAGAGCACCTGACTTTAGAAACCCCAAATCATCAACGCACGTTGGTGGAAGATCTGTCGGTGGAGTTATCCCCAGGGCAAGGGCTGTTGGTGATCGGGCCTAGTGGTTGTGGTAAAAGTTCACTCCTGCGGGCGATCGCCGGGCTATGGAAATCTGGGAGCGGCACAATCATCTGTCCTCAACCAGACCAGATCCTCTTTTTACCGCAACGCCCCTACATGCTGCTAGGAACGCTCCGCGATCAACTCCTCTATCCTAATGTCCGTGTGGAGGTTGAAGACCAACAGTTAAAGCAAGCTCTTGAGCAGGTGAATTTAGCTGATTTAGATGAACGGTTGGGTGGCTTTGAGGCTGTCCAAGACTGGGCGGATGTCTTATCTTTGGGGGAACAACAACGGCTTACCTTTGCGCGTCTGCTGCTGAACAAACCGAATTACGTCATCCTCGATGAGGCAACTAGTGCCTTAGATCTAGATAATGAGGAACGGTTGTATCAACATCTGCAAGCGCTCGGCACCACTTTCTTGAGTGTTGGACATCGCTCAACCTTAGCCAACTATCATCAGCGCGTATTAAAGCTCTCCCCAGATAAGACATGGCAGACGATGCAACCTCTAGCTCTCTTCAAAGAGCATCAGGAGTTGCTGGAGCTTTCCTAAGACAAGTTATGCCGTCATCTGCCTGCTGTAAAATTAAGGTTTTTGCTGCTCTGGGCGCATTACATCCCAATCCTCCAAGTTATACCCCCTATATCTGACATATATAAGGGAATGTTGGGTGCTCTTTTCACACTTAATATTGTTGCCTGAAGCCACTTGAACGTCCTCAATGTCAAAAATGTTAAGTAGGATTTAGAGGGAAATCTACCTTGGGGAGTCCTAAGACGTTCCGGGTGAGATTTTGAACGGAACGCTTTGCACTTAGTGTATTCATGACGCAAACCACTGACTTTCTCAGCCATCTCAACCCTTCGCAGCGACAAGCCGTTGAACATTTTTGTGGACCACTCCTGGTTGTTGCCGGGGCAGGATCTGGCAAGACGCGGGCGCTGACCTACCGGATTGCCAGCCTGGTGCTGACCCACCGGGTTGATCCAGAAAATATCCTGGCGGTAACGTTTACCAACAAAGCGGCGCGGGAGATGAAGGAGCGGATTGAGAAGCTGTTTGCGGAGCGGCAAGCTCTAAGTGAGTATGGCAAAGTGTTGGAACTGCTGACACCTTACGAGCAGAAACGGTTGCGATCGCAGGTCTACAAAACCATCACCAAGGAACTATGGATTGGCACCTTCCACAGTCTTTGCAGTCGCATCCTCCGGTTTGATATTGACAAGTACCAGGACGAGGCGGGGCGGCGCTGGACAAAGAACTTTTCTATTTTTGATGAGTCGGACGCCCAAAGTTTAGTCAAGGATATCGTGATCAACCAGCTCAACCTGGATGACCGCAAATTTGAGCCGCGATCGGTGCGTTACGCGATCAGCAACGCCAAGAACCAAGCTTGGTCACCCCAAGATTTAGAACAACAACAGCCCAACTTTCGGGGGCGGGTGATTGCCGATGTCTACAGTCGCTACCAAAATGCCTTGGCGGCAAATAACGCCCTGGATTTCGACGATTTGATCTGGGTGCCGGTGCAACTGTTTCGCCAGAATGAACAAGTATTAAACTACTGGCACCGGCGGTTCCGGCACATCCTGGTGGATGAATATCAAGATACAAACCGTACCCAATACAACTTAATTCGCCTGCTGGCAACTAATGGGGAAGCGTCCAGGTCCTTTCAAGAGTGGGAGCATCGTTCTGTATTTGTTGTCGGAGACGCAGATCAATCAATCTACTCCTTCCGGGCAGCGGATTTTACGATCCTGATGGGTTTCCAGGAAGATTTTGGCGACAGGTTGCCAGACGACGACACCCGCACGATGGTGAAACTGGAGGAGAATTACCGTTCCACGGAAAATATTCTCCAAATTGCTAATTATCTGATCGAGAACAATACGGAGCGGATTGATAAAGTTCTAAAGCCAACTCGCGGTGCTGGGGAAGCTATTTATTGTCACCGGGCAGACCACGAACTTCAGGAAGCGGAGTTTGTCGTGAATCAAATTCGCGCCCTAGAGCGCCAGCACCCGGAACTAAACTGGGGCAACTTTGCCATCCTCTACCGCACCAATGCCCAGTCGCGGCCGTTTGAAGAGTCCCTGGTACGTTGGGGTGTCCCCTACACGGTAATTGGTGGGTTGAAGTTCTACGATCGCAAAGAAATTAAAGATGTTCTAGCTTATCTGCGGCTACTCACCAACCTGGCAGACACCATTAGCTTGAAGCGAGTGATCAATACTCCCCGACGTGGGATTGGCAAAGCAACCCTAGATCGCTTAACCGTTGCCGCACAAGAACTTGGTATCCCCCTATGGGAAATTCTGAGCGACGAGACCTCAGTCAAAACCCTAGCTGGCCGCTCTGCTAAGGCAATTACACGTTTTGTAGAAATTATCCAGCACTGGCAATCGCAAGTGGAGGTTCGGCCCGCTTCCCAAATTGTCCAGGGAGTTATGGAGGACACGGGTTACATTCAAGATCTAAAAACCCAGGATACGGATGAAGCCCAGGATCGGTTGCAAAATGTCCTGGAACTCTACAATGCAGTGTTGCAGTTTGAGGAAGAGAATGAAGAGGCTACCTTAACTGCCTTTTTAGCCAGTGCTTCTCTGGCTTCTGACCTGGATACCCTGAAAGAAGAGGCCCGCGTCTCACTGATGACCCTGCATTCTTCCAAGGGATTAGAATTTCCGGTTGTCTTTCTCGTTGGCCTAGAGCAAGGGCTATTTCCCAATTTTCGCTCTCTGGATGACCCCGCCGCTTTAGAGGAAGAACGCCGCCTCTGTTACGTCGGAATTACGCGTGCCCAAGAGCGGCTATTTCTCAGTCATGCCCGCGAACGTCGTCTTTATGGATCGCGCGAACCTGCCAGTCCTTCTACATTTTTGGCAGAGTTACCGCAGGAGTTACTGGTCAGCAATAGCGCAATGGCGATTCCGCGACGGATGCAGGTAGTTGCAAGCAATCGCAAGTCAGCATTGGATCGTAGTGCTGATAACCCATCATCTCAGTCAGAAAACACCTTGAATTGGCTGGTGGGCGACCGCCTGGTGCATAACTCTTTTGGGGTCGGTCAAGTCACCCATATTTTCGGCTCAGGTAAAAAACTGTGTCTGGCCGTGAAGTTTCCTGGTGCGGGGCAAAAGATTATTGACCCCAAGATCACCACCCTACAGCGTGTGGAGTAAAAACCCTAACGATACTATTGAGCGGCACGGAACAACAAAACACTGCCAGTGATTAACCCCAATACTGCTGGTAGCCAAGCAGCTACAAAGGGGGTAAAAACTCCAGCATCCCCTAGGGAACTGCTGACAAAAGAAAGTAAATAATAGCTAAAGATAATCACAACGCTGATCCCAAATCCTGTAATTGTACTGGTACGCTGAGGCCGGGTGCCTAGCGAGGCTCCGGCCAAACCAAAAACAACACAGATAAAAGGAAGCGCGTACTTCTCCTGGATTCGCAGCTTTAGCTTACGAATTTGCCGCTGATCGCCAGTCTGCTCAAGTAACTGTAAGTACTGCTGCGCCTGGACAATACTCATTTGCTCAGGCTGGCGGTTGTGTTTAGCCAAATCTAAAGGAACTCTAGAGTAAGGGAAGGATTGGTGGGCAAAATTTACAATCCCTTCATAAGAACCATTGCTGGCAACACTGTAAATCGTACCGCTGAGGAAAGCCCAACGTTCTTGGCCTGGATTCCAGATTGCTGATTTTGCCGTCACAATTTGCTTTAGTTCTTGAGATACAAAGTTAAGCACCATTAGGTTTTGCAGCTGGCGGCCATCGAAACGTCGAGCATAAAATACTTGTGAGAGTTGCCCTCCGCTAAACTCCCGGTAGAAAATATTATTTTCCTGAAACGTAGGTTTCTGTTGATCTAACGCTTGGTCTAAAACTACAGCAGCTTTTTGATTCGTGCTGGGGACCAAAGATTCATTAAACAAAAAGGTGATGCCAGTTACGAAAACGCTTAAAACGATTGCCGGTAGGACCAGCCTGTAAATACTTACGCCACAACCTCGCAGTGCAATAATCTCACTATCTCCTGAAAGACGACTATAAACGACCAATGTGGTCAGTAGGGTTGACATTGGAAAAGCCAAGACAACAAATTCAGGGATCTGCAACAGTAGGACCTGCAAAGCAGTTGTGAGGGCTAATCCTGAGTCTGCAACCTTTTGCACCAAGTCAAACACAGCACCAATTGCTAAGCCAACCGCCGAGAAGGCACCTACACCAAATAGAAATGGCATCGCCAACTCAGTCGCAATATAGCGATCCATCACAGATGTAGAAGTCACACGTAGCAACTTGAAAAAAGGTTGACGAGCTACAAATAAGCCCAGGTACAACATAGAGTTTTACAAATATTATGAGCTTAAATTTATTACTAAATCGCTGCGAGTTTGCCCGACCAAAAAAATACAATGGTAGAAATGAATTGATTGTTGCAATTCTTGCGTGTTTGATATGGTTTTTTGCAGTAATTATAAGGTTAAACTTTTCAGGCTCTCAGCAATGGACTAACCTAGAAAAATTTTTAGAAGCTACAAGCACCGTCTTTTTTTGTGGTTTACCTGTTTTCTTCTTGGCAACGCCTCAAGGCTCTAGAATTGCCAAGAAGGACTTGTTAAAAAATGCTGGCTTACCATTTCAAGTTTTAGTCTGTGCTGCACTCACAATTTATATCAGTGTAGTTAAATTTTTAAGCTTAAGCCCAGCTAACTTCGTTTGGTTAAATCAAATTAATAGTTTAATCTTTGAAGATGAATTTTGGTTTAATACAGTATTGTTTATCGCCGGAGTTTTTGTAGCTCTAAGGATTCCTTTCTTGATGTTAAAGCTTCGGACAAGTAAAGAAGTAAAAACTATTCAAGATTTTATAGTAGTTTCTCGACTAAATTCTCAACTATTATTATTGCTTGGGGTTAACTTTATTTATCTGGTTCTTAGCCATACTTCGCTAATCTCCTCTAACTACAACTCTAACCAATTTGAAGGTTATTACATAGGTTTGGGCTATGTTTTAGTCTTTTTATTAATGACTTCACCAATATGTAAACGAACTTCTAGCCAGAAGTTAATGATATTTGATCTCTTTTTAATAATTACCTGCCTTGGCACACTATTTTATTTTTCTATGCCTTTTTTTAGTTTTGGTACCTTTATGGGTATCAATCTTTTTGTTTTAGTGATCGTTTACGGGCTTGAGTTGGGCCGTGAACATTTTGGGTATAGCTTTCAAGTTCGTCTGTTAGACCTTAAGTACCTTCTCTATCATCTCCCTCTAGTTATCTTGATATTAGTACCACCAGCAGTATTGCTAGGCTTTGTAAAGCCAACTCATCTACTTGGATCTAGTTCTGAAATATTGAACTTATTAAGTTATGCTGTCCTATTTAGCTTCAGAGTCGGCATTTTTGAAGAAATATTTTTTCGTTCTGGCCTGATGGTTTTTATTCGCGACCAGCTCAATGAGCGGGCTAAAGCAAAGCTTACTAATCAAATAATCACTTGTTATTCTGCTGTGATTTGTTCAGTTATTTTTGGCATTAGTCATATTGGCAATAACCCTGGCCCAGAGAGTTTATTATCGTCTTTTGAATACAAGCTTGTTTATGTGTTACTTGCTGTACTAGCGTCTTTATTTTATTCCTTTGCTTTTGGGGAAACAAATCGGCTTTGGTGCTCAATTACGATTCATGGCTTTGTAGATACGGTTGCTGTGGTTCTTTTAGGTGGCTTTTTGACAGTCCCATTCTAAAGATTTTGAGGTGTCTTGGTCTTCACTCAAAATTCAGCAAACCTTGATCAGCATCTAGACAGACGGGTAAACCTACAGGCAGAGCAGCATTAGGGCCATCGTGACCAAAGGGGAGGCCGGAAACAACCGGAATGTCTAAGCCGCCTAAGCGATCGCGTAAAACTTCTTCCACTGTAAAACTGGGAATATGGGCAGGGGGATAACACTGGCTAAACCGCCCCAACGCAATTCCCCGCACATCTTTAAAGGCACCGCTCATCCGCCACTGGGTCAACATCCGGTCAATCCGGTAGGGCACTTCTGAAACGTCCTCCAGCGCTAAGATCACGTCTGTCAAATCTGGTTGAACAGGGGTGCCCAGCAGGTGGGTTGCTACCGTCAGATTGGCAGGCAACAGAACACCACTTACTTTGCCACCTCCCCAGCCAATGCCTTGCAAAGCAGGAAGCGGACGGCCCTCAACACAGTCGAACAGACGATTCAGTGACCATTCCGGTTCAGCCGCCAGGTTGGTTAAGACAGGTCCATGCACACCGGCAACCCCAACCTGGGCAAGGCTCCAAAGTAAGCTGGTAATGTCTGAGTAGCCAATCAACCACTTGGAATCAGTTTGAACGCTGTCCCTAGACCAGACCCAATCTTCCAATAACCGGGCACCACCGTACCCACCGCGGGCACAGAGTACACCACGACAGCCAGGGTCTTTCAGGGCAGTAGCTAGCTGCCGGCGGCGATCGCAATCTTTACCCGCTAGGTAACCCCAACGGGCCTCGACCCCCGAACTGAGTTCAATTTCATAGCCTCGCGATCTCCAGATCTCAATGCCCCGGTGTAGGGCATCCGGTTCACGTAGGGTGCCACTAGGGACAACCACGTGCAGGCAATCGCCTGGTCGAAGGGGTGGTGGTAATTGGCAGCTAAGGGTCATAGACGAGTGCAGAGGATCTCTCGAAACCATTGTTCCACGCGATCGCCCAGGGCAGAGAGGGAATATTCCGACTCCGCTTGCTGGCGGCAGGCCACACGGTCAATTTCGTCAATGCTCCCAATTGCGGTGATAAGCCCGGATACACTGTCAGGTTCAACTAACCAACCTGACTTACCTTCCCGGACGATCTCCGCTGGCCCACCGCGACGGTAGGCAATCACTGGCGTCCCACAGGCTAAAGCTTCAATCACAACATTGCCAAAGGCTTCTACCCAGCGGGAGGTGATTAGCAAAGCTCGGCATTGGCCCACCACCTGCTGCATTTGCTTTGTGGGTAAAAAGCCTAAGTACTCAATTGGAGCATCTGGATAATCTTGCTGAATTTGCTGCCAGTAAGCTGTGTCCTGGATCTGGCCCAGAATTTTTAAGGGGGTTCGGGTAGCTTGAACTGCGGCTACAGCATCTTCTAAAGCTTTCTCCGGGGCAATCCGGCCCAGCCAGCATAACCAAGGCCCCGGTTCCTCACAAAATTGATATAGGGATAAATCCAGGCCGCTACCCAAGGGATAACACTGATCAAAAAAAGCAAAGGTTGCTGCCTGGGTTTGGGTATAGACGCCAATGGTCGCGGGAGCTTGGGCTGCCACTTCAGCAATGATCTGATCCATGGCATCAGTCAACGAACCCATACTGACCATGTGAGCAACTGGAGTCCTGAGAAAGGGTGTCAGGTAGAAGGGCAGCCAGTCGTAGGCAAAGTTGACAATTAGATCGTAATTGGTCTGCACTTGACGGGTATAATCCCACATTCGTGCCAAAACTGAATCTGGTGGCATCAGGATGGGGGCAGTCCGTTCTTGGGTTTGGGCAGGAGTCTGAACTATCCCATCAATTTGGATGATAGTTGCGTTTGGGAGAGTGGAACCACGGGGCGCAACCACATGCACTTGATACCCCCGCTCCGTTAAAATCTGGGCCATGTTTTGCAACGTCAGCTCGACCCCACCTCCTATGCCTGTTCCCAGAGGGCCAACCGGAGTTGAGACAAACAATAGCTTCAGAGGGGCTGTAGGGGTAGTTGACCTCGAACGCGGCTCGACCATACTTCGCGATCTTTCTCAAACTTCTATCCAGGCAGTCTATCAAAGTTCTTCAGCCTTACAGGGGCTGCTAGCGCCACGATGTGCTCTAGGACAACCCACAAGCGGATATCTACGGGTCACTGATGTCTCTAAGCACTATCCAGTTCCGGGGTGCACTGACGTCAAGGGACAGAATGTTTTGTTGGCTGCAAGAAGCTGCGCCATGCACAACCTGCAAATAAAGCTGCCAGCTGAGACGGGGGTAATAACGACCTGGAATGAATATTGGCAGTAAAACCAATCAGTAAAACCTAGTCATCCATTCCCTGAATCGGCGCAAAACCCTGGCGTTGGACGTTTTCTGTAATGACGCGCGGTTCCAGGAATTGCAGCAAATAATCTTGACCACCCGCTTTTGAGCCAACTCCGGAGAGCTTGAAGCCACCAAAGGGTTGTCGGTCCACGATCGCACCTGTGATACCCCGATTAATATACAGGTTCCCCACTTCAAATTGAGCTTTGGCTTGCTGAATATGAGAAGGCGTACGGGAATACAGGCCGCCGGTCAGGGCATAGTTCGTGCCATTGGCAACAGCGATCGCCTGATCAAAGCTTTGGACCCGCAAGACGGATAGGACCGGACCAAAAATTTCTTCTTGGGCGATCGTGGCAGTAGGAGAAACTTCCGTAAAGATCACAGGTCCAATAAAATAACCGGGCTGCGGCGCGGGCAGCTCTAGGGCGACGGTTGCTTCTGTTTTCCCTTTAGCAATGTACTCCTGAATCCGGGCTTGCGCTTTGGCATTAATCACCGGACCAACCTGAGTGCCTGGAGCTTCTGCGGGCCCCAGATTTAGCGATCGCGCCGCTTCCACCAATCGCTGCACAAAGCTGTCATAGATGGAGTCGAGGACAATCACGCGAGAGCAGGCAGAACACTTTTGGCCACTATAACTAAACGCTGATTGCGCTACACCGGTAACCGCCTGGTCAAGATCAGCGCTCTGATCAACGATCACGGCGTTTTTGCCCCCCATCTCTGCAATCACCCGCTTCAAATGCTTTTGCCCTGGCTGCAATACTGCTGCCTCTGCATAGATCCGACAACCAACCTCCTGCGACCCGGTAAAAGCAATCATCTGAACGTCAGGATGCTGCACCAGGTAAGGACCAATGACTGATCCTCGCCCTGGTAGGTACTGGAACACGCCTGGTGGGAATCCTGCCTCAACCAAAATTTCTGCCAGCTTGGCTGCAATTACCGCCGAAGGTTCAGCCGGTTTAAGCAGGGTGCAGTTTCCCGTCACTAAAGCTGCGACAACCATGCCGGTAGGAATCGCCAAGGGAAAGTTCCAAGGAGAAATTACCACAGCCAGCCCCCGGGGTTGGTAGTGATACTGATTGGTTTCACCAGGCAAATTGCGCTCCTCTCCTCGGTCTAAGCGCTCCATTTGATCGGCGTAGTAGTGGCAAAAGTCAATCGCCTCAGAGACTTCTACATCCCCCTCATGCAGCGTTTTGCCGACTTCAAACACCATCCAGGCGGCCAGCTCGCTGCGTTGCTGTTCCATCAGCTCAGCCGCCCGACGTAACAGATCTCCCCGCTGCTTAGCCGAGGTTTGCTTCCAGGTCACAAAGGCAGCTTTAGCCGCTTGCAGTGCCTGTTCCGCTTGCTCCGTTGTAATTGACCCGACCTGACCTACAACTTCAAGCGGGTTAGCGGGGTTCAGGGAATCAACAGTCTCTGTGGTGGATACCCATTCACCGTTGATCAGCGGCCAGTAAGGTTTGCCGAGTTGCTGGCGCACGGTTTGAACGGCTGCTAAGGCGTGGTCCCGGTTGGCAGCAGCGGCGTAATCGGTATCTGGTGCGTTATTGTGGTGAACTGGCATAAAACCTCCGTGTTCCATCTGCGGCGCCGCCAACAATTCCGCTGGCTCGGCAGATGCCTGCTGGCGGATAAAAGAACTATTGGCAGTGTTCTCCAGCAACCGCCGGATCAGGTAGGACATTCCTGGAATCAACTCACCGTAAGGGCAGTACACCCGTACCCGGTGGCCTTGCTCCACCAAAGCTTTCGCTAGCTTGTCCGCCATGCCGTACAACACTTGCAGCTCAAACCCCCGGCGGGGAACTTGCAAGTCTTCGGCGATCGCGATCGCCCGTCCCAGAGAACGAACATTGTGACTGCCAATTGCGGCATAAAGGTACTGGTGATTTTCTAGCAGCAGTTGCGTCAAGCGCTCAAAATTAGCATCTGTAGAAGCTTTTTCACGATAGACAGGAAGTTGCCACCCTTTTTGAATTGCCTTGATCGTTTCTTGGTCCCAGTAGGCTCCTTTGACTAAACGCACGGTTACGGGATGCTGCCGCTGTTTAGCCCACGCAACCCAATCTTGGAGGTCTGCTTCGCTATCGCGTAGGTAGGCTTGCAGGGTGATGCCTACATCCGTGCGATGGCGAAACTCTTCCTCCATCAACAAATCCTTGAGGATAGCCAGCGTCAGGTCTTTGTAGGCGTACTGCTCCATATCAAAGTGAACAGCGGCACCCACGGCTTGTGCATGGCGCAGAAGTATACGCAAGCGATCGCTGACCCGCTCTTGACTACCCTGGGCATCCAGTGGATCAAATTGCGAATAAAAGGCGGTCAATTTCACCGAAACTTGGACTTTGGGCAGCGTTTCTCCATCTGCCTTGTCGATTTGCTGCACCGTCGGCCATTGCGCTGCCGCCGCCGTCAATTGGGTCATCAGCTCCAGGTAGCGGTCTAGGTAGGCCTGGGCCTCCCGTTCTGTAATCACGGCCTCCCCTAACAAGTCCATTGTGAAGGCCATCTTACTTTTGCGTAACCGCTCAATCGTCTTCAGTGCTTGCTGCAGTGTTTCCCCAGCGATGTATTTGTGGGCCAAGGTTTCGACGGCGGTGGCTACGGTAGTAGCAGCAACCTGCCCCGGCAGCGCCTCAGGACTGGTGAAGTTGAGCATACCCTTGAGGGCCGCCGGTAACTCTACGGCCTCATCCCCCAAGTATTCCTGCAGGTGACGCGCAATCTCTGGTTTGCTGGTCAGGGCAGGTAAGCAGTCGATCAGGCGAAATAACTGGACACGCAGACTGGGATTATCCATCGCCCAAGCCAGCAGTTTATCGTCCCAGCGTATTTGGTCTCTTAGTTGGGCCAGAAAAGAGCGGTCCTCAGTGGTCGCTAGAAGCTGGCGTGCGATCGCCTGGGTCCTTGGTTCGTAGGTACTTTTGGATATTTGCCCCACCACGGCCGAAAACCTCATCCAAATGCTTACCGTATACCTCCAAGATAGCTTGGCCCTGGGGCAGCCAGCTGTGTTGCATGGTACCGCTGGGGGCTCAACCAAAACATGCATAGAGCGAATCTGGACTTGTAAGCATCAGCAAACCGATAGACACTGGTAGCAATGGCACCCTTAATCCTTAATTGGATACGTTGATTGAATACAGGTGTTACTACGAAATTGTTAATGAGGATTTAGATATGAGTGCACAAGAGTTGGCAGCCAATGCGCAAGCAATGGTCTCTGAAGGTAAGGGCATTTTAGCGATCGATGAAAGCAACGGTACCTGTAACAAGCGATTTCAAAAACTAGGCATTCCAACCACGGAAGAAGCGCGGCAGGCTTATCGTCAGATGTTATTGACCGCTCCAGGAATTGGTGAGTTTATCAGTGGCCCTATTCTATACGACGAGACGATTCGCCAATCCACGAAAGATGGTACCCCCTTTGTCAAGGTGATTACCGATGCCGGAATGCTACCCGGTATTAAGGTAGATACGGGTGCTAAGGAATTGGCTGGTCATCCTGACGAGAAGGTGACGGAAGGCTTGGATGGTCTGCGCGATCGCTTAGCTGAGTACTACCAGATGGGTGCGCGGTTTGCCAAGTGGCGGGCTGTGATCACGATTGGGGAGGGCATTCCTAGCCGGGCCTGCATTGAGGTTAACGCTCATGCCCTAGCTCGATATGCTGCCCTTTGCCAGGAAGCGAGTATCGTCCCCATCGTTGAGCCAGAAGTACTGATGGACGGCGATCATACGATTGAGCGCTGCTACGAGGTGACTGAAGAAGTTTTGCGGACCGTTTTTAACCAGCTGATCACCCAAGGGGTGGTTTTAGAGCAAATGGTCCTCAAGCCCAATATGGTGATTTCTGCCCAAGATTGTCCCCAGCAAGCCAGTGTTGATCAAGTTGCGGAAGCCACCGTCAGGTGCTTACTGCGGACCGTTCCGGCGGCGGTGCCTGGGATTGCTTTTCTGTCTGGTGGTCAGAGCAATGAGCTGGCTACTGCTAACTTGAACGCGATGAATGCTAAGTATGGGTCAAAGCTTCCCTGGAAGCTGACCTTCTCCTATGGCCGGGCCTTGCAGCAACCTTCCTTGGAAAGCTGGAAGGGTGAGAAGGCCAATGTGCCTACTGCTCAACAGAAACTAGCCCATCGAGCTAAGTGCAACAGTGCAGCGGCTACGGGCAGCTACAGTGAAGAGATGGAAAAGCAAATGGCCGCTGTCTAGCGCTCGTGATCTCTGATAAACTTGAAAAAGCTCTGTTGAGACAGGGCTTTTTTACTAAATGTGTTCTCTATTACATAATGCTAAGGCCATATGCTAGTCTGCTTTTGGTAAGTTATCTCTCTAGAGAACGCTGAGCAATACGTTAGCGTTGCGCATATATGGATGGCGATCAAAACCAACTGAACCTGGACTTACTCGCGCAGCGGGTCAAACAACAAGGCTTAATGCTTCAGCATTTAAGGAAGCAGGTTAAACAACAGGATGATCAGGTCAAACAGCAGAGCCTCAAAGTCTTCAACTTGAAGTTCCGTGTTTTTCAATCCCAACGCAAAAAACACCCGATCGCCCGAAAAAAATGCTATCGAGGCTGGCTCATTAAGCTGATCCCGCAAGGTTGCCACTGGACTGTTGCCTATTCCACGCCAGGCAATGAAGTCTTTATCGACGAGAAAAACTATGAAACTTCCGTAGAAGCATTAGCCGCTGCCAAAGGTGTTGTAGACCGAAACATTACCGGCTGGGCTCTGCTGGATTTCTTGTTTGAGCTGTACGAAGATCAAAAAATCAATACCGAGCAGTACAGTCAATTAATGAATTCGCTGGTTGAAGATTGCTTTTAAGGGTTATAGCAGCTTCTCAAGGCCATAGATCAGGGTTTTAAGGCCGATTACTTTGCGAATCGCTAACAAAACGCCGGGCATAAAGCTAGCGCGATCGCTGGTGTCATGGCGCAGCGTATAGATCTGGCCTGGAGCCCCAAAAATAACTTCCTGGTGGGCGACTAAACCAGGTAGCCGGACACTGTGGATGCGGATACCGTTCTCAGTCATACTGCCTCTGGCACCAGGTAAGTGTTCTGATTCCTGCACTAAAGACGGGTTGTAAGGTTTGCCTAGTTCGGAGAGCATTTGAGCTGTTTGTAATGCTGTGCCGCTGGGGGCATCCGCTTTTTGGTTGTGGTGCAGTTCAATGATCTCCACGTGATCAAAATATTGTGAGGCGGCGATTGCTGCCTGCTGGAGCAACACCATCCCAATCGAAAAGTTGGGAATAATCAGGCAGCCGGTACTGGCTTTATCGGCAAACTCGGCCAGCTTCTCCATCGTTTCGGGTGCCAGTCCGGTGGTGCCGACAACAGGCCGCACGCCGTACGCGATCGCTGCTCGGATATTGTCGTAGACCGAGCTAGGGTGGGTAAAGTCAACCATCACGCCAGACTGCTTCTCTTGGGCAGCGGCAGCTACAATTGCTTCCAAATCATTGGTTACAGGAACTTCCACCGGGCCGCAGCCCGCTACTTCTCCTGCGTCTTCTCCAAAAAAGGTGGGATTATGGTCAACCGCCCCAATCAGCGTCATATCCTCTGCTTGGGCCACTGCTTTGACCACTTCGCGGCCCATTTTGCCAGTAGCACCGTTGACCACAACCGGGATCGGAAGCTGAGCCATTCTTTGCCTATCCTCAAGAGCGTTACAGCTATTCTAAGGCTAGCAATGGAATGTATATAGATTAAGAGGAAGTGATTGGCAGAAAACTAAACACCCTGCTTCTACTAACGTTCCTCCCGGAATAGGCGTAGGGCATAGGCTCCCGCTGGCGTTTGCCGCAGTTCCTGGAGCTGGTTGACCATTGCCTGGGGCAACTCCTTTAACCGCAACTTTTCAATGCGGTAAGTTTGGGGACCATAGTTTTCTGGCCGCAGTGCAGGAGCGGCCAAGGCTGCAAAGGTGAGGTCTGCCGCCGAGAAGCGATCACCCACCAAGTAGGAACGCCCATCTGCTAGCTGTTGATTTACCAGGTCAAAAACCTGCTTGATCTGGTTATAGGCGGTTTCTGCCGATGTGGCAGACAATTCAAAACCCTGTCGTACCAAGCGGCTAATCAGCGGAAAGATGATGGGTAATAAGATTCGCTCAACGGGGGATGCCCCTTGTTGCCACAACCGCAGGATTAGCGGAGAGTTATCAAATAGGTAAGAGTAAGCCCAGCGCCGGGTTGCTGGACCAAGCTGGGTGTCGAACAAGTCTTCCAGCTTATCTACCTGGCGGCGTAACTCCGGCTCCGTTGGGTATAATTTTTTATCCAAACTCACGGTGTCCAGGTACTGGAGGATATCTGTGGAATCAGTAAGCGTGTTTGTCCCGCTCACGAGCAGCGGCACTGTTTGCTTGCCGCCCCTGCGGCGAGTGGCTAAACGGTGGAACAAAGGAGCGTGGGGTTCTTCAATATAGGGAATCTCAAGCTGGTCGAGTGCCCACCGGGCCTTTTCGCAATAATGGCTGATAGCGATCGTAATCAAGCGACAGGGTTGTGGTTCTAAATCGTTCTGCACTAGTTTTCTCCTGATTCCAGCATGCCATCCGGTGAAACATAAAAAGCTAGTAGCATTGTAGGCCATCATAAATTACGGCTCAGCGCTGCTAGTCTATTAAGTACAAGGCAGGCTTACTGCCTCAATCTAATTCAACAGATTCTATCTGTGAGATTACAGCACTTGTTATTTTTGATCTGGTTGTGGATTGAACTGACAGCTTTGGGGGTGGCTGCTCTGGGGGCTTTTGCCTTATTTTTTTATCCAGCGCAAATCCAGTCGTTTGTCCTGATTGCTCTTGCTGTCTACCTCACCGTAATGGTGCTCATTTTAGGCATAGTTCGCTACTTTTTGCGGCGCTCTCCGCAGTGGGTGGCGTCGAAATGCCCGACTTGTAGTGGCTTGCTGTACCGCAGCCACCGCCGTCCGGTCAGCCGCTTGATCAGCTTATTTATTCCCCTACGACGTTACTACTGTGTTAACCCCAGTTGTCGCTGGCAAGGCTTGCGACTTAAACCGCTTGTTAAAAGCCAAGGACTAACGATGAATCCTCTGAGTAAGAGTCGCTAGCGCTAAGTAATGATCGTAAACTGACTGGCTTTGAGGGTAGGTAGGTTAGTTAGGGCCGCGATCGCTGTTCTTCCCCCTGCTCCAGTACCATCACCATCAAAGTCAAGTAAGCCGGTGCTCGTGTTGTAGAGAAAATTTGCACTGCTACCAACGAGCATTGGATTGGAGCTGCTAACAAAAACCCCAGTCGGAGAGCCCGTTGGGCTCGTACTCAAAGGAGTGCCAGCCTGTAACCCTCCTCCAAAGCCAACAGCAGAGATCTGAAAGATGTCGTTACCGCCGTAGTCAGTAATGCTGTCTAACCCTTCGATTGGGGCTCTGTAGACAAAGCTATCGGCACCACGCCCACCTGTTAGCGCATCATTGCCAGCTCTACCTTCTAAAACGTTGCTACCAGCATTGCCTACAATTTTATCTTTGAGGTTTGAGCCAACCAGGTTCTCAATACTAGTAAGTGTGTCTTTATCAAAGCTTGTTTCAAGAATGGCATCGTACCAGTAATCACTGATCTCTTTGTAGCCGGTTGAGTTAGGGTGAACCCCATCCGCCAAGTCGCTGACACTCAGATCACTGCGCATATCAACAAAGCTTACCTTTTTCCCCTGATCCGCTTTCGACTTCACAACCCCAGGAATCGCTAAGTTATACTCTGCAGCGTGGATTGCTCGAGCATTTCCTTTGATGGGATTACGAGGGGGGATCGTACTGACTAACAGCTGGGCATTAGGAGCCCGATTAGTAATTTGATCAATCAGTGAACCCAAACCCGTGGCTATACTACTGGCACTGCTATTAGTATCGTTAGTACCAATTAGTAATGGGATCACATCGGGCTTAGACGTATCTAGCCAGCTATTAATGTTGTTGGCAATATCCTGGATTTTCCAACCCGGATGCCCTTCATGATTCTTATCACCAAGATTTGAGGGCCCACTCGTGACTGAACCGACAAAATCTACACTTAAGCTATTAGAGACAAGCTGGTTCCATAAGAATGTCCGGTAGCCACCACTTTCTCTATCACCGATACGACTGTCAATGACGCCGTAAGTAATTGAGTCTCCTAGAGGCATCAGCTTGGGTGGCCTATTAGACAAGGGGGTAAAAACAACCCCCTTACTCAAGTTGGCAATGATGCCCTGAGTTGCGCCGGCATAGCTAGCTGTATCAATACCGTCCCCGCCATTAAGCGTGTCGTTGCCTGCCCTACCGATAAAGGTATCGTTATCAGCAGCAGGAGGGGTAGAGCTAACGGGAATAAACTCGATGTAATCTACCCGCGCCCACTCGCTCCGGTTAGCTGTTCCTTGAAGCTGGATCGCTGTGTTCTGGTCGATGAATACTCGGCTATACGTTTTCGTCCGAAATGTTTTTCTATTGGCTGCGCCACTGGCAGTTTGTTCATCAAATTTGAAGGGAGTTCCACTTAATGACTGACCAGCAATCAAGACATCTAGCTGGGCTATCCCATCCCTCTCATCGAAGTAACCAATCACTACATCGTAAGTGTCAGAGGAACCCGTAAAGGTAGCAGAAGCACTACCAGTTGTACCTGCTGCGTTGTTGAGGCTGATTAAACTGGTGCCAGAGGCGGCGCTGTTCCCTATCTCCTTGAGGTAGGTTATCAGCGACATGTTTTCGGCTTCAAGACGAATTGATGACACATGCTCTCCAAAGGGTGACGTCTAGTCTCGTTGCCCCCGGAGTCATAAACAAAAGCTGCTGAAATCTAGTTTCAGAGCGAATTTAGCACTTTGCTTGGCCCTTTAGGCCTTAAAGGAATTAAGTATAGCAGAATTAGGTCCATTGACCTTTGCCTTAGTTCCAAGCTGATGCCGGTTCACTCAATGCAAGTGCTTCCAATTGAAGCTAGGCTTTATGGTAAGATTTTGGCGATTTCAACCTTCAACAATTGAGAAGCACCTGGTATGGGCTGCTTTATGCTTTGTGTCTTTTGGCTACTAGCTAGTATGGGTTGAAATGCTAGCTTAACTGGGCGACGACCTGATCTTCTAAGAGGGTGTCATCTGTGAGCAGATCTTCAACCGTGATGCGCAAACAGCGTTGGTCATCGACCCAAAAAAGAACCTTGATGCGATCGCTACCAGGAAAGCCGGGGGGAGTTAACCGGGCAATACTGCGCGCTCCCTCCCGGTCATTCAGGGCTTGTACTTGCGCTCCAGTGCTGGCGACCGGGCGGGTAATCAGACGATCACCATCAAAATAAACTTCCGTGCCTTCAGTTTCTACACCTAGTTCCCCCACGATTAATTCAATGCTGGGTTGGTTTTCTAAGGAAGCCCCTAGCACCAGTTCTACCGGCTCAGGCATCGGATATGGTTGCCCAGCCGGAATAATCGAATGCCAATTGTGGCAGTTCTGGCGGCGGTCCCAGTAGCGAATACCGTAGCCGTGGTAAAGAAAGTCCTTAAGTTGAAATCCTTGCTGTAGTTGTAGTGCTCCTTGGGCAATGGCTTCAAAAGGGCGATCGCTGCAAATCTTAGACGGCTCAAAGTATTGCTGGGCCCAGGTTTGCACCGCTGGAATCTGGGTGGTGCCCCCAACCAGCAAGACTGCATCGATATTCTGAGTGTCAATGCCCTGCCGCCGCGCTTGCTGCAACAGGTGAAACATTGATTTATCGAGGCGCTCAAAGAACTGGTGCTCCTTAAGAATCAACTCGAAGTTATCTCGCTCCAGGTTTAGCTCATAGCTCTCAAAGGTTTCATCATTGAAGTAAACTTCACTAGCTTGCTGCCGTTGCGACAACTGGATTTTTAGCCGCTCTGCCAAGCGGGTGGTTAGTGGGGTTTGGGCCAATCCCTGAGTGGTGGCAAAGTAGTCTACTAGCCAGTTGTCAATGTCAGTGCCACCCAAGTTCTGCCCAGCTTTGGCAAGCACCCGCGCTGTCTTCACTTGTTGCGCAGATTCTGTTAGTATCTTCTCACCCCACTTGAGAATAAACCCGCGAGGTTTTGTCTTCGATTGGCGGTTAGCATCTAGCTGTACTAGAGCCAAGTCCAAGGTGCCGCCGCCAAAGTCCACCACCAACAGAATTTCGCGATCAGCCATCCCGTAGCCTAGTGCGGCGGCTGTCGGTTCGTCTAAAAGTTGGACCTGTTCAACTCGTAAATCTTGGCAAACGCGACCTAGCCAGTGGCGGTAGGTTTCAAAACTGTCTACCGGAACCGTAAAGATTAAGGACTGGTTCGATTCCGGCTCATTAATCTGTAGCTGCTGGATCAGCTGGCGCAAAAACCAGTACCCAACTTGCTCGAATGTCATAACTTGGCCATCTAGTTCTGGCAGAAAGCCCTGAATGGTGGTACCAATTCCTCGCTTAAAGCTGCGAAAGAACCGGGGGTCAGTCTGCAAATCTAATCCGCGATCGCGAACTTGCTGCCCAACTAAAACCTGGCCTTGGCGGGCATTCTCCACGTAGGCAAGGCTGGGAACCAGGGGAGGGTTCTTCCCCAGTTGCAAGCTGGCATCTCCTAAACTTAGGGTCTCTGGTTGCCCGGTTGCGGCATTCCAGCGCGCAACCACAGTGTTACTAGTACCAAAATCAATCGCGTAGCTCAAAGCAGTTCGCTCTTTATGCAGTTCTAAAGTTTATTACAACAGTTTTTGCCACTGAATGAATCAAATTCATCGTACTTGGCGGTTGCTAGAATCGTGCCATTTTCTTTCATTCTTCATTTCCCCACCTGGCCATCCTTGCGGGTCATTTCAAACAAGTGCTGGGCTTGGGAACCAAGAAAGCCTTCAAACAGTGCGTGCTCGCCGCTAGCCCCTTCCACGTGAAAGCGTTCAGCGATTTCATAATAGGCGTAGGTCCAGGGAATCTGAATCAGTTTACCGCTAGTGTCATCGCGCACGCTGACCAGCTCTGTGACTGCTTGGGTGGCGGTTTGACGCAGGCCGCTGCCCCGGCTGCCCTCAATGTTTGCTTTCATGGGTACACCTTGCTTAGCCAACCCGCACGCCGTATGCTCAATATCTAGGTAACAGGGTGTATTCTGGCGGTTCACGTATCCCGTGAAGTGATTAACCGCATAACCATGCAACAGCACCCAGGCTCCGTACTGCGAGATGCGGTTGACGGCTTCGACAACGGAGCGCTGAGGGGCTGCCCAGGGGCGCCTAAAGGCAGCTTGAAGTTGGCTGGCAATCGCCTCAGCCTCTGATTCAGTGTTCACTGAATTCATCCAACTTTCTAGACACTGCAGATTGAGCAAACTGCTGGAATCTTTTGAGCGAACGGTTTGAGTGATGAGCTGGGCTGTTGCTTCCGGTAGGTTATCTACGGCTAATTCACTGAGAAACAACTTGGGTAAGCTGGCCCGCTCCTGCTCTGGGTGACGATAGTAACGGGCATAGAGTTGCTGCTCAGCAAAGGTATACTCTCCGGCAACAATGTAACCCAAGGCTTCTGCTATCCGCCCCAGGTAGCTAATTCCTGTATTCCCGCTTAAACCCAATCGTAGGGACCGGAAGGCGATATGGTCATTGGCCACTGTCCCCCCAGCTTGTCGGATCATCTGCTCGTAAACTTGGGCGTAACTAACGCGGCGTCTGTAATCTTCCCAAAGTTTAGCCCAGAGATGTTGGGCGATCCGAGTTCTCATACTTCTGCCAATAGGTCTGCGAGAATTTTTAGAGCCACCCCAATTTGGTCGTGATTAATCACCAGCGGTGGGCAAAACCGAATTGCCGCTTGACCACAACCAAGCAATAATAGCCCCCGATAAAAGGCTTGATCTACAATCTGGTCGCGCAGTTTGGAATCAAGGTTATAGCCAGGGTCAAGCAGGTCAACAGCTACCATCAGGCCCTTACCCCGTGGAGGCGAGAGGCAACGGAACCGGGAAGCCAACTGGTCCAGCCCACAGCGGAAGACTTCTCCCATCCGGCAGGCATTTTCAATTAATCCGGTTTCTAGCAATTTCAAAGTGGTATTGGCCGCAGCACAGGCCACGGGGTTGCCGCCAAAGGTTGTGGCATGGGAACCAGGGGGCCAGCTCATCAGGTGAGGCCGGGCAAGAATTGCCCCTAAGGGTAGTCCGCTGGCAATGCCCTTAGCAAGCGTAATGATATCGGGCATCACCCCCCAGTGCTGTACGGCAAACAACTGACCCGTGCGGCCCATTCCAGACTGCACTTCATCAACAATCATTAAAATGCCGTGGTGATCGCAAATCTGGCGGATGCGCTCCAGAAAACCGTCCTCTGGCACAATGTAGCCACCTTCTCCCTGAATTGGTTCAACTACAATGGCTGCCACTTCGTTGGGGGGCAAGATAGTTGGAAAGAGTTGCTGTTCTAGGTAATCTAGGCTGGCGTGGCTGCCATAGGGGATGTGAGTAACTCCTGGCACCAGGGGGCCAAATTGCTGACGTTGTACTGCTTTGGAACCTGTGAGCGACATGGCTCCGTAGGTGCGACCGTGAAAGGCTCCTAAGAAAGCGACGATCAGTGAGCGCTCAGTATAATAGCGAGCCAGTTTAAATGCCCCTTCGTTTGACTCTGCACCTGAGTTGGTAAAGAAAACTCGCGCCCGTGGGCCACGGCCAGGAGCAGGAAAAGGAGCACAGGCTGCTAAATGTTCCGCTAGCTCGACCATTGGGGCATAGTAAAAATCTGTCCCCGACATATGGAGTAGCTGCGCGGCCTGCGCCTGGATTGCCTGAACGACCTGGGGATGGGCATGACCCGTATTGGCAACCGCTATACCTGCTGTCAAGTCTAGAAACACATTGCCATCGACATCCTCCAGCATACAGCCCTCGCCGCGAGCTGCCACTAGTGGATAACCACGGGTGTAGGAGGGTGAGGTAACCGCTTGATCTCGGTCAATCAGGCTCTGGGCACGAGGACCCGGTAAGGCACCTGAGAGGCGTGGTACCTGGGGCAGGCATTGGTCAATCGGGATGCTTAGCATGGTCAGCCTCAATGATTATCAATCTGGGCCCGTTGCAAGCGACCGGAGAAGTCGACATAGATCGTTTTCCAGGCGCTAAACACATCTAGGACAGCACTACCTGCCTCCCGGTGACCGTTACCTGTCTGCTTGACACCACCGAAGGGTAAATGTACCTCCGCACCAATCGTCGGACCGTTAATATAGGTGATGCCCGCCTCAATGTCACGCATCGCCTGGAACGCCTGGTTAACATCGCGGGTGTAGATTGAAGCGGAGAGACCATAGGGAGTATCATTCATGACCTGAATTGCCTCTTCAAAAGTGTTGACCTCCATCAACGCTACTACCGGGCCGAAGATTTCTTCCCGTGCAATGCGGGTATCCGGGTGAACCTGATCCAAAATAGTTGGTTGAAAAAAATAACCGTGCTGCAATTCCTCCTGACTGGCTATCTCGCCACCGATTAGGACTTTTGCCCCTTCACTGCGGGCCACTTCCAGATAACGGCTCACCCGCTGGAGCTGAGCAGCATTAACTAAGGGGCCCACCTCAGTACGGCCGTCTATGCCGGGACCTAGTTGTAACTTGTGGGTTCGCTCCACCAGTCTGGTTGTAAATTGCTCCTTGATTTGGGAGTGCAGGATCAAGCGGCTAGTAGCGGTACAGCGCTGGCCCGCTGTGCCAAAGGCTCCCCACAGTGCTCCTTCTACAGCTAGCTCCAGGTCTGCATCTTCCATGACAATTTGGGCATTTTTGCCACCCATCTCCAAGCAAACCTGCTTATGGGTGCGCCCGCAGGTCGCTCCGACCTCTGCCCCAGTCTGGGAAGATCCGGTAAACGAAACCAAGTCAACTCCCGGATGGGCCACTAGTTCCCGGCCGACCTCTTCGCCTAGACCGTGAATTAAGTTAATGACGCCCTCCGGCAAGCCCGCTTTTTGAAACAGTTGGATCAAAAAAGTTGCGCAGGCGGGAGTATCCTCAGCGGGCTTAAAGACAACCGTATTACCACAAACCAGGGCCGGAAGTGCCTTCCAGCAGGGGATGGCTACAGGAAAGTTCCACGGTGTAATCAACGCACAGACGCCTATCGGCGATCGCACTGTCATTGCAAATTTGTTCGGCATCTCAGAGGGGGTTGTCTGGCCAAACATGCGGCGGCCCTCGCCAGCGCTATAGAGCGCACAGTCAATTCCCTCCTGAACATCGCCGCGAGCTTCATTCAAGGGTTTGCCCATCTCCTGAGTGATCAGGTAGGCCAGTTCTTCTTTGTGTTGCCCTAACAGCTCACTAAATCGGTAAATCTGCTCTGCCCGAATCGGAGCAGGGACTAACCGCCATAACTGAAAAGCTTGACGAGCAGCGTTAACCGCCTGCTCGACATCCGCAGAGCCAGAACGAGGAAAAGTCGCAATCAGCTCCCGTGTGTCGGCAGGGTTGCGGCTCTCCAAAGTAGTAGCGGATTGGGCAGGTACCCATTGGCCCCCAATATAATTGCGGCAAGTTAAGGGAATAGTAGCCGTATCAACCTCCTGGGCTGAAGCGCGCGCTCGACAAGCCCAGTTTTACTCAGGGATCAAGCGCGGTCAAGTTATTTCCAGGAAGTCCACTTGCAAGACTCAATAGCCCAGCTAGCTAACAATACCTGTAGCTTTAAGACTAGAGCTACAGCCCCAGCAGCAGAGATGGTGGTTTATAGGCAGTACCTCAACTGTGCATCTTCAACGTTTTAAGCATCTACACTGTTGGGATCAAGGTAGCCTTGAAGGCTCTCCGGTTCAAACTGCCGCAGTGTTCGTCTAGCTTGATCAGTAAGGCTTGTAGACCCTTTGACGACAACAAGGTATTTACCTTCATTCAGACGGTTCCGGTAGGGCAAGGCATCCCCACTGCCAACGGATATCCCAACGCCACCACCGACGAAAAAACTACCCATGCCACCAGCAGCAGCACCTAATAAGCCACCAATGATGTGGTTTCCCAAGGGGCCGGCCCAAGGAAAAGTCTCTAAGCCGCTCAAGACATTAAATACATAGCCTGCCACAAAGCCAAATGGAACTAACCAAGACGCCAATCCCTTTGTTTGCTTACTTGCTTGAATACTGGGGTCAATTAAGCCAAATTCATCAGCAGTTTTGTAACCCCTACCTAAGATAGCGACTTTATCCAGAGGTAAGCCCTCCTTCTCCAGGGCAGAATAGGCAGCTTCCGCCTGGATGCGATCGCGTAATACAGCAACAAGATAATTCACGATTCTTTCGAATGCTCTCTAACTAAACGCTTTCTCTCAATCCTGCCTCGAATAGGATCCCCTTGGCATCAAACCTACAGGGGAAAGTTATCGTGGCTAACAACCAGTGACTATGGTTGCTGTTGATTCAGCATCTTCCTTACCTTGATGACAGTATGGCCAGAGCTACGCCATCAACCCATTCTCAATCTTTGAGGGGGATTGTACTGTCGAGAGAATTGCTGTACTGCTGGTAAACGCTGTCATTGAAGCAAACTATCGTGACTGTTTTTGGCAAACTATCGATGGCTAAGAAGCTCTGGATTTCCCTTACAGCAATCTTGGCTGCCTGAACAAGCGGAAAGCCATAGGCCCCTGTACTGATTGAGGGAAAAGCGATGGTTCGCAAAGAGTATTGGGCTGCCAAAGCCAGACAATTTCGATAGCAAACAGCCAGTAGTTCCGCCTCTCCTTGCTCACCATTTTGCCACACGGGTCCTACGGTATGGATGACCCACTTTGCGGGTAGGTTGTAACCACGGGTAATTTTTGCTTCCCCTGTCGCGCAACCATTAAGCTGACGACATTCGGCTAATAAAGCAGGCCCGGCAACTCGATGAATTGCCCCATCTACGCCGCCCCCACCTAGCAAAGAGTTATTTGCAGCGTTAACAATCGCATCCACCTGTTGTTGCGTAATATCCCCTTGAATCACCCTAATTCGTGCTGGCATGACCATTTAATCCTTTTAGTAAGCCTTGTAGAGCGATCACTTCTTAGACTAGCGACTGAGCAAAATCTCAGCGATCGCCTTGGAATAGATAATCCAGGACAGGGCTCCAGCCAGAACAACTCTTTCACGGGATTGACAAGGAGTACGTTAGAACGCTGGGAGTCAATTGAGGCAGTAAATATCTGCTCTTCCACTGTCGTTGTTTGCAACTTCAGTGATTGGAGCTTTGCTTATGAAAGGCGATCGTGCAGAACCAAAGCCCACTAAAGTTGCCGAGAGCCTCAAGTGAACTTGACTAGGATGTTTGTTAAGAAAAAGATTTTTATATATTGAACTGAAGTGTTAATACTGACCTGACGCTGAAAGGTAATTCCGGGGACAAAAAATCAACCGTCAAGTAACAATACCCTGGCATCGGATGCGTTTGTTCTAAACGGGGCCATAAATGCAGAGCTAATCCCATAGCTCGACCCTAATGATTGATCTACAGAAGTAGCAAGGACAAACGGGCTAGATTTGATACTCTGGGCCCATTTAGCTCAAAAGTTATTGTTGAGGATGAGCTGCTCGTTAAACAGTAAAGTGAAAGCTCTAAACATTCGCCCCAACTGGACAAGCAACGTTCGTCCCTCCTAATCCGCAATAACCACTAGGATTTTTGGCAAGGTACTGTTGGTGGTAGTCTTCGGCGTAGTAGAACTCAGGAGCATCGAGAATTTCGGTCGTGATTGTTCCGTAGCCTGCCGTTTGAAGGGCCTGCTGGTATGCATCTCGCGATGCTTCTGCTAACTTTCTTTGCTCCTGAGAGTAGACATAAATGCCAGAACGGTACTGAGTGCCAGTATCATTACCCTGACGCATCCCTTGGGTAGGATTGTGGCTTTCCCAAAAGAGTTTCAAAAGAGTTTCATAGCTAACAATGCTCGGGTCAAATACCACACGGACTACCTCATTGTGTCCGGTCATGCCAGAACACACTTCTTGATAAGTCGGATTTGGCGTTGCTCCTGCAGCATAGCCCACTGCAGTAGTGAAAACTCCTTCCTGCTGCCAGAATATGCGTTCCGCGCCCCAGAAACACCCTAGGCCAAACACTGCCATTTCTAGCCCATCGGGATAGGGCGGCTTAAGGGGATTACCATTAACATAGTGACGAGCGGGGACTGGCATTGAGCCTGCCCTTCCTGACAACGCTTGGTCAGGGGTAGGTATAGCTTGCTTTTTATTAAATCCAAATAAACCCATTGCTTATGTCTCTAAAAATCTTTATTTTTCTTAATACTATTGTAACAGGTGCGGCTATTTAAGGATGCTTGGGGCGATCTTCTACCTAGCAGTAAAGCTTTTTTGTCGTGGTTTAGATCTATTTACTGGCTTGGTGGGGCAAAGAAAAAACACTCTTTGTCGGTCACTGACCCTGAGGACTGAGCATCATTATCATAAGGGGTTCCCCAAACTCCATCATCCACTGAGGCTGATCGAAATGAACCTCCTACAATTGAATAAGCTTTGTGAAGCTTTGGACAAATTCTGGCCGTCCTACTACTGCCATCCCTGTCTCCTGGAGATCTTGAATGCTGCGACTGGAACATATCAATAAAATTTATCCGACTGGTGAAGTGCTGAAGGATATTAACTGGGAAGTTAAACCTGGCGATCGTATTGGCTTGGTCGGAGTCAATGGTGCCGGGAAGTCTACGCAGCTGAAGATTATTGCCGGAGAAATCGAGCCAACTGCTGGGGAAGTGATCAGGCCTGCCAGCTTGCGAATTGCCTACCTCACCCAGGAGTTTGAGGTAGACCCCAGCCGCACAGTGCGCGAAGAATTTTGGACGGTGTTCAAGGCTGCTAATGATGTGCAACAATCCCTGGCTGAGGTTCACCGGGACATGGAAACCGCGACGCCTAAAAGCTTAGAGCGGCTCATTCACCAAATGGATCGCCTACAGCGTCAGTTTGAAGCCCTGGATGGATACGGCCTGGAATCCCAAATTGAGAAGATTTTGCCAGAGATGGGGTTTGAGCCAGAGGATGGCGATCGCTTAGTTAGCGCCTTTAGTGGTGGCTGGCAGATGCGAATGAGTTTGGGCAAGATCCTGCTTCAGGAGCCTGACTTACTGCTGCTGGATGAACCGACCAACCACTTGGATTTAGAAACAATTGAGTGGTTAGAAACCTACCTAAAAAGCCTTAGCACGCCGATTGTGATTGTTTCCCACGACCGGGAATTTCTAGACCGCCTTTGTACTCAAATTGTCGAGACAGAACGCGGGGTTTCTACCACCTACCTGGGTAACTACTCCGCTTATCTCCAGCAAAAAGCTGAGGCCCAGGCAGCCCAACTAAGTGCTTCCGAACGCCAGCAAAAAGAACTAGAGCGCCAGCAAGCCTTCGTGGAGCGCTTCCGAGCTAGCGCGACGCGTAGTACCCAAGCCAAGAGCCGGGAAAAACAACTCGAAAAGGTGGAGCGGATTGAAGCCCCAGAGACAGGTTTACGCACCCTCCGCTTTCGCTTTCCTCCAACCCCGCGCAGTGGCCGGGAAGTGGTGGAGGTTGTCGATCTAGTTCATACCTATGGCGAGAAGATCTTGTTTTTAGGGGCAAATTTATTAATTGAGCGAGGCGATCGCGTCGCCTTTCTCGGTCCAAATGGGGCAGGAAAATCCACCTTGCTGCACTTGATGATGGGCATGGAGCAGCCTACTGAAGGTGAAGTGAAACTAGGGAACCATAACGTCATCCCTGGCTACTTTGAGCAAAACCAGGCAGAAGCTTTAGATCTCCGCAAGACGGTGATGGAGACAATCCACGATGAAGTACCGGAGTGGACTAACCAGGAAGTGCGTACCATTTTAGGTAACTTTCTGTTTAGTGGCGACACGGTATTCAAAAAAGTAGAGGCTTTAAGTGGGGGTGAAAAAGCCCGTCTTGCGCTGGCCAAAATGCTGCTGCGCCCCGCCAACCTGTTGATCTTGGATGAACCGACTAACCACCTAGATATTCCTGCCAAAGAAATGTTGGAGTCGGCACTGCAAGAGTATGACGGTACGGTAATTATTGTTTCTCACGATCGCTATTTTATTTCCCAGGTTGCTAACAAGATTGTAGAAATCCGGAATGGAGAACTGCGCCTCTACCGGGGCGACTATCACTACTATCTAGATAAGATCGAAGAGGAAAAAGAGCAAACTCATCTAGCAAAACTTACTGCCGAGAAAGCCGAGAAAGCAGCAGCCAAGCGAGCCAAACAGCAAGCAAAAAAGGCTAAGGCTTAGGTTGTCTGGCAAAAGTTAGTCATCCTTGAGGCTACGATCAATCGTTAGCTGCCCCTCAGTTTCAACATCTAGCACCTCTCGCCGCACAGTTTCTTCAACTTCAACGCTTGCCTGTTGAACTTCTTTGCGGAGATTGATTTGTTCTCGTACAAAGGCTTCTTTATGAATGTTGGGAATCTCTTCGTACACCTCTATCTGAGTGATCTCTCCCTCCCGAAAGTTGGTCTCACTGGGAGGGGCAACCGTTCCAGCTGCTGGTGAGGTTGTCCGTTCAATTACAACTCGCTCTTTCTCAATTAATACAGATGCTTGCACGACTTCTGTTTCAATGTGCTTACCCAGCACAACCTCTCCCGCTTTGAGTCGTCTTTTGCTGGCAATCAACCGCTCTTCGTACAACTTGAGCATTCCATGGGCCTGCTCATTCATTTCATACAGGTCGGGATCTTGCTGGTAATTGTAATCCTGCCGATCAGCAAAGGTATTGAGTTGATTTGAAATGCTACTAGGTAGAGATTGGTTCCTTGGCTCGGAGGTAGCGCTGGACGGAGAAACAGGAGCGGCTGTATGGATAGTTCCTGTTCCTAGAGGTGCTTCCGTGACAACTTGATGGTTGGCTGGAGGGCGGTAGACTCCCCTCACCTGCTCTTCATAGGAGTGATCAGTCGTTGAATGATCGTGATACTCCGGCAAATCTTCTGCTTGCTCCCTGCTCAGGTTGGCATAAATACGCTGAGCATTCAAATTGATCTGAGAGAGAGCTACGGGGAGGAGCACTTTCTTCCCAAGGATCCAAAAGCCTAACTCGACAACCAGGTAACGGAATTTACCTTCCTGATCAACCAGGACATCCCTAACGGTGCCAATCATTTCATTGGTTGATTCTGTATAAACGTCAAGACCTTTGATATCATCGTCGGCATCCCGGTAGTTGGGGTCAAAGTCCTTGAGTTTATGAAGCGCCATCTTACAACTATTCCTGCGAGTATCAGCATTGATCTAGCAGTTTAGATAATTTCTGAGCTAAGTTCCTCAATCTCGCGGCGGAACCCGCACTTCTGGTGCATCTAAGTTCTCGTTCTCCTGCTCTTCTATGTTGGTGTTTGGCCGCTACTGGCAACAGACCAAAAGGTGATGGGTACGTTCGCTCTAAAGGACGTTCAGAAGCTGTGGCAGCCAAACTTGTCTAGTCGTCTCAGAAAGCGGATGCCCGGTTTGTAATATTCCTTCTTAAGCGATGAAGGGCTAAACCACGAACAGGAAAAGTGTTTGAGGGAAAAGTATTGTGGCGAGATTCTTCTGAGTTGAGAATAACTTGCGGGGCTAGGATCAATATCAGTGCATAAATCAGCCAGGGCATGGCAGAAGGCACTGACCAAAAAAATTAAGACTGGTTGCGCAAAAGCAACCAGTCTCTTTCAAAACGGTCCTAGCTTAGCGTCCTACCCACGTGTCAGGTTTAAGAGTTCTTTGGGGGATGCCAGCAAATCTATCGCAACGAAGAAAATTTTGCCCTGAGGATCAAGTAAAAAGCGCCAGGCAATATTCATCCCCACGTTGCCGCCGAACCAAGGCGTTTCCACTGTCCCAGTGACCTTATGCTGTGTATAGCCATCCTCTACGGTTTCTGATACCCCCTGCTTGGGCTTCATATTGAGTCCCTGTCCTTCATCACGCAGGTAAGCGGCAATTGCCTCACGACCAATCAGCGGCTTTTGGAAGGGTGGTTGTAGGGCGCCCTTCTCGGCAAACAGAGCAACGGCAGCCTCAATGTCATCTACATTCATCGCTTGAATATAGTGGAGCACAGTAGGTTCAGTGACACCCTCAATTGTCAGCTTAGCCGTAGAAGTTGGCTCAGGGCGCTGGAATGTGAAGTTGACAACTTTTTCATCCTGGCTAGACGTAAGGGGCTCAAATCCCATGTCTACGACGGTGTTCCGCAGGACGGTGATTTGCTGGCCCCCATCGAGCTTTTGAACTGCTTCTAGCACTGCTTTGACATCAGAAGACATCTGGTAGCCAGCTGGCATGGGAGTAACAAGGCCCTGCTTCATCCACTCTCCTAACTGATACCAAAAACCCAACTTAGCGTTGACACCAAAAGCCCCATAGGAACGGCTGATCGGGGTATCGGCCCGGTTAGCCAGATCCCGCATAACCTGCATTTGCTCTTCAGGAGACATCTGCTTAATTTGGTTGAGTAACCCCTCCATTAGCTGGAGATTTGCTACTCCTGGTGCTGCGGGAGTGATTGAGCGACCTAGCTCAGTGTAAGCGTCCCAAAGGAATGCCAGTTGATCGTCAACACTCAGTTGATTGAACTTGTCAGTAGTATTTGGAACTGCATCAGCAACCCGAGTGCCAGGAAAAATAGCCTGAGCTGAATCGATAGTGTATGTCATGGTTGGCAATTTGAAGTCGTTAGATTTGGGATAGCGTTAATCCAGAAGTTCTGGTTTGCAAATCTTTACCTCTGCCTACCATAACCCTTGTTAGTTAATATTACAAATCTTTCTTGTCAAGTAATATCACAAATATTTACATTGCCTGCACATAGAGGAGAACAGCTCAGGACTCTCCAAAGGGAGGCAGATAAGCATAACCCTATCAGTCTTGTTGATGAGCGAACTGATAGGCTCCCAAAGCTGAAAGGATCAGTGCCGCCGCGAGTAAAACGGGCAAGGTATACCAGGGAAATGTAGCCAGCGGTTGATAGGCGGCGGCGCGGAGACCGATGCTGGCATAAGTTAGGGGTAGCAGGTAGACAATGGCTTTCAGTCCCAGAGGCAGGGTGCCGGGATCAAAGAAAGTGGCGCCCAAAAATGACATCGGGACAATTAAGAAATTGTTGTAGAGCCCTACACTTTCCAGAGACTTGACACTTAAGCCAACCAGTACGCCAACACCAGCAAAAACGGCACAGTTTAGAACCAGCAGCAATAAGAACAAGGGGTTTAAGAAGCTACCGATCTGGCCTGTAAATAGAATAGCCACCAGGATTACGGAAGCTGAGGTCATCAAGCCCCTGGCAATCCCGGCCAGTACTTTCCCTAGGTAGAGGGCTAAAGGATGCACAGGGACAAGCAGCAGTTCTTCAAAGGTTTTAGTGAATAAGCGATCGCCGCAAATCGAAAACGTTGTGCCACCAAAACTAATTGCCATCGATGAAAGGGCAACCATACCCGGCAAAATAAACTCTAGATAATTATCTCCGGCTGCCGGTTTAGTAACAGCATCTAGGGAACTGCCCAATCCCAAACCAAAAGCCAAGATGTAGATCAATGGTGAAATTAGGCCAGAAGCAGCAATTTGAACAATTCGGACCCGTAAGTCTAGCCACTCGCCCCAAAAAATCGTCAGAGTATCCGTCAATAAATTTCGCAGCGGGGTTAAGTTGGTAGAGGTTTTTGATAGGAGCGGCGATAGTCGAGAGGTCACAGATTCAAGTCAGCAGTAAACAATAACGATCTTTAATTGTTGCACCCCAGTTCCTGCTGGAATAATCAGCAGGATTGTTTTCTGCTAGAGCGGCTCTGCTTCACAATTGAAAATTTATTTAGAACTCTGTTTCGCAATAGGCGTGCAGTAGCTCTATACAGTGCGCGATCGCCCCCAGGTGAGTAATCTCATAGCCATGGGTATTTTGGGTTGGAAAGCCTAAACAAGCTCCTTTTGGAATATGGCCCGCCTTCATGGCGATGGAAGCATCACTGCCAAAGCCACTGATCGCTGCAAATTGGAGTGGAATCTCCTTTTGCTCTGCCACCTGCCGCAATTGCTGATTCAAGTTTTCATCGTAAATACCGTAGCCATCTTGAGACAGCAGGACAGGGGCTGCTCCAGCTTTAATTGGATACTCAGGTGCCAGCGGTGCAATCTCTAGCGCAATTAAAGCAGCCAGGGCTTGGTGCTGCGTAAAGTAAAGTGCTCCTACCGCCCCAACTTCTTCCTTGGCTGAGGCAACCAGATAAGTATCTACCGCTGGTTGTTCTAGTTGTGCGGCTAAAGCTAGCAAAATTGCCACAGAAGCTTTGTTGTCTAAGGTGTAGCTGGCAATATAATCGTTTAACCGGAAAGGTCGCTTGCGATGCTTACCGATTACCACGCGGGTACCGGGGCGTATCCCCGCTGCTGTCAATGCTTCTGGGGGACACAACATCTCCACCCAGGTGTCTTCCCAGGCCAGAGGGGCATCATTTTGCTGCGCCTTTTGCGGCGACTCATGAGAGACGTGGCGGGAGCCAAAACAAAGAATGCCACTGATCGTTTGCTGGTCACCTAACAAATCGACCACCCCTTCCCCGTAAACCCAGGGAAAGGAACCACCCAGTTTGCGAACTTCCACGCGTCCTTCCGAGCTGATTGATTTAACAATCGCCCCAATTTCATCCTTGTGAGCCGTGATGGCGATCGCTTTTTCTCGATTGTGACCCGGAATTCGGGCAATGATATTTCCAGCCTCATCCTGCCAGGTTTCAGCCAGGTCTTGAAACCGTTTAATCAACCATTGATCAATTTCTGCCTCGACCCCACTCGGAGAATGGTGGAGCACCAAGGTTTCAATCGTCTCAAATAAAGCGTCGTAATCGTAGGCCATGCCAAACCACGTACAAGTTAATTACTAGGTTGATCGGCTGTTGAAGGGGCTGTCGAAGGGGCTGCCGCTGGTGATGCTTGCTGTTCCCCCCTAAGTACTTCTTGGGCAGAGAAACCCTCACCCTGGGTGCCAATGTACCAAAGAGCCGCCACTGCTTCAGCACGAGTGACAGCTTTTTTGGGTTGGAAGAGTAATGTTGACCCAAAGACGCGGCGGATATTAGAAAGATCCCCATTGCGGTGATCAGCCAATACCGCTGGCAAGGCTCTAGGGTTAATTCGATTGGCATCTTTAAACCCCCAGGTTTGCTTCACGCCATCAGCGGTGGCAGTTGGTAATATCCGCCGGACATCTACAGGCACCTTCCAGAGCAGTAACTCTTCGCGTGTCAGCGGGGCATTGGGACGGAAGGCATTGGTGTTTGATTCACCGGTAAGGGAGCTAGGGATGTAGCCCGCTTCCGCCAGTCCTTGAATCGCAGGAAAAGCCGTGTCACTGCGAGCAACATCCTGAAATGCAGGTTCTGTCGAGTCTGGCACCAACCGAATCTGGCGAGCAGGCTGGTCACGATAAATCCGGTTGTTCGTTGCAACTAGCCAGCGGGCAAATTCCCCACGACTCATAACTGCGCTGGGACGAAATTGAGATTCAGAATCGCTAGGGGCACTTGATGTGAGAACCCCTAACTTTGCCAGGTCTTGTAGGTAGGGCTGGAGTGCCGCCGGAGCTTGGTCGAGATCTGTGAATTGCTGGGCAGAAGCTGTACTTAAGGTATCGCCACCTGCTTGAGTAGCCTCGGGCGAGGGTTGCGCGTTCGCACTATCGTTGCGAACGTACCGAATCGCGAACTCGGTCCCTGGTGTTTGGCCATTGCTATCAGTCGTTGATGGTGTTGCTGGCGTCGATGGTGCTGCTGGGGATGGCTCAACGTTTGGAATAGCAACCGTAACTTGCAAGTCTTGGCGTTGAGCAACTAAGGTACCGTCATCTTCGTTCGTTGCCTGCTCTAGAATTCTCCAACCAGTTCGCTGAAAAACGTTTTGATAAAAATCTCTTAGCTGGTCCCTTGAATCAGGTGTTGTCCAGCGCGTTATCTTTTCACCACTAGGGTTGGCTGTGGCGGCAGCAGTGGGTTCTGCAGTTGGCTGACTGGTTCCTTGCTCCACTTCTTGGAGCTGAGCGTTGGGATATTGTAATTCTAGGGGAAAATCCTCTGGCAACTTTGCTTGGATATCCGTCGGAGTCCACTGGCTGAGCTTGGGATCAGGTGCGAAGACTTCCCCCAAGGAACTGCTGTTTCCACAAGCAGTTAATGGAGCCAACAGTATTATTGCCAAGCTAATCAATACAAGACGTCTAGAAGAGAGCACAGTAAAGTAGCCAAAATAAGTGCGTCGGTTAATTTAACGCTAGCGCAAATCAATTTGTAACTAGCGTCTTCTAGAGTGGGGAAGACTTCATAAACTACAAAAAAGCCAGACGACCCCGATCTTAATCAGGGTCGTACGTGCCAGAATTCGCTACAGCTACTTAGCTTACCAAAGAGCCCTTACAGGTTGTGGAGCTTTAAAGGCGGGTGGAACAGGGGGTTGGGCAACGGGCACAGGTACTGCTGCGACGGGTGGAATGTCTAAGGCGCGTACACAAATTTTTGTGAGTGAGGTACCGCGATATAAGGTCGTTGCGATCGGAACGCCAGGGGCTAACTTTAATTGCTGTGCTGTTGCTGGTGCAACTACTGTGGTTCTAGTTTGTCCATTCGGAAGCCTCAGTGTTACCTGATCATTAGCAATCTTGGTAACGACCCCATTAATCGTTTCAGCAACTTCCGGCTGCTGGATTCTAGTAACACGCCTATTAGCATCAGCGTCAAAGGTGACAAGTGTCCCCTTGCGTAGATGCTGGGAGCCAACGGTACTGGGTTCAACTGAAAATGTCTTGCAGGTGCCGTCGGCCAGCCGTAGGTCCAAGGTACTTCCCTGGAATGAGTTGACAATTCCAGTTACGTTGCGCTGTGTCCCTGTTGAAGCTTGACCAAGATTTGTATTGCGCTGATTAGTAGACTTTTCTAGTTGGCTACCTGACGTGTCAGCCATTGCCGGTTGCGCAGATAAGCTAACCAGCAGCAATAATATTGCGCCTGTTAATAAACCTATTTTTTGTGTATGCATTTGAGATACCACTCCAAAACTTTTTTCACCTGTTTTAATAGCCCCCCGATAGTTAGCAATTGTTCAAAGTCATCACGATTGGTAGCCAATCATCAACACCTTGTTGAGTAAAGTCCGCTACCTCTCACGACGTTTGATTGGCTTTAAATCTTTTTGAATTTTCTTCGCAGCAGAAACCCACCTATCAGGGCTAATGACCCAATAGTGGTTGAGGGTTCAGGTACTGCCTTAGCATTTGGTTGAACTACTGTACCTTCTGCTCCTGGGAGAGTTACTGTACCTCCTGGTCCTGGGAGAGTTAGTGTACCTTCTGCTCCTGAAGGAGTTAGTGTACCTTCTGCTCCTGGGGGAGTGACTGTATCTAACACTGGCGGTAGTGGAGTTGATGTATTATCTCCCTCACCTCCCAAGACAAAAGGAAGCGCAGCTAAACCTGCTAGCGGTAGGTATGGAATAAATCCTGGTCCACCTCCAGCTACTACTGGCGGCATACCGCCACCGACTGCTGCTGGAGCTGCGCCACCACCTACTGCACAAACACCATTAGTAGCTTCGATATAAACGTCATCAAAATCTGTATCTTGTTGTTCTGGAGTTTTGACTAAAACAGCTCCGGTATCATCCCAGGCAATGGTGCTACCACCGTTACACAGATTAGCTGGGTCGGTGTCGAACTTAGCCTGTTGTACTCCACCAGGGTTCATTAAATTTGTGGAGTAGGCTGTGCCTACAGGTCGCTCTTCGTAGGCCGAATCTAGAAAGAAAGAATATCTGGTGTTGGCTTTAAAGTTGAACTTAGCTGTCGGGTTTGGCACAGCATTACCTGGTGTCCCTAAGAAGTCATTCTTATCCCCGATGTTGCGTTTGCGATCAGAGGGGCGTGTTACAGGCTGGAATACATCAGAAGATTTTGTCTCTTTAATCAGCGGAAACCTTTCTTTTGTATTTAAGTCAATCACGCCAAAAGTGGACTTATAGACACCGTGAGATTCCTTGAAATTAAATTCAAGGGTAGTATCTTCATCAAACTGGACACCATCATTACTGAAAAGGGTTGCTGCTTGGGCTAAGGGAGCAGTAATCAGGTAAGCTCCGCTAGTGACGATTGCGCCTACGATAGCACCAACCAAAATCGGCACTCCAGTCCGATAAGATAAATCTTTGTTTCGCATTTTTATAATTCCTGCTCAATACTCTTCCCCCCTTGAGATGTTTTAAAACGTGTGTTAATTGAGTGGGAAGTAGGATAAGTCCAGCCACTAATACAGAAGAATTTCTCTTCAGCAAAAACTGCTGGAACCTGCATTATTCCCATTAATAGGACTAATGACAGGTATGCTTTATTGGTTGTTCCCGCATTTGGGAACCCGGCGCAAAATCTTACTAAACCTGATCACACACTCACACACTTACGTTCATGGCAAAAGCCACTATATACGCCAGAACGTTGCTAAAAGCAAGGTTCATCTTTGCCAATCAATTGGGTTGAAGGCGTCATATGCTAATCCGTTGAAGGCTAGGTGTAGCTTACCTAAGCAATTAATTTGTAATTTGAAGTGCTAGCCTTAGATGCTTAATCTTGATTCTGCTCTTGCTTATTATGGCTATTTTTGATCTTTAACAACCCCCTTTTTTCGCATAGAAAATCTGACCTAGCCGCATCGTCTTACGGCTTTCTAGGCCATGGGGAAGAATATTACCCTACCGGGGTATTTCTTCCGTATAAATACTAATGCAGAACTATACAAGAGTTTGTCATGTTTAGGCAAGAGTTTCTATCGAATGCAGCATTTTTAAGCTTAATTTCAACAGCAGGTTCAGCTCAATCTATAGTTGCTAAAGGCTTTCGCTGTGTTGGTGTAAAATATAGTTTCGAACGCTTAAAAACTAGAGATCAAGCTTGCTGATCGCAAGGTAAGATTAACAAGTTTAAGAATATTGAAAGTGGCTCTGTCAAACGGTTTGAGCAGAAAAAATCTCACAAATCCACTTAGATTGGCTCGGTTAACTGGCGATCGCAAACCTCACGGCTAGAACTCAAATCAGCACCATTTAGTAATGCTAGAGCGATTGCTGATTGGTATACTGGGACAACATTAAAAATTCATCGTAAACTTGCGGTTTCTAGTGACCGCCAGCACCAGTGGTATGAAGTTGAAACAAAAGATAGACAAGGTTTTGTGGTAGCAAATGCTGTTGCTCTGCTTAACCCTGAGCGGGGCTCTGGTGGTATTATTTCTGAGGTGGCACTTCAATCGAATCCCACAGAAGCTGCCCCACTGGTCGGATTATGCCATCCCTTAAGGGAAGCTGGCATAATTTCCCAAGGGCCGCATGGGTCCTATTCTCATCTGGGCCCGATGGAGTATGCTTTTGATCTTTCGGTTGATATTGGTATGCCTGTCTACGCCATGCGTTCTGGTAAGGTTCTTAACCTAGAAGATAGGTTTCCTGATACCGGCGGCGGGGAAGAAAATCTTCACAAATTTAATTATGTGTTGATTGAACATACGAATGAGTACCGCTCTGCCTACTTGCATTTGGAGCAGGGATTCCAAGCTAGAATTGGCATTAAGCTAGGCGATCGCGTTCAGGCAGGTCAACTGATTAGCTATAGTGGCAACTCCGGTTGGAGCACTGGTCCGCATCTGCGCATTGAAATCCACTATGCCGCACCGAAAGGCAGTTTTGGTCAGACAGCTCCCTTTCAAATTGACCGGATTTGTGGGTCGGGAGTGATCGCGTTAGCTCAAGTTGAGCGAAGGCTTGCTAACCGCCAAACAAAATGGCTTAATTCCGTACTCGCTCACTTAGTGAGGCAATGCTAGTGGCTGTTAGTGAGGACAGCTCTTGAATGCTCCAGCTGGCGATCTCGTGCTAGGCCAGCAAAGACGAGAGGAGGCCAAAATAAATCTCTTCAGCTTGAATAAACTAGAAGAAAAATTCTTCGAAGGCTGCTAATCAGGTTTGCTAGATTCTGAAAAGTTAGGGAATTCTACTTGGTCTGCAAAGCGCGTCTTGACAGCTAAGCGGTAGCTGACACTCTCAAGCTTGGCATGTAACTGGCGGTTTTCTTGTTGGAGCATCGCTAGTTTTTGTCTAATCGGGGTCAGCCGCGCCGCAAATCTTTGTTGGTAGACTGCAGGTAACTCTTGCACGAGCTGCTCTAGGAAGAAATTACGCTCACTCAGGTCTTGCATAGATGATTGCAGTTGAGCAATTTCAATATCACGGTGATTAATTTCTTCGCGGCAGGAATCAAGTTGTTGAGCCGCTTGCAGTTGCTTGTATTGAGACTGTTTAGCTATGAAGTCAGCTTCTGTTTGTAGGGGAGAAGGCTGTTTGATCAGTCGAAACAACTCCTCTGATAATTGCTGCACTAGCTGATCTCGGATTTGTAGATCCTGACGCAAAGACAAAACTTGTTCGTGAAGATTTGGTGAAGTCGTTTTCTCTGCTTGACTCACGCTTTCTAAAACTCCAGTTCCAAACGCAACCTGAATGTCTACCTTAAAATTGCTCAAACTGCGGAGTTTGTCTTGTAACGTCGCACACCTTTAGACGAGAGCAATGTCTTTAGAATAAGCTACAGCTTTGGCTTCGTCAGGCTTACCTCATCAAAGTGAATAAGCCTGACTTGTTCCCTATCGTGTCACAACCTGTTTTTCAAAACCGATAGCTGAGGGTCATGCAGTAGCCTCTACCGCTTCTGCCTCCTCATGCTCTTCCTGTTTGACGGTTAAGTAGCGGATCACTTCTTCACTCAATCGCATTGCCCGCTCCAGAACAGCTACAGCAGTGCCAGGAGCTTTGTAGTTCATTTGAATGTAGACGCCCTCGCGTTGCTTCTGAATTTCGTATGCTAACCGCCGTCTACCTCGGTGCTGAACCTCGATCTGCTCACTTCCTTGTTCCTGCAGAATTGCTCGGTATTTCTCAATTGTCTGATCTAAGAGTTCTTCACTGAGATCAGAGCGCAAAATGTACATGGTCTCGTAAATAAAATTCATTGAGGTATTCTCCTTATGGACAAAGGCCCCTAGCTAGAGGTCAGACCGTTGAAGTGAGTCTGGTTTTCACTAGCATTTAGAGGCAAGGACCTATAATCTTATCCCAGTTCTGAAAAGTTCTGCTCCAGATTGTTGTCCCAACCTATTCATTCTCCCATGGCTCAACGTTATGTCCGTATTAGAACCGCGACAGCCAGTACTTATTACGGGCTACTGCAACTCGACCGGAGTGTACAAGTTCTCGATGCTCCCCCTTGGTTAGAGGGGCAGCCGGGTGAGCAGGTTCTAGAGCCAGAAAGTTATCAACTTTTAGCACCCTGTGCCCCTTCTAAGGTTGTGGCAGTAGGCAAAAATTATGCTCGCCATGCTGCTGAAATGGGGACACCTGTACCGCAGGAACCCTTGTTGTTTTTGAAGCCTTCAACCTCTGTCCTGAGCCCAGATAAAGTAATCGTATATCCCCCCTTATCACGACAAGTGGACTATGAAGGGGAACTAGCCTTAGTAATTGGGGCCTACTGTTCCAACTGCACTGTGGAAGAAGCAAAAACGAAGATCTGGGGATATACCATTGCCAATGACGTCACAGCGCGGGATTTACAAAAACGTGATGGTCAATGGACCCGAGCGAAGGGATTTGATACGTTTTGCCCGCTGGGTCCTTGGATTGTCCGAGAACTCAATTCCAGTGCCAAATTGCAAACTTTTGTAAATGATCAGGTAGTTCAGTCGGCAACAGTTGATCAAATGGTCTTTGCACCGAATGTCTTAGTTTCCTACATCAGCCAGGTCATGACCTTATTGCCTGGAGACGTTGTGTTGACGGGCACTCCAGAAGGAGTCGGCTCTCTGCAGATCGGCGATCGCGTTCGAGTAGAGATTGAAGGAATTGGCGCTCTTGATAATCCGGTGGTTAGCCGCTAGGGAACTTGGGCATAAACGGCATCCGAAATGGTTGGTATCTCTGCATAGCGTCCTCGTAGAGACTGCACAACGGCATAGACGAAAACCGCAGCTACCCCTAAGAAAATAAAGTTCGAGAGCACTTCTAGCAGAAATTGGGTTCCCGGTGCTCGAAAAACTGGTAGGATAAACCGGCACAACACTAGAATAATATCCACTAAGATTGCCTGCATGGCGTTGAAGCGAATAAAGTGGCTGATCTTGTCGTTGCGCACCACCAGCAAAAACAAAGCAAAAAAGATCACCAAGCTGGCCAAGGGCAGATTGTAGATAATCGCCAAAGGTGCCAAGGGGATTAGGATTAATTGCAGCGGTGGGAATAAATTGAACAAAAAGCTCCCAAATACCAGCCCATCAATCAAGGGCAGTAAATAGGGCAGACAGGCAAAAATGCGATCGCGTATACTGGTAGACCCGCGCCAAGTCATAGTTACTTCTCCTAAAAATGGTTATTAGCAATAGCCTAGACACTTATCTGCGATTAGCTTCGCACCAAAACCGTCCAGTACCTAAACACCTCAGTGGATATTAGCAATTCGGAAACCCATTTGGCATTGATACTGCTCAGGTTGATTTTCTGTTAAACCGGGAATCGGATAACCACAGCAGAGTTGCCCTTGTCGCCACCGGGGTTGACCACTTGGGTCTGCCAACAGACAGGTTTGGCAAACCTGTTTTGGCATCAATAGTTGGTTTTTGAGTAAGACCACCAGCATTCAACACCTCTGGAGAACCCTGTTGCTCTGATTTCCATTCTAGGCTCTGGATCAGGAAATATCAGTCAGGGTGGATACAACCCTGCCTACAGATGGAGTTGTGCCGGGTGAGCCAGTCAAAGAAGAATGATCTTCAGCCGGGAAAAACATTAATCTTAAATAAAGGTAATTACTTGCAGCGTTTCTTTAGCGCAAGCGTTTACTCAGGTTCAAGCTATGCAGTTTCGTGTAAAGGTTTAGCCCGTGACTCCCACCAACTCAGATATTCTCGCTAACACAGATCCCGTTGTTGCTGGGTTCTTGCAACAGGAGCTGCAACGCCAGCAGGATCACCTGGAATTAATTGCGAGTGAAAACTTTACCTCCGCGGCAGTGCTAGCAGCGCAGGGTTCTGTGTTAACCAACAAGTATGCTGAAGGCCTGCCAGGCAAACGTTATTACGGTGGTTGTGAGTTTATCGATGCCGTTGAGCAACTGGCAATTGAGCGGGCAAAGCAGTTATTTGGCGCTGCCCATGCCAATGTGCAACCCCATTCTGGGGCTCAGGCAAACTTTGCCGTTTTCCTCAGCCTTTTACAGCCGGGAGACACCATTATGGGCATGGATTTGTCCCATGGGGGACACCTTACCCACGGTTCGCCGGTGAATGTGTCAGGAAAGTGGTTCAAGGTAGTGCAGTATGGTGTTAACCAGGAAACAGAGCGATTAGACTACGACCAGATCCAGGAAGTGGCACGTCAACATCGCCCGAAGCTGATTATTTGTGGCTACTCTGCCTATCCGCGAACGATTGACTTTGTCCAATTTCGGGCGATCGCTGATGAAGTCGGTGCCTACCTGCTGGCAGATATGGCCCATATTGCTGGGCTGGTTGCAACTGGCCATCACCCCAGCCCCATTCCCCACTGTGATGTGGTTACTACCACCACCCATAAAACCCTACGTGGTCCTAGGGGCGGTTTGATTCTGACTCGGGATGCCGAACTGGGCAAGCAGTTAGACAAAGCTGTTTTTCCCGGTTCTCAAGGTGGACCTCTAGAGCATGTGGTTGCCGCGAAAGCAGTCGCCTTTGGGGAAGCCCTCCAGCCACAGTTCAAAACCTATGCGGCCCAGGTAATTGCTAACGCTCAAGCCTTAGCAACCCAACTGCAACAGCAGCAATTCAAGATTGTTTCGGGCGGCACGGATAATCACTTATTGCTGGTGGATTTGCGCTGCATTGGCATGACTGGTAAGCGGGCGGATCAACTGGTGAGTGGCGTCAACATCACCGCGAATAAAAACACCGTACCCTTTGATTCTGAGTCGCCTTTTGTGACCAGTGGCCTCCGATTAGGTAGTCCAGCCATGACGACTCGTGGCATGGGAGTTGCCGAATTCACAGAGATTGCTAATATCATTGCAGATCGACTACTGCATCCTGAGGATGAGCTGATTGCTCAAGACTGTCGCCAGCGGGTTGCTAATTTGTGCGATCGCTTTCCCCTGTATGCTCATCTAACGACTCCTGTACCCGTCCTGGCTTAATATGATGGCATTGTCTAACGTAGACTTTGCCGAAGTGCTCTAGTTCTGCACGTATCGTCTCAGATGCCCTACCATCTGGTTGCCTTCTTGGTGGCTGCCGTTATTGTTCTGTGGACCACACCAATTGTCAAAAAAATTGGGTTACAGACTGGCTATGTAGACTTACCCAATCCCCGTAAAGTTCACCAGAGACCAATGGTCCGCCTAGGCGGTATCTCTATCTTTGCTGGTGCTTTAGTAGCATTACTCACCGTCTGGGTCTCTGGGGGTTTTGGGGAATTACCTCCCGCGGAGGAATATGGTATTTGGGGCGTCACTGTGGGGGGGTTAGCCTTCTTCTTGATCGGGTTGGCCGATGATTTGTTTACGTTATCGCCCTTTGTACGGTTATTCTTGCAGGTGGTTATCGCCACGCTGGCTTGGCAGGTGGGCGTAGCTATCGAGTTTTTTACTATTCCTTTTGTCGGACTCGTTAATCTAGGCTGGTTAAGTTTACCGGTCACCGTGACTTGGCTAGTCGGTATGGCCAATGCCATTAATTTTATTGATGGTCTAGATGGTTTAGCAGCAGGAGTTTCCGGGATTGCCGCTGTCGTCATGTTGGTGGTTAGCCTGTTTATGGATCAACCTGCTGCGGCACTAGTTGCTGCTGCCCTAGCTGGCGGTGCCCTAGGGTTCCTACGCTATAACTTTAATCCTGCCCAGATCTTTATGGGGGATGGCGGTGCTTATTTTATGGGATTTACCCTAGCCGGGATTGGGGTGATTGGCCTGGTAAAAAGTGTAACCACGGCTGCGGTGCTGCTCCCTTATTTGATTTTGGCGGTCCCGATTGTTGACACCTCAGCGGTGGTACTAGACCGGCTGCGCCGAGGCAAGTCGCCTTTTGCGGCGGATAAGCGGCATCTGCACCACCGTTTGCTACAAGCAGGGCTTTCCCAGCGAACAATTGTCTTGTTTATCTACGCTCTGACGCTGTGGGTGGGTAGCTTGGCGATGGCATTTTCTGGAATGCCCGGTGGCGGTGCCTATGCCTTGGGTGCCAGCTTGCTGATGAGCTATGCGGGTTGGGAGATTTGGCGGCGGACGCGTCAACGGTAAAATTGGCAAGTTTCATTTCCGAAGCTTTTTGCAGTACCTCCATCCTTCAAACGGTTGAGAATACTACTTCTCAGCCTTGCTAACCACTAAACTAAGACGACAGTAGGGTACTGGGAGTAAGGTTAAGCCATGAGTGTTAACGCTGAAGTTATCTGTGTGGGAACTGAGTTGTTACTGGGAGAAATCCAAAATAGTAATGCCCAGTTTCTGGCTCAGCAATTAGCCCAACTGGGCATTCCTCACTTCTATCAAACCGTTGTTGGAGACAACCCGGAGCGTTTGAAAAAGGTGCTAGCGATCGCCGCTGAGCGAGCACAATTATTAATCTTGACGGGGGGACTAGGCCCAACCCCAGATGACTTAACCACAGAAACCCTAGCTGAGTTTTTTGCCACGCCACTGGTCGAGCACCCGGAGATTCTGGCAGACATTACCCACAAGTTCGCCCAGCGGAATTTAGCTCTCAGTGCAAATAACCGCAAGCAAGCCTTGCTGCCCCAGGGAGCGCAAATATTACCAAATTCGACAGGTACAGCACCGGGGATGATTTGGCAGCCTCGCACCGGGCTAACCCTCTTGACCTTTCCTGGGGTTCCAGCGGAGATGAAGTTGATGTGGCAAGAAACGGCAGTCCCCTACCTACGTGCTCAAGGCTGGGGTCAAGAAATCATTTATAGCCGTGTGTTGCGATTCTGGGGGATCTCTGAGTCTGCTTTAGCTGAAAAAGTAGCGCCTTTTTTGGCGATGCAAAATCCTACCGTTGCGCCCTACGCCAATCATGGAGAAGCAAGGCTGCGGATTTCGGTGCGGAGTAATTCTGAAGTTGAAGCCCAGCAACAAATTATACCTGTGGAACAACAGCTGCGCCGGCTAACGGGTGAAGACTGCTATGGCACAGACGATGACAGTTTGGCTTCCGTCGTCGGTCAGGTACTGCAAAGCCGGGGTGAAACGCTAAGTGTTGCCGAATCCTGTACTGGTGGCGGTTTAGGGCAGATGGTGACCCAAGTTGCGGGTAGTTCCAGTTACTTCATGGGAGGTATCATCTCCTATGATGATGCTGTGAAGCTTTCCCTGCTAGATGTAGCGGCGGAAGATCTAGCGCAACAGGGAGCTGTTAGTCATACTGTGGCCCGACAAATGGCAGCTGGGGTTCGCTGTCGCCTGAAAACGACCTGGGGATTAAGTATCACAGGTATCGCTGGACCGGGAGGAGGAACAGCTACTAAACCGGTAGGGCTGGTCTATATCGGCTTGGCTGGACCAGAGGTTAGTACAAGTTTTGAATACCGCTTTGGCTCGTTGCGCGATCGCGAATGGATTCAGCGCTTGAGTGCCTGTTCTGCCCTAGACCAGCTACGACGCAAGCTGCTGTTAAGCGTCCATAAGACCTAAAGCTGTAAGTTTCATCGAGAGTCCTCTAGACCTGTTAAAACAGCTAGTTCCAGTCATCTCGTTTGCTACCACGTCCCTTGTAGACTTGAAGGGTCGCATGAATCTGGCGGGTCTTCTCGTACAAGCTGGCCTCTGTGAGCTGCCATCGTTGCAAAGCTTTGTCGAGATCAGCTTGGATATCACGCGCCCCCGGAAATCCTGTGTAGCGGATTTTCAATCGGGCTAATTCAGCCAGGTTGTAGTCAGTAGCTTCCTCTTGTAACAGTCGATGAACAATTTGGCGATCGCGACCCCACAAAGGATGTTGCTGGTCTTTGTTACCATCGGTTGCTGAAACATTCTGGGCCATATCACCCGCTCAAATTTTCTTTGCTCACAAGTTTAACACCCCGCTCCTGTAGGTACTGGTAGGGTGGCTGCAGCCAATAGCCCTTGAAATAAAGCTAGGCCGTCGGTGCCTCCTAGTACCGGATCAGCGGCGCGCTCCGGGTGGGGCATCATACCCAAAACGTTTCCTTGTTTGTTGCAGATACCCGCAATGTGGTGCATCGAGCCGTTGGGATTGGTGGCTTCGCTGGGTTCTCCATCATCACAGTAACGAAACAAAATCTGGCGGTTGTCTTCTAGCTGCTTCAGGGTATCTTGATCCGCGTGATAGCAACCTTCGCCGTGGGCAATCGGTAATGTGATTACTTGAGCTGGGGAATAGTTCTGAGTCCAGGGCAGATCGCTGCGCTCGACGCGCAGGGGGACGCGATCGCAAATGAAGTGTAAGTTGCGATTGCGAATCAAGGCGCCTGGTAGCAGACCGATCTCAGTCAGAATCTGAAAGCCATTGCAGATGCCCAAGACAAACTTTCCGGCGGTGGCGTGTTGCCGGACTGCTGTTATGACAGGAGAAAACTGAGCGATCGCTCCACAACGTAGGTAATCGCCATAGCTAAAGCCGCCCGGAATCACAATCACATCCAGTTCGGCAATATCGGTTTCTTCATGCCAGACCATGCGGGTCGGCTGTTGTAGGATGTCACGGGTGACCAATGCAACATCGCGATCGCAGTTGGAACCAGGAAATACCACAATGCCAAACTTCATCTACGCACTCCCTGATCTTGTTGGATCGCCATCGCTGTCAACTCAAATTGGTAGTTTTCAATCACTGGGTTTGCTAGCAGTTGATCACACATGCGATCGAGCTGGGTACGGGCCGTACTTTCATCAGCAGCACGAATCAGCAATTCAATGTACTTACCGATCCGTACCTGCTCAACATTGTCATATCCCAGGTGCCCTAACCCCGACTGCACTGCTGTCCCTGCTGGGTCCAAAACCGAAGGACGGAGCGTAACATAGATTTGAGCTTTATAGGTTTGCGTCACAGCACTGCCTAAATCAATTGCAATTAATACCGGCTGCTGCCAGCCCTCTTAATTCTAGGACAGTCAGGTGTCAGACACTGTGCTAATTAGCGCAGGGTTTTTCCATTCCCTGAGCAGCCTACGATTATGGATAGAAAGACAGTTCCAGTTTAGCCAGGAACGATTGTCACGACACTTTTTGGGTTTGAACTAGTGCAACATACGAATCTGCGTAGATGCTTCGTTACCAGTCTCAGGCGGGATATCAGCAACACCTGACTGCGGCAGTTTCACCCAAAAGGTTGTTCCTTGATGTTTGCCTAGGCTCTTGGCCTCAACAGTACCGCCGTGCAGCTCCACAATATGGCGGACGATCGCTAATCCCAAGCCTAAGCCACCGTGGTTTCTAGCACTATGGCTTTCGCCCTGCCGAAAGCGATCAAAGATATAGGGTAAAAATTCTGGGCTAATTCCTGTGCCGGTATCACTGATCTGAATTTGTGCTACCACTCCGGACGGCTCTGTCTTGCGCGTCACTTGAACCGCAACTTGTCCTCCGGGTGGCGTAAACTTAATCGCATTCGAGACCAAATTCCACACTACCTGCTGCAAGCGATCAGGATCAACCGCCATCAGGCCGAGCGTTGGGTCAAGGTTGGTACGTAAGTCAATTCGCTTGGCCTCAGCTGCTGGACGGATTGTATCAATCGCAGCCTTAACCACCGCAGCCAATTCACAGGGTACAATTCGCATCGCTAACTTTCCTCGAACGATGCGTGAGACATCCAATAAATCTTTAATCAACTGGCTTTGCAGCTTGGCATTCCGCTCAATCGTTTCTAAAGCACGGGCCATCGTCGCCTCATTCAAGGTGCGCGTCCGCAGCAACTGAGACCAGCCCAGCATCGCATTCAGCGGTGTTCTTAGCTCATGAGACAAGATTGCCAAGAACTCATCTTTCATCCGGTTGGCGGCCTCGGCTGCACGTTGTGCCCTTTCGCTAACCGCGCGCGCTGCTTGCTCCCGCAGAAGTAACTCATCTTTTACTTTGTTAGCAGCTTCAAGCTCTGCTGTGCGATCGCGGACTCGTTGCTCAAGCTCGGCATTTAGGGTGCGCACTTCGGCTTCAGCCTGTTTTCGGGCAGTGATATCCCGTATCAACCAGCGCAGTGCAATTACTTTGCCTGTGTGACTGAAAATAGGGGCGACGGTCAGAGCTGCATCAAAGCATTGTCGGGTTTGTCTGCCGGGTTCCGTCTCAGGGCGTTTGTCTAGCTGTCGCGGATACAACTGCACTTCCCATTCTTGAGGTGTCACCTGCATCCCTATAGCATCTCTATTGAGACCGATTACTAAGTCACCTTGGCAAAGCTTAAGCAGGACAGAACGAAAAGCCCGCCGCGCTTCTACTTCTACTTCTGTGCTCTCTCCCCCTATAAAGTTGACCAGCGGTTTACCGACTAAGAATCGCTGCTCGACGTTGAACATCCGGGCAGCAGCACGATTAGCTTCCTGGATCGTGCCATTAATATCTGTCACTAAGTAGCCGTCGGGGGCAAACTCAAATAAGTCATGGTAGCGCTGGCGTTCTGCTTCTATGACTTCCTGGCTAGCAAGTAGGGCGTCATTCTGGGTCCGCAACTCTTCTTCCGCTACTCGCAATTCCTCTAAGGCAGTCTGAAGTTCTTCTAAAATCGCAGGCATCCAGTCCGAGCGCTCACCTGATGGTGCCAGGCTATTCCCTTTTGCGTGGTGCGGGTTATCTAAGGCTGCACCATCGGCCTGCTTATACAAAGCACTGACCCGCTCGGAAAATGCCTTGATCTTCTGGGTAAACTTATCCACTTACTGCCAGGTTTATGCCACACTCCCTAGTTTTGCAGATAACAAGCTTTAGTGGCCTCTTCTTTTAGGCCAGTCATCGCAATTAATTAGCCTTTACCATTGTTGTTCCAGAATGAGTGCCTCAACGGCTTGGCAGTCTCCAGGCGGCGCAAAAAGGTATCCTTGGCCTGATTCACAGCCCAGTTGTCGCAGTTGGGTCAGTTGCTCGGCAGTTTCTACTCCTTCCGCGATCGCCTCCATCCCCAGGTTATGGGCTAGCAAAATGATCGTCCGCACAATCTCCAGGTTGTGATTCGCCGTGAGCTCGGCCACGAAAGAGCGGTCAATTTTTAAGGTATGAATCGGAAACTGGCCCAGGTAGCTTAAGGAGGAGTAGCCAGTGCCAAAGTCATCAATCGCCAGTTTGATTCCCCTCTCTTCTAGTTGCAGCAGCGTAGCCGTAGCGGATTCTGGATTGTCCATGACTGTGCCTTCGGTGATCTCCAGCTTGAGATTACCAGCCGCCAATTCTGTCTCTTGCAGAACTTGATCAATCTGGGCAACCAGATTCAGTTGCGTAAACTGCTTGCTGCACAGGTTAACGCTCATCGTCAAGGCACGACCTCGGCCCACTACGGTCGAGGGGTCTGAGAAATCACTCCAAAAGCGCTTCTGCCAGGCCCGTAACTGCTGGCAGGCTTGAGTGAGTATCCACTGGCCAATCGGCAGAATTAGTCCAATCTCTTCTGCAAAGGCGATAAATTCTGCAGGACCAATTAGGCCACGGCTCGGGTGATGCCAGCGGACCAGAGCCTCAAATCCGACCAGTTGTAGAGTTGTCTCACTGATAGAGACAATCGGTTGGTAGTAGAGCTGGAACTCCTGGCGTTCAATTGCCTGCCGCAGATCGGTTTCCAACTGCATCAGTTTGACTGCGCGGGTATGCATCCCAGCATCAAACAGCTCGTAGCGAGCCTTACCCAGAAGCTTAGCCCGGTACATGGCAATGTCGGCATTTCGCAGCAACTCCTCCGGTTGATTGTAGGAGCTGCTACTGAGGGCGATGCCAATGCTGGATGTAGTAAATACCTCTTGGGTTCGGTCTAGGGCAGCCCCAGCCTTCAGATTGAAAGGCGGCCCTAGGGAAGCTTGCAACCGCTCTGCCACCTCAACGGTATCGCTCATATCTTTCACGCCATCGAGCAAGATGGCAAATTCATCCCCCCCCAAGCGGGCCACGGTATCAACGGAGCGCATACAAGCTGCTAGCCGTTGCGCAAACTCCACCAGTAGTTGGTCTCCAGCCATGTGGCCCAAGCTGTCGTTGATGATCTTAAAGCGATCTAAGTCTAAGAAGAGTACCGCAAATAGGTAGGGCGTCGCGGAGGAAGATTCCCGTTTGCGCCGCTGCATGGCCTGGTGTAACCGATCCATAAACAGGTTGCGGTTGGGCAGGCCCGTCAGGGCGTCGTGAAAGGCATTCCGGAGGAGTTGGTCCTTAGTCGCGCGGCGTTCAGTCGTGTCTGTTAACGAGCCGACAATCCGGCTCGCCTTGACCTCGCCGTTGTGAACGGCGTTTGCCCGGCTGAGCATCCAGCGATAGCTACCGTCTTTGTGCAGTATTCGGTGTTCGTGCTCAAACAAAGAAGTCCGCCCTTCTAGATGATCAGCGATCGCCGCCTTTAAAGCTGCAACATCCTCAGGGTGGACCCGCTGAAACCATTCTTCCGGATCGGTGGTGATTTGATCATCCGCGTAGCCAAGCATCGCTTTCCAACGATAGGAATAATAGATCTGGTTGGTTTCTAGATTCCAATCCCATAGCCCATCATTCGCCCCTCGAAAGGCCAGTTCGTAGCGCTCATTCTCGCGCAGTACTGCCTCGGCTCGCTTGCGCTCTGTAATGTCGCGAATCCCTATCCGCAGAGCGCCCACGGGTGAGGAACTACTGCCGGTTTTAGCCATGACCCAGTTGTGAACCGGAGCCACCGTCAGAGCAGCATCAAAGGCCTGTTTTACAGAGGAACCGCCCATTTTAGCTGGCCTCGAACGAGGTTGTAGCTGTACTTCCCACTCCTGGCAACTGGATAACCCTTGACCCTGAAATAATCGGCGCAGTTGTGTATAAAAGCCCCGCCGGGCTTCCTTAACAATAAAAACAACCAGTGGTTTACCCACAAGATACTGCTGCGAAACGTTGAGCATCCGAGCTGCTGCACTATTAGCTTCTCGGATAGTTCCTTCTGGACCAAGCACTAGGTAACCATCGGGAGCAAATTCAAATAAATCTTGGTAACGCTGGCGTTCCATCTCCGCTGCCTCGTGAGCAGCAACCATCTCCTGATTTTGCTGGTATAGCTCCGCTTCAGCCACCCGGAGTTCTTCCAAAGCCACTTGGAGTTCTTCTAAGGCTTCCAGCGCTAAAGAAGTTTCTTTGGGGGCATCCGGGCCGAATCGCTCAGGAAAGTCAGCCTGGGCCTGCTGGTACAATTCGGCCAAGCGCTGGCCGCAAGTCTCTAGCTGCCGAGCAAAGCCGTTACCTACCACGCCAGCCCCCTACTTGTGTTCGTTGCTAATGTAACTTCTCGTAACAGTCTGTGCAAAGCCTGTCGCACCAACTCTGGCCGATTGTTGTCAAGCGCTGACAATTGGGAACTCCAAACAGTTTGACGCATTTTTTACCAGATTTCCTGGCGGGCTCAGAAACACAGCTCAATCGCTTGAGGTAGGCTCCTGCTCCGCCATTAACAAAATTGTCCCCTGAATTTGCGCGCTTGAATCAACCAGAGAAGTACAGGTCACTTTGCACCGAATCGCTTTCCCCCGCCGGTTGATGGCATCCAGAGTCATCTCAGAGGATTTCACCTCTCCGGCTAAGCCAGCCCGCAGGGGGGGCAAGAGTTGCTCCACCGGCAAGCCAATATCTAGGTTGAGAAACGGCTTACCCTGGACTTCATCAGAGCGTAGGCCCCATAGATCTTCTGCTTTCGTGTTCCAAGCCTCAACGAGCAAGGCAGGATTGAGCACAACGACGCCATTGCTTAAGCTGGAGAGGATTGAGAGCTGAAAAGTGTTTGCTCGGTCAAGAGCGATGCCCCGCAAGCGCATTTCTTCATTAATTGCCTGCAGTTCCTCGTTGGTGGATTGCAGCTCTTCGTTCATCGTCTCTAGTTCTTCGTTGGTAGATTGCAACTCTTCATTGGTGGTTTCCAATTCTTCATTCGCCGACTGCAATTCTTCATTAGTGGTCTCTAGTTCTTCATTGGTGGATTGCAGCTCTTCATAGGCGGTCTCCAACTCCTGGTTACTGTGTTGGAGTTGCTGCTGTAACTGATGGGTGAGGGTGACATCTAGAAAAATAACTTTAACGCCCACGAGTTTGCTGCTTGCCAGTAGCGGAATCACCTGGATGTCGAAATATTGGGGATCTGGGTAGGAGGCGAGGGACCATTTAACATTTTGCAAGATAATCACCCGCTGCTCACTACAAGCCTGAGCGATCGGACCGCGCAGCTCGACCGGCCGGTAGGAGAATTCCAGATCTTTGAACGGGCGGTTCAGATCTCGGTGGCTGAGGTTAAAGAGCAAACGAGACCGTTGGTTGGCGTGTCTGAGGAAGCCGTCTAAATCTATTACCACCTGGGCGACTGGATCGGCGTCGATCGCGGCTTCATAAATTCGTTGCTCGTACATTGACTGGGCTGTCTCTGTGCTGGTCCCTTGTACTCTGGAAGGTAGCAGATCGCGGAAGCGTCCCTGGTCTACCTTGGCAAACACCCGTCGCTTTAGATCAACCGGCGTGAACAGGTTGCTGCGGCTAAATAGCATCTCCGCCTTGCCTAAAAACGTAAAGCCTTTCGGATTGAGGGCAAAGTGAAAGCGGCTGAGAATTTTGGTTTGGGTTTCGCTGTTGAAGTACATCAGGATGTTACGGCACACTAGCAGGTCAATCCGGGAAATCGGGGCATCCTGGATCAAATCATGGCAACCAAAGATCAGCGAGCGCCGCAGGTCTTTGTTAAAGGTGTAGTTACTTGTATCCTGCTCAAAGTACTTCTCCAGCAAGTTGGGGGAGATACCCTGAACCTGCCGCTCGCTGTACGTGCCGTGACGAGCTTGGTTGAGGGCATCGTTGTCTAAATCGGTGGCAAAGATCTTCACCCGCTCCCGGAACTGCTCTATCCCTAGGGCTTCCGCTAGGATGATCGCCAAGGTATAGGTCTCCTCGCCAGAAGCACAACCGGCGCTCCAGATCCGGATCGGTTGAGTGAAAGGTTTATCTTGGATGATTTGGGGAATAATCTCCTGGCGCAGGTACTCCCAAGCCTCCGCATCTCGGAAGAAGGCCGTGACGTTGATTAAGATCGTGTCAAACAGGTATTTAAACTCGTCGGGATGAACTTCCAGGTAATCAATGTAGTTGCTGTAGCCCTGAACATTAACCGTTTGCAGCCGCTTCGAGATTCGGCGGATCAAGCTGGAAGGCTTGTAGCCCGTGAAGTCAAAGTTACGGCTCTGCTTGAGGTAGGCCAACAGTGCTTCAAACTCAGGCGTAACTTCTGGCTGGTTCATTACATAGCTCCAGTCGTGATTAAGGTAATCAGCTTAGGGGCGATCGCCTCAATCGGCAGTATCCAATCGACTACCCCTGTTTGGATAGCAGCACTGGGCATGCCAAAGTGCTCCGAGGTGGCTTGATCCTGGGCAATGACTTTTCCTCCCATTTGTTTAATCACCTGTGCTCCCCAGGCACCATCACCATTGCCGCCGGTTAACACGACAGCGATCGCCTGCTGGCGAAACTGCTGGGCTACGGACTCAAACAACGGGTCTGCTGCCGGACGTGTAAAGTGTACCCGCTCCGCATCGGAGAGATAGAGACCTGCCTGATTCACCAACAGATGATGCTTGGGAGGGGCCAGGTAGACCACCCCTGAGTATAAGCGATCGCCCTCTTCGGCCTGTTTAACATGCAGAGATGTCCGGCGGCTCAAGATGGCGGCCATTTGGCTGGGGTAAGAGGGGCTGAGGTGCTGTACCACGATCATTGGTGCCCCAAAGTCTGAGGGTAAGCCAGATAAAATCGTGCTCAAGGCTTTTAAACCGCCGGTAGATGCAGCCACTGCCACAACGCGCGAGAAAGGTGCAGGATTGGCCAGGGGAGAGGTACCAAGATCCAATTGGGTCATACTGCCTACTAGAAATTCACACCAACGGTTTATTCTTGCCTTAGATTCTTTAAGACCCCATCCATTGCCACTCGCTCTGTTGTCGGTTCAGGTTCACTCTTCACCAATAATTGGTGAAGCAAGGTGGCATTTGCTTCCGCCTCCGCTGCTCGCTTGTGAAAGCGAGTCGCAACTAAGGGCTGCTGGGAGCGTTGCGATCGCTCGGCCATCCGACGCGCCAGGGCGGCACTTTCTTCTAGTGCTCGTAATGCACTCCAGAGAGCTGTCTCAATCCCATCCGATTGTTCAGCTAGTAAACTTTCTGGTGAGTAGGCATGGCCGGTCCGGCAGCGAAAGCGGCTGATTTTTCCGTTGTGCAATTCCCAAAGGACACCACCACACTCTGGACACCCGAAGGGCGAAGGGGTTCCGGGTCTCTCATCTTTATTCAAGCCAGTGAGATCTAGTTCTGCCATATCAGATTCCGCTTCCATTGTTTCAGGTACAGCCTTTGGGCTATTTGCAACAGGCTGATGGGCAAGGTGGACCAGGATAGAGGCAATTTTTGATAACGGTAGAATGTGGTCCACCGCTACATTCGCGATCGCGCTCTTTGGCATGCCTGGATAGAGAGCGTCATCTGGGTCTTGAACCACCGCTATGCCCCCTTGCTGCTTGATAGCGGCCAGACCCGCAGTACCATCATCAAGCACCCCCGATAGGACAACGCCAATCACCCGATTACCATAAGCCCACGCTGCAGTCCGAAATAAAGGGTCGATCGCTGGGCGGTGGCTGTTTTCTCTAGGACCACGTATCACGCGGATACAACCAGGTTTCACCAGCAGATGCCTGTCAGGGGGAGCAACATGAATTCGGCCCGGTTGAATTGTCTCTCCATCTTCATAATGGCTGGCGGGCAGGGTGCCAGCACGGTTGAGAATACTAGGCAGAACGCTTGTCCCATGGCTAGGAAAATGCAAGACGACAAAGACCGCCGCTGGCAGATCAGATGGTAAATTACAAACCAGTTTGGTAAGGGTCTCCACCCCACCTGCTGAAGCACCAATCACGATAATGTCATGCCCAGGCATTAGATTCCTCTAACCTCGAATGAGACAATAGACTCCTGTTTAAAATTTTACAGAACTATCCCCGAATTCCCCATCTTCAACCAGTAACCGCCAACCCAGTTTGATAATTCTCAAGGGCCGTCCACAGGTCAACCAAGATCACATTAGAAAAGAGAAAGCCCTCCGGGTCACTCAACCTGACTCGGCCCTCTGCTGACCCGGGTGGGGATAGTTCTACCCATCCTTGAGCTTGATGGGGAGCCAAGCAATCGAGAATTGGCTGCACCACAGCTTCTCCAAACTGGCTCGCTAAGGCTTTTAAGCTTAGACCCTCAGCCAGCCGTAACCCGACCATTAAGGTCTCCAGCAACATATCCACTCTGGCCGTTTGCGGCGTGTTGAGCACACTTTCTCCCCTCTCTAGAGCTTCTACCCACTCAAAGTACTCCTGGCGCTTATGAGGGCGGGTAAAACGCTGCTGCTGCGTGTAACTTGTTGCACCCATCCCAAACCCGTAGTAGGGTTGGTTTTGCCAGTACACCCGATTGTGGCGGCACTGGTACCCGGGACGAGCATAATTCGAGATCTCGTAGTGTTCATAACCTGCTCCACGCAGTATCTCGCTGGCTAAGCGGTACATAGTGGCGGTTATATCGTCGGTTGGCAGGGGGGCAATACCCGGTTGATAACGGCGGCCAAAAGCGGTTACAGGTTCAATCGTCAAGTCGTAGATCGAAAGATGGGTGGGTGCTAGCGCCACTGCTGCTGACAGAGAAGCCTGCCATTGCTCTAGAGTTTGAGTGGGCAAACCAGAAATTAAATCCAAATTAAAATTGGTGAATCTGGCTGACTGGATCGTTGCTACTGCGGTATAGATTTCCTCCACACTATGCGATCGCCCACAGGCCGCCAGTAGTTCTGGTTGAAAAGCTTGCGCCCCTAAACTGACACGATTCACTCCTGCTGCCTGATACCCTTGTAGTTGCGTCAAGCTAAAAGTACCTGGATCAATTTCCATTGAGATCTCTGCCCCTGCTTGCAGATGAAAGCGCCGCTCCAGTGCATCGAGAATTTGCTCCAGCTGGTTGACGGCCAGTAAAGAGGGGGTGCCACCGCCAAAGAAGACCGTTCCCAGGTCTGCTCCGCCACTCGGGGTGATGGCAATCTCTCGGCAGAGTGCATCGATGTACTGGGTGATTGTTCCGGAGTTTTCTCCCCACAGCTTATCGCCCACCACTGCGATCGGGAAGTCACAGTAATAGCAGCGCCTACGGCAGAAGGGAATATGAATATAAGCAGCCCTGGGGATGCCACTGAGTGTGAGATCCTGCCGGGATGGTGCTGGCATAGGTAACACGTTCTTCAATGCCCTCCGTAAACAACTGCCCCTATTCCAGTATCAGGTATGAAAGGATAGGCCGATTGACTTAGTACCCGGAGGAAATCTTTGAAGGCGGTACTCCTGGCAGAAGGCTAGGGACACGATGAAGCGAAGAAACCTCTAGTAGGCCCCAGCCAATGGTTGAAGTAGGAGGCCGGTCCATTCTGTGGCACATCATGAAATCTACGCTGCTCATGGCATTAACACAACAGCTTCTAGCCTGCTATGCTGCCCTACTTTTGACCTTGAGCGATCGCGAGCATCAGTGAAATCAAAGCGTTCCATGACCAATCAGCTTGAGGCCGATTGCTGCAAGCGTTCCGCGTAAAGAGCTGCACCGATTAACCCAACTTTAGGATTCAGAATCAGTGCTACCTGCATTTTTGCTAACAGCGATCGCATCCGACCTTTGTCTAAGAAATTTTGGATAAAGATACCATCCTGCAGCTTCGGCAAAATCTTTGGGCCAACCCCTCCAGCCAGGTAAACCCCACCGTAGGGCAGGCTTTTGAGTGCCAGGTTCCCCGCTTCCGCACCGTAGGCGGCAACAAACATATCCAGGGCCTGTTCACACAATCGGTCTGTATGGGCCAAGGCATGGTGAGCAACTACGGCTGCAACGTCTTGACTTTGCATCTCTTGTTTGACTTGGGTAGATTCTGGCAGCCCCGTTGAGCGCAAGTACTGGTAGATAGCAACAATTCCTTGCCCGGAGACCACCCGCTCTACAGACACCCGTCCATGCCGTTGTTGCAGATATCTAAGCAGTCCAATCTCTAGGTCTGTCCGCGCGGCAAAATCTGTATGCCCACCTTCTAAAGGTAAAACCTCGTACTGTTGCCCCTGCCAGACTAAAATCGCCTCTCCTAAACCTGTTCCTGCGCCCAGAACCGCTACCGGCTGCTGGGGGATGACGGGAGCTGCCTGAAGAATATGCAGGTCTTGCGGGGTGAGAGCAAGGATGCCATAGCCAACCGCAGCGAAGTCATTGATCAGGTGAACATGGGGAATCTCTAATACCTGCTGCATCTGCTCAGTATCCAACTGCCAGGGCAGATTCGTTAACTGCGCCGTATTGTTGGTAACCGGGCCAGCGATCGCAAAGCAAGCCCGCTGGGGAGACGTGTCTTCCGCTGCTGCTAAAAACGTTTGAACAATGGCATTGAGGTGGGGGTACTCGGCACTAGGGTAAGTTGCCTCTGCCAGAGTTTGGGTCTTACCTGCTTGAAAATGATTGAGGCGGAGGATGGTTTTGGTACCACCAATATCGCCTGCCAGTAGTTTTGTCATTCCTTTGCCTCCCGTTCTAGTAGCAAGGTTACTGGACCATCATTCTCAATTGATACCTGCATCATGGCCCCAAACTGGCCTGTGGCAACCCGCAGACCACTCAGCCGCAGCTTGGCGACGAACTGCTCGTAAAGCTGCCGCGCTTGTTGGGGCGGCGCTGCCCGCTCAAAAGAAGGCCGTCGCCCTTTGCGACCATCCCCATAGAGGGTGAACTGGCTCACTACCAACAGCTCACCCCCGATTTCTTGGATGGAGTACTCAAAGCGACCTTGACTATTTGAAAATAAGCGCAACTCCAAACACTTGTGGACGAGCCAATCTAACTCTACTTCCGTATCAGTACTGGCAATGCCGACCAACAGGTTTAACCCCCGCCCAATGCGACCAATTACTTCACCCCCAACTTCAACTTGGGAAGATTTCACCCGCTGGAGTAAAACACGCATTATTGACAAAGAAGCAACAGAACAAACCCTTTTATTTGAGCAGAGTTGCTGCGGTTTTGCAGCCACCGGCCGCAAAAACAATTACCCCTGCCCGTACTCGATCCTAACCCTTGAGCTGGGTTAATTACTCCGTGGGTGCTACGCCTTCAGCGACCCCATCCATCTGGAGCGTATGCGCCAATTTGACAATTGCTGCCACAATCGGCGCTGCACCTGAATAGGGAAGCTAGCTATGGGTAATGAAATTTGGCTCGGTGCAATGTGGACAACCTGAGCTAGGCACTCCAGAGTTGTGTTAACACTTGCGTTGGGGAGATGTCAGCAATTTGTCCAGTAGGAGATTTTAGCCCAATGAACCGGGGGTCAGAGGGCAGGCGCTTCTTAGGATCAGTGGGGCCAAACAAGGCGATCGTGTAGGTCTGAACAGCCACTGCCAGGTGCATCGGAGCACTATCGGTACACAACATTAGGCTGGCTGCGGCAATTATCGCCGCCAGCTTACCCACATCTTCAGGAGCGGTGACCTTAAGCTCGGGGCAAGCTTGCCGCAACTGCGATACCCAGGCATGATCCTCTGGACCCTGGAGCACCACGATCGCTAAGTCGGGCTGGCGCTGTTGCAGATTTTGAATAATTTGTTGCCAGTGCCCAACCGGATAAATATTATTAACTCCCTGGGACTGGGCTAGGTCGCTAGAACCATTATGGATCAGAACATAGTTACTCGCTGCGGACCCTCCTAACAGGCCCAGCCTTTTTTGCTCTGCCTCTGCCCATTCCAGGTCTTTTGTAGAAACATTAATGTTCAACTCTGGGCAAGGGGTTGTAATTCCCAATCCTTGCAGGAGATCATGGTATCTATAGGCGGCATATTGGTCAGTTTTGAGAGGTACAGCGTGGTTGAGCAAAGACTCCGCAGCACTGCCAGCGTATCCAATGCGGCTGGGGATTCCCGTTAGCCAGAGAAGCGCTGCGACAATCCAACGCTGTTCCAACGTGATTGCAAGGTCGTATTCATGCTCTCGAATTTTGCCTAAGAGATTGGCCCAATCCGCTAGGCTATTGCGGTTTTTAAAGTCAAAGGTCAGCACTTCATTGACAGACTTGCAGACCCGGTAGGCGCCTTTGGCTCGAGGTTCGGCCACAACATCTATCTCTGCCTGCGGGTAATGTCGCTGCAAATCATCCAGGGTCGGAAAAAAAAGAATTTGGTCGTCAATCCCACCGGGGACAAGGGCTAGTACTCGCATCATAGTTAATTGAGCATACTCCCGGCTATAGTTATTTGCACCGCCCCTTATTGTAGTGGAACATCTTCACTTAATCGGTGCCAGTTTCTGAGAATCGCTCCGGTAATATATTGAGGGTTTAACCAAATCCAAGGAGCACCTGATGCATTTATTGATTCCAGCCGCTGGGATGGGTCGTCGGATGGGCGGAGAGCGCAATAAACTCTTGCTGACTTTGTTGGGTAAACCGTTACTCGCTTGGACGCTGATTGCGGCTGAAGCCTCACAGCGTATTCATTGGATTGGCATTGTCGGCCAGCCTGAAGATTGGCCGGACTGGCAAGCTTTAATAAAGGGCCTCGCCGTCACCAAACCTGTAGCCTTCATTCCTGGAGGAACCACCCGGCAGGAATCAGTCTACAACGGTTTGCAGACTTTGCCTCCCGAAGCTGAGCAGGTTCTGATTCACGACGGGGCCCGCTGTTTGGCAACAGCAGATTTAATTGATCGCTGTGCTGACGCGATGAACGATCACTCTGGCTTGATTGCCGCAATTCCAGTCAAAGATACGATTAAAGTCGTGGATGAAAAGGGATGGATTCAAGCGACCCCAGACCGCAGCCAGCTTTGGGCGGCACAAACTCCTCAAGGATTTGAGGTGCAAAAACTTAAAGACTGTCACGAGGCAGGGCGTCAGCAGGGCTGGGAAGTGACAGACGATGCCGCCTTGTTCGAAAAATTCAATTTACCCGTTCATATTGTGGCGGGGGAAGAAACAAACTTGAAGTTGACAACTCCAGCAGACCTGGCGATCGCGGAACTGATTCTGCGCCAGCGACTAGGCCAGCTTCAGTCAAAATAAAATACAGTTACCACTTTGCGCTGCTCCTCAGCCTCCCGGCAAGTTTTAAGCAAAGTTTGGCTATCGTGAAAAGCAAAGCAAACCAGTTGCTGGCAGCGGGAAATAATTTCTCGATTACACAAAGCACTTGCTTCTGCTAGCGATAGCTGATCATTCTCTGGCTTCTCCACCAGATGCATGACCTGCTCTAACTGCTCACGGGATTCACGCGGTTGTCGCTCCATACTCTGGGGCAAGACCACGGTCAACAAACTAGCATCTGCCCGCATCGCTCCTCGAATCGCGGCAGCGTTTGTCCCTGTAGCACCAGAGGTCATCAACCGGTTTCCCGATACCACCAGTGCATAGCTCATCATCTCAATCAAATGCTGGTGCGTCAGTGGTACATGGCGCGACCCAAGAATGGCAATCCGTTTGGCACCCGTTTGCTGGATCGTTGCCAGTTCTTGTAAATACTCATCTACCTTAGGCGCTTGTACCTGTGGTGTATTTTTCGACTGGGTCAAAAGATGATTCTACGCTGAACAACCCCGTTATTTTACCAGAGGCGACAGCGATTCGTGCGCTCAGAAAGCAGGGGTTTTAGCCTGTGCAGTCAAAGCATAGGGAAAAATCGTCTACTTGTCTGTGAGACATAGCCGAACAAGTGCCCTGGAGAAAGTACGTAAAAATAAAACTAGTGACGATTCAACTACTCAACAGTCGATCAGGAGGCCCAGTCTGAACACCTATCCTATCGCTTTAACGATCGCTGGCTCCGATAGTGGCGGTGGTGCCGGAATCCAAGCGGATCTGCGGACCTTTGCCTTTCACCAAGTTCATGGTGCCAGTGCTCTCACCTGTGTCACGGCTCAGAATACCTTAGGCGTGAACCGGGTGGATGCGCTACCGGTTGAGTCTGTCGTTGCCCAGGTCGAGGCGGTTGTCTCAGATATGCGGGTGCAGGCGGTTAAAACAGGGATGTTACTAAACCAGGCTATTATTGCCGCCGTTGCCGCTCAGGTGCAGGAACTAGGCCTGGCCAATTTAGTTGTGGACCCTGTGATGGTGTCGCGCACCGGGGCACAACTGATTGATGACACGGCGATCGCTACGCTACGAGATACCTTAATTCCGCTGGCCTTTATTCTCACCCCCAATCGTTATGAGGCTCAAATACTCAGTGGCCTCGAGATCCGTTCCCTGGACGAAATGCGGGCTGCGGCTCAGCGGGTATATCAACTGGGGCCAAAAGCGGTTCTACTCAAAGGGGGAGGGATGCGAGGTGAGTTGCAAGGGGTGGATATTTGGTTTGATGGCGATCGCTTTACAACACTACAAACTTCGACCGTTAACACCCCGAATACCCATGGCACAGGGTGTACTCTCTCAGCGGCGATCGCAGCCAACCTTGCCTTGGGGCAGGATCCGCTTGCCGCAGTGAAAGCTGCAAAAGATTATGTCACTACTGCCTTAAAGTATGCGTACAACCCTGGCCGTGGCCAGGGACCCGTAGGACACTTCTTTCCCTTACTGACAAGAGAGTCATCATAATGTCTATGAGGAATCCTGGGTGGACAAGGCATGAAAGTCTTTCTAGAAACTCAACGATTGATTTTACGACAGTTTACGGAGGCTGATGCTAATCACTTGTTTGAGCTAGACCGTGATCCTGACGTGGTGTGTTTTGCCAATAAAACGGGAAAACCCACGCAGTATGAAGTTGTCCGGGCGCAAATCTTGCCGAACTTTCTGGAATACTACGACAAGTACGACAGCTACGGATACTGGGCAGCGGTTGAAAAATTGAGCAATAAGTTCATTGGCTGGTTTCACTTTAGACCAGCAGTGGGCAATCCTGATGAGATCGAATTAGGGTATCGACTGCAAAAATCAGCTTGGGGTAAAGGCTATGCCACTGAAGGCTCACAGGCATTGATCCGCAAAGGGTTTTCCGAGCTGAATACGCAGCGGGTGGTAGCTACAGCTTTAGTGGCTAATCCAGCATCTATCCGAGTTATGGAAAAAGTAGGTTTGAAGTTTGAGAAAAAGTTCGTTGAGAAAGCGTATACCTATCCAGGCGTTAGCCAAGAAGCTATCAAGTACGCCTTAACTAAGGATCAGTTTCAGCTTGATGAATTTCAGCTTGATGAATAGGTTGTGAGCTAACGTCAGCCAGGGTTGAGGGTCGTCAGTGCTAAGGCTTTAACAGGGACTTACCGCCTAGTAATGCACCACCCAACAAATTATCAAGCGCTTGGAAGTGCAGGATATCTAGGTCCAGATTTACGGTAATACAGCTATCCTCAATATTCGAGTCAGTCTGGATGGGAAGTTTCAAAGTACCCCGTTTGTTGAGAATTAGTGCTGTACGCGGGGTTAAGTAAACAGAAATGGCCGCTGGTAGATCACATCAGGGTACGTAAGCGAGCCCAAAGCATAGCTAGCCTTAACAACCAAGTCAGTTTAAGCTCTAGCTCTCTAGCTTCTCAATAAATCATGAAAGCTCATGAGAGCAGGTATATCGCAGGTCATAGCAAGATTGGTGATGAGCGCGATCGCTGAACTCACCTTGCTCAACTTGGCAGCTTCAACGAATTAGATGAACGTTTTGCTCCCAGTTAGCGCCATCAAAAGGCAAAATCTGAAATTGGTCCAGGACATCGCCATCTAGACAGTGCACATTGACATCGAAGGCATCTGGGTGAGAACGCGGCCGGTAAAAGGAATGAATCCCGCAGATACGGCAGAACATATGATGGGCAACCCTCGTGTTAAAAGTGTAGGTTATCAAAGCCTCTGTCCCTTGGAGCAACGTAAACTGCTCAGGCGGCACAATCAGATGCAAAAACCCCTTCTTGCGGCAAATAGAGCAATTACAGTCAGCTACCTTATAGTTATCAACAGTTACCTGAAACCGCACAGCTCCACAGTGACACCCACCGTTGTAGGTATTGGGTTGTTTTGCCTTCTTCATAGCCTCTAGCTACACCTCGATACTAGGCAGCGTGGGGATTAAGTTGAGCCATCTGCCAGGTTGTAAACGTACCAATCGGGCTCCAGAGATCATAGGGTAGCAGTAGCAGTGCCGCCCAGCCAGAAATTGGCAAAACAGCCAGGGTCAATAGGATGCCTAATATGGCTCCAGTTCCGCCGATATACATCCCCGTTTTCAAACTTCGACGCCAAAGCATCACTGGTGTATAAGAAACTGTGATCACTTCTAGCAGCAGATAAAGCCCCATCAATAGCCATGTCCTGGGGCTACCGGGGTCCTTCTCCCAGCTAATCACAGCTGACCAAGCACCACAAATAAATATTACTGTCCAGATTACGGGAATCGCCGCCTCAAAAGTTAACCAGCTAGGCCGCTGTAGGTTCTTAAACCACTTGATATCCCGAGGTCGAATTACGTTACTTGCCAGCATAACCAGCAAGGTCACAGCCCCAATTACCATCCAGGATTTAATCATTACTCACCCTTGATCGAGCTTCAAATAACACTGAGGTGTCCAGCCTGTAGCTATTTTGGCATTCTTTTGGATGATTAGGGTTTCGCTTGGAGTGGGAGAGTTTTGAGCCCTTACGACTTGGCTTGAATCAATCAGTAGAAGAGAGCAATTTCTATCGGCGTACAGATTCTAGATTTGCCAGCGGTGATAACTTGCATCTGCACACAAGGTTAAGAATTAGATTTAGAAGACTTCCTGAGTAGTTATTTTGCTTGTAGCTAAACTTCAAAACTAGTAGAAGATTTTACTTTCCGACAGCTTTGGAACAGTACCAAGGTTACGAGCTTTAACCTGATTAAAACAAGTTTAAAGATCATCAATAGACTCCTAAGATTCCTGAGCTTATTTTTGTTTGAAGAGCGTGTAAGCTTCTTGATGCGGCTAGCTAGTTTGTGCCCCGACACGGAAGTAGACACTGGGGCTGCATTTGATGGTGGTAATGATTGCAAAGGCGTTGAAGCCTCCTAACTCAACGATGAGTTTCAAAATCAAAGATTGTGTCTGCAGTAGGCTGTGATTCTCGATATTTGTGGATAATGGCATAGGCGTTATAGCAGCGTCGTATTGACTCCCGGCCAAGATGCTTAAAAATGCAACTTATGAACCCATGGCAACAACTAACACTGGTGTACCTGCCCGCAATCCAGTGGCGGCGTTCAAGTTATCTAGGGAAACTGGTTGGGCTCCTGCAAAATTGGCGACGAGATAGTTGGCTTTTGCAGTGGAGCAGTGAAATTGCCATTGTGCTCCTGAGTTTGCTATTTGCTCTTGCTCCCTTTGTGCCGAACGCATTAACCGGAGTTTTGTTAGTTGCCTGTGCTGGGTTCTGGGTGCTCCTAACTTTATCCGATGATGTAGAAAGTCAGACTTACCTAACGCCGGTTCACTTACTGGTCCTGCTTTACTGGGGAATCGCTACCGTAGCCACGGCTCTATCCCCAGAGAAGGCTGCTGCTGCGATTGGTTGGGGAAAGCTAACACTCTACTTGGGGCTCTTTGCTTTAATCGCCCGGATATTGCGATCGCCCCGCTGGCGGTCTTGGCTGATCACGGTTTACCTGCATGTAGCCGTATTCGTCAGCATTTACGGGTTACGGCAGTGGTTTTTTGGTGCGACGGCCCTAGCAACTTGGGTAGATACCGAGTCCTCGCTGGCTAACACGACACGGGTCTATAGCTACCTGGGTAACCCCAATCTTTTAGCGGGCTATCTACTACCTGCGGTGCCCCTCAGTATTGCCGCCTGTTTTGCCTGGCGCGGCTGGTTGCCGAAAGCTTTGGCGTTAACCCTGGCGATCGTCAATGGAGCTTGCTTGGTTTTAACCTTTAGCCGCGGCGGATGGATTGGCTTTGTTGTCTCGATACTAGTGATCTGCGTATTACTCCTGTACTGGTGGAGCCCCCATCTACCGCTGCGCTGGCGGCGCTGGGCCATACCCACTTTACTAGGAGGTTTAGCAGGACTGCTCCTGTTAGCGATTTTGCTAGTGGAACCCTTACGCGATCGCGTCATGAGCATCTTTGCTGATCGCAACGACAGTAGCAATAACTTCCGGCTAAATGTCTGGGCGGCAGTGGTAGAGATGATCCGAGATCGCCCGATTCTTGGTATTGGCCCTGGTAATAGTGTATTTAACAAAATCTATCCGCTGTACCAGCGGCCTCGGTACACTGCACTTAGTGCCTACTCCATCTTCCTTGAAATTATCGTGGAAACCGGGTTCATCGGGTTCGGCTGTTTCCTGTGGTTCCTTCTCGTAACGCTACAGCATGGTGGAGTACAGCTTTCTCGCCTCCGCGCCTTACAAAGCCGGGAACTGTTTTGGTTAATCGCGGCGATCGCAGCTTTGATTGGGATGCTTGCCCACGGCACCGTTGATACGGTTTGGTACCGGCCAGAAGTTAACACGCTCTGGTGGTTTATGGTTGCTTTAATTACCAGCTACTACACACCACAACGCACTTTGGCAACTCAAAAAGAATAGCTGCCCTTGACGGCCCGCTCCATCTCTCGCTTGTCTTGACGCTCTTTCAGGTCCTCGCGCTTGTCGTGCAGCTTTTTACCCCGTACGAGCGCCAAGCTTACTTTCACCCAACCTGACTTGAGGTATAGCTTCAAGGGCACTAAGGTCAAACCTTTTTGCTCAACTTTACCAATTAACTTACGGATCTCTTCACGGTGCAGGAGTAGCTTGCGTGTCCGCCGGGGGTCATGGTTAAATACCTGGCTGGCTGTTTGATGCGGGGAAATATGGACGTTCATTAACAGCACTTCACCTTTACGAATCAGGCCGTAGCCATCCCGTAAATTGGCCTTACCCGCTCGGATTGATTTCACCTCTGTTCCAGTTAACTCAATGCCAGCTTCGTGAACCTCTAAAATTTCATAGAGGTAACGTGCTTGCCGATTGTCACTGACAACTTTAACGTCACTCATAATTTCTAGCTTAACCAGCGAACCCTAGGGCGTAAAAACTATCCTATCGTGGTCATCTGCAGTAGAGACCTGTCTCAATGTCAGACTTCAGCCGTCTCAACCGAGCGAGTAAGTGGGAACAAGCATTACAGCGTAAAATTTTACTTAGTCCTGATCAGTATTACTGGATTCATTTGGAGGTTATGCGATGAGCTTGGCTGTGATTAAATTCTCCTCCGAGGACTGTGGCATTTGCCACAAAATGTCTTTCTATGATGAGAAAGTTGCCACAGAGCTGGGTCTGGAATTTATTGATGTCAAAATGCAAGACACAGCTACCTATAGAAAGTACCGCCAGATTTTGCTGACTCAGTATCCCGACAAGTCCCAGATGGGCTGGCCAACTTACCTAGTCTGTGATTCTCCAGAAGCAGAGTTCCAAATTTTGGGAGAAGTTAAGGGAGGCCATCCGAAAGGGCAGTTCCGCAGCAAGCTACAGGAAATTGTCAAAGTTTAGTGCCTTAGTGTAGCCAACCTGTATCTCGGTGGGTAGGGGAACCTAGCACTTAGCAATTTCTCTCTATCGAATGCCTTTGCGGGACAAGCCCTACTTGCTGGAAATCATGAAAGTTGAACAACCCGGAGAACGACGCACGCGCGCCCTGCATAGAAACAACTGGTTTGAAAAAGTGATGGCACTGGTCATTCTTATGAATTTGATCCTCGTGCTATTTGATCTCACCTACATTCCATTGCGAGACTTGTACTTACGGAAATTACCGGAAGTCCCTGCGTTCTATGACGGCGTTAAAGCGATTGAACCCCAGCGAGATACGCAGCAGTATTTAGACACGGTAGATCGTCTCGAGCGTCAACTAGCGAATTCAGGCCTCTCAGACCCACAAGTCGAAATATTGCTAGAAAGTTTAACTAATCAGAGCGTTGGCCTAATTGATGAAAATGCGTTTGCGATCGCCAGTAAGGTCGGAACCCTGGAAAAAATCAAAAACCGGATGCGGGAGCACCTGAACCAGGATGGCGCGAAACAAGCGTTTCAGGTATTCTGGAGCCGGGATTATCTAAGCGAAGTTGGTTGGCCCCAAGCCTTGACATTTTTTGATCAGGACATTCGGCCTTTGATGGCAACGAATTACTTCCGACCAATTGGCGAAACCGGCCAGTTTGTTGACTATTTCTGGCAAATTGACCGGTTCTTTGTTGGCCTTTTTGGGCTGGAGTTTCTGATCCGCACCTTCTACCTCAGCCGTCGTCATTCTGGTACCAGCTGGATGGATGCCATGCTTTGGCGTTGGTACGATCTTTTCCTCTTGTTACCTGTCTGGCGTTGGCTGCGAGTAATTCCAGCGACGATCCGGCTCTATCAAGCTGGCCTACTAAATCTTGAGCGAGCACAGGCACTGGTTAGTCGTTGGCTAGCCGAAAATATCGCTGGAGAAGTCAGTGAGTTAGTGGTTGTCCGGACAATCAGTTTGACGCAGCAATCAATCAAACAAGGAGGGCTCCTACGTTGGCTGCTCCGGCCAAAATCCTATGTCGAAGTCAATAACACAAATGAAGTAGCGGCGATCGCGGCGCGTCTGTGCCAATTATCAGTCTATAAAGTTTACCCCCAAATTCAGCCAGATTTAGAAGCCCTGCTACGGCACACCATTGCCCAGATGCTCAATCAATCTCCTATTTACCGAGGCTTACAGAATATTCCTGGGGTTGGTCACATTCCTACTGACTTGGCAGGACAACTTGCCACTCACCTTTCGCAAGCAATTCACGATGGCCTGACTAACTCTTTAGAAGACGCTGAGGCAGCGAGAATTTTCCGGCATCTGTCTGCTCAGTTTAGCCAAACGCTTCGTACAGAGCTTCAAGACAAGCAAACCTTGCAAGAGATTCAGTTACTCCTATCTGATCTGCTGGAGGAGCTAAAACTAACTTACTTACGGCGATCAAGTGAAGAAGATGTCGATCAAACCCTTGCAGAAGTTTATCAACTGCGGACCAGCGCGGAGCACGATGCCAGTCTGGAAGCACCACAGCCCTAAAGCTTCTACTACCCCTCTCGAAATCCCATGCGCTAAACTAGGGCTAAGGTGAACGCTTCTGCTGGAATGGTCACCGAGTTTCATGGAAGCATTTGATTTCATGAGAAGTGGGTAGTCGCCCACTTTTTTTATTGGAGTTGCCTTTATACCTATGGTTCATGCATTGATTCCCCAAATCATTGACCTGGCAGCACCCGTTGCTGAGAACTTAGGTTTATCTGTAGTTGGTGCTGTTTTTCACACCCATCAAAGCCCGCCAGTTTTGCGGGTAGATATCTCCAACTCGCAGGGAGAAACAAGCTTGGATGACTGTGAACGCATGAGCCGAGCCTTGGAAGCTGTTTTAGAGCCAGCGAGCTTGTTACCTGACGCTTACATTTTAGAAATTTCTAGCCCCGGAATTTCTCGCTTTCTCTCTACAGATCGTGACTTTAGTTCCTTCAAGGGCTTTCCAATGATCGTTCGCACGAGCGAACCCTACCAGGGTCATAAAGAATGGACAGGGAAACTGATTGGCCGGGATGAAAACTTAGTGTACATCAGTCAAAAAGGGCGCAAAATTAAGATTCCTCGGCAGCTTGTCACACAAGTTCAATTAGACGAAGGGCATTAAACCCCTACCTAAAAGCTACTCATCCAGCGGTCCAAGTGGTCGCGGTTAAGTGCTTCAATCAACATAACAACGACGGAGATGCCTTATGTCAATGGTTTCCTTGCCTGGTTTAAGTGAGATGATCAATGTGATCAGCCGTGAACGCAATTTGCCCAAACATGCGGTCGAGGCAGCTCTGCAAGAAGCTTTACTCAAAGGCTATGAGCGCTATCGTCGCACTCAACGTCTAGACGGGGCTCACTTTGATGAAGACTACTTCATTAACTTTGATGTAGAGCTTGACGTTGAAGAAGAGGGCTTTCGCGTTCTAGCAACCAAAACGATTGTTGATGCTGTTGATAACCCTGATCACCAGATTGCCTTGAATGAAGTTCAGGAGGTAGCAGCGGAAGCTCAACTGGGCGATACGGTCGTTTTAGATGTCACCCCTGAGCAGGGAGACTTTGGCCGTATGGCGGCAATTCAAACCAAGCAGGTCTTGGCACAAAAACTGCGCGATCAGCAGCGAAAGTTAGTTCAAGAGGAATTTCAAGACCTGGAAGGAACAGTTTTACAAGCACGGGTATTGCGCTTTGAACGGCGCTCCGTGATCATGGCTGTAACCAGTACTTTTGGCCAACCTGAGGTTGAAGCTGAACTACCAAAACGGGAACAGTTACCGAACGACAACTATCGAGCCAATGCCACCTTTAAGGTTTACCTCAAGCGCGTTGCTGAAGGCCCCCAGCGTGGCCCCCAGTTGATTGTTTCGCGTGCCGATGCGGGACTAGTTGTTTACCTGTTCGCCAACGAAGTACCAGAAATTGAAGACGAAGTGGTGCGCATTGTTGCCGTTGCCCGTGAGGCAAACCCACCATCGCGCTTGGTAGGTCCCCGGACTAAGATTGCCGTTGATACTTTAGAGAGAGACGTGGACCCAGTCGGGGCTTGTATTGGAGCGCGCGGGTCGCGGATCCAAGCCGTGGTTAATGAACTACGGGGGGAGAAGATTGATGTGATTCGCTGGTCTCCTGATCCAGCAACTTACATTTCCAATTCTTTGAGTCCAGCCCGGGTAGATGAAGTGCGCTTAGCCAATCCAGATGAGCGCCAGGCCCATGTTCTGGTTGCCGAGGATCAACTCAGTTTAGCGATCGGTAAAGAAGGGCAAAATGTTCGTTTGGCAGCCCGCTTAACAGGCTGGAAAATCGACATTAAAGACACTGCTAAGTATGACTATGAAGCCGAAAATCGCAAGATTGAACAAATGCAATACTATACCCAGACCACTGAAGCAGATGACAGTGAGTACGATGAGCCCTTGGAAGATGTGGCTAGTGAGTTAACACTAGATGAAACTACTGAGGTCGCTCAGTCTAACCCTGCTTGAGCTAGCATGGAACTAAACCATCGACGCTGCGTTAGTTGCCGGACCTTGCGCCCGAAACAGTTTTTCTGGCGCGTTATTAGAGACCATTCCTCTGGTAAGGTCCGGCTAGATCAGGGAATGGGTCGCTCCGCCTATCTTTGCCCCCAGACTAACTGCTTACAAGCTGCGCGCAAGAAAAATAGATTGGGCCGTGCCTTAAAAACACCCGTACCTGAGGATATTTATCAAACCCTGTGGCAGCGATTACCAGGCCTCCCGTAGTTCAGTCCTAATCCTCAACTAGCTACTTGGCAGGTATTTAAGCTAGAATGTGGTTCAAACTTACTTGCGGGTGGCCGCATTTAGTTACAGGTGTCTTAGATTGTTCTGATTATAAACATTAGCACTGATATAGCTTTTAGAAAGCTATTGTTCAGGCTTCGCTAGCCGAACCATTAAAACTTATAGGTAGTTACAAGCTAAGCAGCTATTAAACAACTCACCCAGCACTGTATTTTACCTAATAACTAACCTAACTTGAAGTAGACTTAAGGTTTGAACTCTTTTGCTTGACATAATTACTCATTTTCTAAGTCTAAGGGTTGCGCTAGATGTGGTTTACCATGAAGACTGGCGTAACTCTGAGCGTCAAATTCAACGCCCTAAGCGATGAAACGTCGTTAATTCTGAGTCAGAACAGAAGGCACTATGTGAAAACAAATTAAATAGATTCGAGAGGGAAGAGTGGATGAATAGCGTCAAAGTTAGAATTTACGAGCTATCGCGGGAATTAAACTTGGGTAATCAGGACATACTGGCAATTTGTGAGCAGTTAAATATTTCGGCAAAGAGCCACAGCAGTACAATTACGGAGGCTGAAGCCCAGCGTATTCGGGCTGCAGCCGCAGACTATACGCCAAGCCACCACCCTTCTAACCAGGCAGATTTAGATCGTAATGGATCAATTAGCTCTCGTGTAAAAGACGTTGTACCTCAGTCCATGGGTCACAAGAAACAACAAATCTTAGAAGTTCGCAAACTGACAACCCGTGCGGAATTTTCAAGCGCGGAAGCTGATACCGAGATAGATCAGCTAGAGCACAGGCAGTCACCTCAGGCGTTGAGTCCACCAGTACGCCCTACTCGCACCTCACCGGTTCGAGATACCGCTCCGAGTAGCCCTCCTGTAACAGTTTCTGAGCCGGTAGCTAGGGAAAAGCCCGCTTATCATCACCCGGTTGAACCAGCACAACCGCAACCAAGAGCCGCTAAAGAAGCTGTAAAACCAAAGCTAGAGCTAGCTGGTCCTCCAACTAAACCTGTAGCTGCTTCTGCTAAGACCTTAATCAGCCAAATTAATCGGCCGACCCTTAGGCGCGACAAGCCAGCCCCATCACCAGGGCAAGGACCAGAAAGACAACTAAGGCCGGGGGAAAGTGCGGAGCCGGTAAATCGTCCTGTAGTTGCAAAATCATCAGCTACAGTTGAACTTCAGCGCCCTCAATTGATTCGGCCCAATGCGATCGCTACTCCACCAGCGCGTCGTAGCTCAACTGGCACTCAGGAGGCTGGGATAACAACCCTTGCGGGTCCCGGAGCTGAGGAGCTTTTACTAAATCGCCCTGCGCCACCAGTTCCTGCCCGTCTAGCGAAGCGAACCAGTCCTCAAGAAGAAGAGGATGATGGGCAAGATCTGCTTGGCAAGGCAAAACCAGGTACTAAGGGTAAGCGCCGAGTACAGACGATAGAGGAGGACGAGGACGAAGATTTTGGGACTGGCTTGAATGCTCAAACAGCAGTGGATATCAGTTTATCCCTTGTCCGTCCGCCTAAGCCGAAAGGGGTCAAGCAAGCCAAACCGACAGCGGCGATCGCTCGGATGCCTGTCGCTGCAAAAGATAAAAAAGTAAGTCGAAGCCGCGATCGCCGCCCGGTAGACACAACGCCTGAGCGGCCTGAGCGGCTGGTTTTAACCGGTGAGTTAACGGTGCAAGAACTTGCCTCCGAACTAATGATTCCCGAAACAGAGGTGATCAAAGTTCTGTTCTTCAAGGGATTTGCTGCCAACATTAATCAAACCCTAGATATCCCAACTGCGACGATGGTGGCGCAAGAGCTAGGATTTGAGGTTGAGACTGTCGAGCAAGAATCAAAAGCTCGTAAAGTCACAGAGATGCTGGATGTTGAAGATTTAGAAAACCTCCAGTCCCGTCCCCCTGTGATTACGATTATGGGGCACGTAGATCACGGTAAAACAACCTTGCTGGATGCCATCCGTAAAACGAAAGTGGCTCAAGGCGAAGCTGGGGGAATCACCCAGCATATTGGTGCTTACCACGTAGATGTTGAACACGACGGTGCCACTCAACAGGTTGTCTTTTTAGACACCCCGGGCCACGAAGCGTTTACAGCAATGCGAGCACGCGGTGCGCGGGTAACTGATATTGCGATTCTGGTTGTGGCGGCGGATGATGGTGTGCGCCCTCAAACTATTGAGGCGATAAGCCACGCCCGTGCTGCTGGTGTGCCAATTATTGTGGCAATCAATAAGATCGACAAAGAAGGTGCTCAGCCTGATCGGGTGAAACAGGAACTGACAGAATACAACTTGCTATCTGAGGAATGGGGTGGTGAGACGATCATGGTCCCTGTCAGTGCTATCCACCGGGAAAACCTGGACACACTGCTAGAAATGATCCTACTGGTGGCGGAAGTTGAGGATTTACATGCCAATCCTAACCGTCCGGCAAAAGGTACGATCATTGAGGCTCACCTTGATAAAGCTAGGGGTCCTGTCGCTACCTTCTTGGTCCAAAATGGCACTTTACGCGTGGGAGATACCCTAGTTGCCGGTTCTACGCTTGGAAAAGTACGGGCAATGGTCGATGACCGAGGCCACCGGGTAGAAGCAGCAGGACCTTCTTTTGCCGTTGAGGTCTTAGGTCTAGGAGATGTGCCAGCTGCTGGCGATGAATTCGAATGCTTCCCGGATGAGAAAGCGGCACGAGTGCTCGCATCTGATCGAACCGATCAACAACGGCAGTCACGCTTACAGCAGGCGATGGCTTCTCGACGTGTTTCCCTCAGTGCTCTATCTGACCAAGCTAGAGAAGGCGAGTTAAAAGAACTTAACTTGCTGCTGAAGGCAGACGTTCAAGGTTCTGTGGAAGCCATCCTCGGCGCTCTAGGACAACTGCCACAGGAGGAAGTCCAGGTACGGGTGCTCTTGGCCGCTCCGGGAGAAGTTACAGAGACAGACGTTGACTTGGCTGCTGCTAGTGATGCGGTAATTATTGGCTTCAATACAACTTTAGCTAGTGGGGCGCGGCAGGCGGCTGACGAAGCTGGAGTTGACATCCGGGAGTACAACATTATCTACAAGCTGCTAGAGGATATTGAAGGGGCGATGGAGGGGCTACTCGAGCCAGAGCTCGTAGAAGAAGCTTTGGGCCAAGCAGAAGTTCGGGCAGTCTTTCCAGTCGGTCGAGGTGCTGTTGCGGGTTGTTACGTGCAGTCTGGCAAGCTGGTGCGGAACTGCAAAATTCGGATTCGCCGCGGTGGTAATCAGATCCATGAAGGCGTGCTTGACTCTTTGAAACGGATGAAAGAAGACGCCAGAGAGGTCAACTCCGGGTATGAATGTGGTGTGCGCTTAGACAGCTTCCATACCTGGGTTGAGGGTGACATTATTGAGGCATACCGCATGGTGACCAAACGGCGGACGCTCTCACCAGCCAGCTAGCCCATGATCCTCTATGCTGAGAATGGTTCAATAACCCTTTTCGGATATGCAATGGTCTGAGCGGTTTCTCTGGATTCACGCTGCCGGCTTTGCGGTACTACCGCTTAGTTTGGCAGTGTCCCTTTTGGGCTTGGCAGCGAGCAGTTCGTTACCTATCTGGTTAGAGTTACTGGTGGTTGGGGCAGTTGGTATTTTACCAATCTTCTGGATGCAGTGGCAGCGCCCCTTCTACATCTTCAGTATCTTGGCTGTTGCCCTACAGCCAGACCAGCTTACGGTTGACCAGCAACGCATCCTCAGCTTGTTCAAAACTGGGGGTGCACGTCTAGTCACAGCTATAGGTGCGATCGCTGCTGTGCTTCTACTTTGGCAACTCTACAAAATTACACCCCTCGCTGTTGGGATATTACCCTTCCAATCTCCTTTCCTAGGTCTACTGTTAGCTGCATCTGCGTTCTTAGCTAGTAACCTATTCTGGCAGATCCCTCTCAGTGTGCTGCGAGTTCTACTCATCCCTCAGGCTAAACTCCTAGCAACAGAGCCATATCCTGCCAACTGGGTTAGGGAAAATTTTACGGTTGTGGGACTACAGGTTAAGCAAATCTTGCCACCCCTGGTAGAGCCAGGACCGAAACCTACTTCCTCTGAAAAAAGCGCCAATGTTATTCCTGAGCCAAGTTCGACAAAGGCTCAGCCTGCAGCAACTGATGACCTTTGGGAGTGAAGGAGCAAGCTACTGGAGAATTTCTTCCAGCTTTTGACGATTCCAGAGGGATTGGTAGAGCCCTGGTTTTTGAACTAACTCCGCGTGGGTACCCGATTGAACAATCTGCCCACGATCCATCACCATAATCCAGTCAGCAGTAGCTGCTGCCGAGAGCTGGTGGGAAATAAAAAGAACGGTTTTGCGCTGGGTGCCTGTTGAAAGATTTTGAAGAATTGCAGTGGCAGTTTGGTTATCCACACTAGCTAAGGCATCATCGAGGACTAGCACCGGGGCATCTACGAGTAAGGCACGAGCTAGAGCAGTGCGCTGTCGTTGGCCACCCGAGAGGGTGATTCCCCGCTCCCCCACAAGGGTTTCATACCGTTGAGGGAAGTTGAGAACTTCAGTATGGATTTGCGCCTGTTGAGCGACCTGCTCTACGGCTGGCTGCTCACTCAATGGATCGCCGTAGCGAATATTGTTTTTCAGGGTCGTACTGAACAAAAAACTATCTTGAGGAACATAGGCGATCGCGGCCCGCAGATCTTCTAGCCGTAGCTGCGTAATATCGTAACCATCTACAAACAACTGGCCCGGCGAAATATCCAGCAGTCGAGGGAGGGCGTTAGCCAAGGTGGACTTACCGGACCCCACCGGGCCGACTACAGCTACCGTTTCCCCTGGTTGAATCGTAAAGTTGACATCCAGTAGAGCTGGATCACTGGCACCAGGATAGCTATAAGTGAGGTGACGCGCGATGATCTCTCCTCGCACTTTTGCCACAGGCAGGGAAGTGATATCTGGTTGGTTTTGAATCTCTGGTTGTACTGTCAGAATTGCTTCAATCCGGTCAATGCTGACCTCCCCTCGCTGGTAAGCGGTAATTGTGAAGCCCAGAAGTGCAGTCGGGAAGATCAGTCGTTCTACGTAGAGTATGAGGGCAATAAAGTCCCCAATGGTGATGCTGCCGTCCGCGATCGCGCGACTACCAAACCAAAGGAGGATCAGTAAGCTGATACTCGCCACCCCGCCCAGGACGGGAAACAAAATGTTGCGAGTTTTTGCCAAGGTTAAGTTAGCATCTAGCAGGTGTTGATTCAACTGACGAAAGGCGCGGCGCTCGTTTTCCTCTTGGGCATAGATTTTAATTAAAGCAATACCGCTCATATCCTCTTGGATCAACTCGCTCATCCCAGACAGTTCTTGCTGAACCGCCAGCTGCTCATTACGCAGGCGATCACTGAACACCTGCACCAGTAGTAGGATCAGAGGATACACGGCGATCGCTGCTAGACTCAGCCCAACGTTGATCGATAGCATTACAGGCAATGTCAGGGCGTAGGCAAAGAGCGTATTCGCCAAACTCAGGACTGCAAAGCCGACCAAGCGGCGGATATTGTCCACATCGCTGGTTGCCCGGTTAATTAAATCTCCAGCTGTATTCTGAGCAAAGTAAGCAGGCTCTAGCGTTAGTAAGTGTTGAAAGATTTTTTGCTTCAGGTCAAATTCCACCTGCCGCCCCGTGCCAAAAAGCGAGATCCGCGAGGCCATCCGGATTACCCACATCACAGAGGCCAACAGGAGAATCAGAAGCACAGAGCGCGAGATCTCGGCGAAGCTAAACGTCACTTCTAACTTGTCAATCGCATTGCGGATCAACAGAGGTAAGTAAACCCCTATGGCATTCACAACCAACAGCGCTAGAATGCCGAGAGTAGTAATCCGCCAATGGGGGCGGAGATAACCTGCCAGTTTTTTTAGCCGGGAAAAGCTTGGCTGCTCGTTGGGTTTTGCCATTTCCTTAGTCTAAAACTAATCTGAATTGCTGGCACAATTGTATTCAGCCTGCCTGGTCGGGCGCTTGGTTTGCCAAAAACTCAACCCTTGTGCAGCTACTCGTTTTCTTTAAACTTCTATGGCTCATCCGCTCTACGTCTCCTTCATCTGGCACCAGCATCAGCCCTTGTATAAAAGCCGGGTTACTGATCGCTACCGACTGCCTTGGGTAAGATTGCACGGTACCAAGGACTATTTGGACTTGGTTCTCCTGCTGGCTCGCTACCCAAAGCTGCACCAAACGGTGAACTTAGTTCCTTCTTTAATCCTCCAAATTGAAGATTATGTAGCGGGGAAAGCATTTGATCCCTATCTGGAAGTGGCTCTAACCCCAACAGAGCAATTGAGTGACCGTCAGCGGCAGTTTATTTTGGAGCATTTTTTTGATGCTCACTACCCCACCTTAATTGCTCCTCATCCTCGCTACGCCCAATTGCACAGTCAAACCCAAGAAAAAGGGCTGCCCTGGTGCTTTCAGAACTGGGGCTTACAAGATTACAGTGACCTGCTGACTTGGCATAACCTGGCCTGGATTGATCCCCTATTTTGGGATGACCCAGAAATTGCCCAGTGGCTAGAGAAAGGTAAAGATTTTACTCTCAGCGATCGCCAGCGCATATACTCCAAACAGCGTCAGATTTTGGGCCGGATTCTGCCCCAGCACCGGCAGATGCAAGACAGTGGGCAACTAGAGATAATCACGTCACCTTACACTCACCCGATTCTTCCCCTGCTGGCGGATACTGATGCTGGCCGGGTGGCAGTGCCGCAGATGGCCTTACCGCAAGCACGATTTCAATGGCAAGCAGATATTCCCCGGCACTTAGTGCGAGCCTGGGAAATGTATCAAGAGCGATTTGGTCAAGCTCCGCGAGGGTTATGGCCTTCCGAACAATCTGTGAGCCCTCAGATCTTGCCCTACGTGGCGCAGCAGGGTTTTCAATGGCTGTGCTCTGATGAAGCGGTTTTGGGGTGGACCATAGACCACTACTTCAACCGAAATGAATTTGGTAACCTTCAGGATCCAGAGATTCTCTACCGGCCTTACCGTCTGGAGACACCGCAGGGAGATTTATCCATTGTCTTCCGCGATCATCGCCTCTCGGATCTGATTGGCTTTACCTACAGCAACATGGAACCTCAGCAAGCGGTTGCTGATCTGATTGCGCACCTAGAAGCAATCTCCCGCACACTTCAATCCCGGCAACCGGATGGTGGGACAGCCCTGGAGGAGCCATGGCTAGTCAACATTGCTTTAGATGGGGAAAATTGCTGGGAGTTCTACCAGCGTGATGGTATTCCTTTTCTAGAAAATTTGTATCAACAGCTCAGCGATCGCCCCCACCTCAAGCTGGTAACGGTTTCTGAATTTCTAGATGCCTTTCCCCCCACGACAACCCTACCCGTTGATAAACTGCACAGTGGTTCCTGGGTGGATGGTAGCTTTACCACCTGGATTGGTGATCCCGTCAAGAACCGCGCTTGGGATTTGCTAGCTGCCGCCCGTCAGGTTCTGGCCAATCACCCGGAGGCAACGGAAACAGCAAATCCGGAAGCCTGGGAAGCGTTGTTTGCCGCCGAGGGCTCAGACTGGTTCTGGTGGTTTGGGGAAGGCCACACCTCGAATCAAGATGCCCTCTTCGATCAACTATTTCGGGAACACCTGGTGGCCCTGTACAAAGCTTTGGATGAGCCAATTCCAGAAGTTCTCTACCAACCACTGGAGTCCCATGCAGCGCATCAGGATCATTCTCCTCAAGCGTTCATTTATCCTGACATTAACGGATGTGTGGATGAAGCCTGGGAGAAGGCTGGCCGGATCGAAGTTGGTGGAGCGCGCGGCACGATGCACCGTAGTAGCGTCATCCAGCGCCTTTGGTATGGCTTCAACCACTCACACTTCTGTCTACGTTTCGACTTTCAAGCGGGAACCCGGCCTGGAATTGACTGTCCACCAGAGTTGAATTTGCTCTGGTTTTACCCCGATCGCTTAAAGATCAATAGCCCGATTCCCCTAACCCAGGTTCCGGCTGAGCCTCCTTTAAGCTATCGCTTCCACTATCGCCTCGGAATTAATCTCCTGGACTCAACCACCTGGCTTGAGGAAGCCGTGGAGTACGACCAATGGCAGTCTCGCTCCCATCAAGTTCAGTTCGGCTTAGACCAATGTTTGGAAATTGCTGTACCCTGGGCAGATCTACACATTGAACCTAGCTGGCCGGTGCGTTTGATTGCTGTCTTGGCGAAGGACGGTCAGTTTGCCAGTTATTTGCCGGAGAATACACTAGTTCCCTTACAAATGCCTTAGCCGCTGGCGCGAGTCGTCACCTGAGCCGGACAGGGTTTCTAGCCACCCAAAACTTAACTGCTTGATCTGCATCATTTCTGGATTAGCATGACGATTGAATCTTCCTTGGTGATCCGCTCAGCCGTGGTCACTGATGTACCTATCTTGTTTGAACTGATCCAAGCCTTGGCGGAGTATGAGAAACTAGCCGATGCTGTGATTGGTAGTGCGCAGTTATTGGAAGCTCACCTATTCGGGCATAGGCCCTATGCAGAAGCTGTTTTAGCTGAGGTGTCGGGCAAGGCAGCCGGATTTGCGCTCTTTTTCCCTAGTTACTCTACTTTCTTGACACAGCCAGGCATTTACTTGGAGGATTTATTTGTCTTGGTGGAATATCGCGGGCAAGGCATTGGTAAAGCACTGATTGCTCACGTCGCTCAAGTAGCTGTTTCCCGTAGGTGTGGCCGGATGGAGTGGAGTGTTTTGGCGTGGAATCAACCGGCGATCGATTTTTATCACCGGATGGGTGCGACCATTCTTGATGACTGGCAGACTTGCCGGATTGATGCGGTATCCTTAACCGACCTCGCCAGAACTGCAGTCTAAAAAATTGATGTATGACTATCCTCTAGACATGTCAGTGAATCCTACTATCTCAGAAGATCCCCAATGGCCCCAGCTGCTGAAGCAACTTCTAGACCATCAATCGCTGTCTATCACCCAAGCAACAGCTTTAATGCAAGGCTGGTTGTGCTCAGCTATCCCGGAAGGTTTATCAGGAGCAATCTTAGTTGCCCTCCAGTCAAAAGGAATCTCTACTGAAGAGTTAGCAGGAATGGCGCAAGTTCTCCTGTCACAGTCCCTGGCCGTTACAGGCATGCCAGAAGTGGTGATGCCAGCTACATTAATTGATACCTGTGGCACGGGTGGGGATGGCGCCTCGACCTTCAACATTTCTACCGCTGTGGCCTTTGTGGCTGCCGCTGCCGGAGTGCCTGTGGCAAAGCATGGCAATCGCTCCGCTTCTAGTCGGGTCGGTTCTGCCGATGTACTAGAAGCCTTAGGTGTGAACTTAAGCGCTCCTCTAGAAGCCATTTGGGCTGCTGTGCCAGAAGTGGGTATCACTTTTTTATTTGCACCGGGCTGTCACCCGGCCTTGAAAGCGGTTGCGCCTTTACGCAGGCAGTTGAAGGTGCGGACTGTGTTTAACCTGCTCGGTCCTTTGGTCAATCCTTTGCGTCCTTCAGGACAGGTGATTGGTATCTCTGACTCTGCACTCCTACCAGTGATGGCAGAAGCACTCAAACGGCTAGGTACTCGTAAAGCGATCGTGCTACACGGACGTGAGCGCTTAGACGAAGCAGGTCTAGCAAATTTGACTGACCTCGCTATTTTGGTGGATGGTCAGGTGCAGCTGGAAGTTCTCAATCCCCAATCGCTGAATTTACAAGCTGCACCTACTTCGGCGCTCCGGGGTGGCAGTGTGCAGGAGAATGCCCAAATCCTCCAGGCAGTTTTGCAAGGTAAAGGCACAGTAGCACAGCAGGATGTGGTGGCTTTGAATGCCGCTTTAGCTCTGCAAGTTGGTAACGCCGTAACCACCTATGGAGAAGGAATTGCTCTAGCAAAAGAAACTTTACGATCTGGAGCAGCTTGGCAGAAGTTAGAGGATCTAATTAGCTTTTTTGGTCGTTTTAAACCAGGTTAGCGATGAAGCTGCTACAAGTTAATCCAGTAACGGCCATGCCTAACTTAGGGTGCTTCCCTTGCCTAACTGTAGTGCGCTTACCAACCCCTAACTCACAAGCTCAACGATTGAGAGTACTCATTCTTGTTACTCCGGTGGCAGAAACAACTCCAACCCTGTACTACTAAGTTCTATTTCTTCCAGGGCAGCTTAGTACCCATCTCGGTCAATGCCGAGAAGACAAGATAGAGGATGAGCAACCCAGCACAAGTGAGAAAAGCTAGCAAGTCATTATCCATAGTAGGTTGTGCCTAGCAACTTCAAATCATCCTAGCGCCTGTAGGCTAAGCGTTAGCAGCTTTCAATTGCATAAAGTGCGAAGTAGAGGGGACTGCTCGTCAGTTACATTCAGCGACTTGTCATTGTTGGATTACCGTTCAAACCGTTTTAAATCAGGTAGGCTAACCTACAGGCTATTTTGCTGAGGAAGTTCCGCCATGAGAAAGCTTTACTTCTTAGTTCCTGGGATAGGTGGTAAGTTTGCCTGTGGTGGTCTCTGGGCAGAGCTAAAAACCTTCAGCCTTGCCAAACAGCTTTGTGGCGCTGATGTAGTGACTTACCGCCAAAGAGAAAAAGGTACACTTTTCCTAGATGATCTACTGGAAGCAAACTATTTAGATGATCTGATTTTTGTGATTAGCTGGGGATTTGATGTTGCCAAGCTTGCCACTAAATTAAAGTCCTACAATGTCGTTTACCATGCCCATAGTGCTGGCTACCCATTCGCTATCCCTGCGAGTATTCCGATCATTGCAGTTAGCCGCAATACCATGGGCTACTGGGGGCAGCGCTCACCCCATTCACTTATTTATTATTTGCCCAATCAGATTAGTAACGAATTTCAGGCTTTAAACCTGAAGCGAGATATTGATGTTTTAGTTCAGGCTCGAAAATCCTCTGAGTATTTAATCCAGGAATTGATTCCAACCTTGCAGCAACATTGTCACGTCCAGATCGTAGATTCCTATGTTGCCGACCTAGCAGGGCTGTTCAACCGCGCCAAGATATACCTCTATGACTCTGCTGAGTACTGGTCCCAGCAGGGAGTGAGTGAAGGGTTTGGTCTGCAACCAATGGAAGCCCTTGCCTGCGGCTGCCAAGTCTTCTCTAGTATTAACGGTGGCCTGTCTGATTACCTAGATCCGGGATTTAATTGCTATAAAATCGCTGGCTATTCTAAGGAGTATGATCTCCAACGCATCCTGAAGGCGCTGAACAATTCTGCACCGCCTGTGAGCGAGCAGTTTTTTGACGAGTACCGGTCAGAAAATATTACGCTCCGCTTGAAAGTTATTTTGGACGAATTAAACGAATTTTTTGACCACAGAAAGCAGCACCCAGCTAATATCAAAAGCTTGACAAGCATCCATATTGCACAGCTACGCCTCCAGAAGATTTTCCGTAAATTGAGAGAAAAATATTTGAGCCGTAAAAACTAATAGAGCTAGGCTGGATTGAGTAGGTTAAGTATAGAAACCACAAAACTCAGTCCGGTTAAACTTTAAGGCTATGTCACAATCCATTCCTTCTCCCCGAGAAGACGAAAATCTCAAGAGCTTGCCCAAAGCTGCTGGAACTAAAAAGCAAGCCTCACTCCCTGGGAAGCTTGTGATCAAGCTGGGAAGGTTTGTTTGGACGACCCTCTGGCACGTGATGATGTCACAGCTTGCCCCACGCAATCAATTAGGAGAGTACGTTCGTCCCAGCAGCCAGTTTCGAAACTTTGTTGGAATGGAGGAAGGCAATTTGTACCCACCAGCGACGGGTCGCTATAGTCTTGTGGTTGGGTATGGCTGCCCCTGGGCGCACCGGACTCTGGTTACGCGATCGCTCAAGGGTCTCGAAGATACCCTGTCGGTTATTATCGCCTCGCCTTCACCGGCTGAGGGGGGTTGGGTACTCGACCAGCAGGAAGAGGGGTGTCGCACCTTGGCTGAACTGTACCAGTTAGCACAACCAGGATATACAGGGCGCTCTACAGTTCCAGTTCTGTGGGATAAGCAGACAAAGACGATTGTCAATAACGAGAGTGCAGAAATTATTGTGATGCTGAACTCTCAATTCAACGAGTTTGCGCAGCATCCCACGCTAGACCTTTACCCAGAGGAACTGAGACAGAAGATTGACGAGTGGAATCAGAAAATTTATCACTCGCTCAACAACGGCGTGTATCGTTGCGGTTTTGCCCAGACTCAGGAAGCCTATATCAAAGCCTGTGATCAGCTTTTCATAGTGTTGGATGAAATTGATGCTGCCCTGAAGACAAGCCGCTACCTGTGCGGAGACAGGATTACACTTGCAGATGTGCGACTGTTCACCACCCTATTCCGCTTTGATATCGTCTACTACGGGTTATTCAAGTGCAACCGCCGCAGAATTCAAGACTATGAGTATTTGGGAGCCTACCTGCGCGATCTGTACCAGCTTCCTGGGGTCGCTGCTACCTGTGACCTGGAGAGTATCAAGCGAGACTACTACGGCAATCTATTCCCACTCAATCCGGGTGGCATCATTCCCTCTGGCCCTGATCTGAGAAATCTGCTTGAACCACATGGCCGCGACAGCGTTGGCAAGCAGCCAGCCTTACAAGATTAAACACGTGGCTGTTTGGGGTGAGTCAGTTGATTCAGCTGTTTCAACTCTGTCTGGGTTAGATCGCGCCACTGGCCAGGTTCTAGACCTGTTAAACGTAAGTGGGCAATCGCCACCCGTACTAGCCGCAGTGTTGGGAAACCAACCGCTGCCGTCATTCGCCGCACCTGGCGGTTCCGACCTTCCGTCAGGGTAACTTCTAGCCAGGTTGTCGGTACCTGCTTGCGCCAGCGGATTGGAGGATCGCGGGGCGGTAAATCCGGTTCTGCGCCCAGAAGCTGGACTACAGCCGCTCGCGTGCGGTAGTTCTGAATCTCGATCCCCTGTCGCAACTGCTGCAAAGCGGCGGCGTCTGGGATGCGCTCAACCTGCACCCAATAAGTGCGGGGATGATAAAACCGGCGATCGCTGAGGCGATGCTGCATCTGACCATCATTGGTTAGCAACAACAACCCTTCACTATCACGGTCTAAGCGGCCTACCGGGTAGACTGAGGGCACAGGAATATAATCTTTTAATGTCGAGTGCTGCCCACCCTCAGAAGCAGAGAACTGGGTTAGCACACCGTAGGGTTTGTAGAACAGGAGGTAGCGAAACGTCACTTTTTAAAGAAACCCGCGAATAGCCCAACCGGGGAAAGGCAAAATTGAAACATGCGATCGCTCTTTTTTCTACCCTACACCTCCTCATAGACCCTAGATGGATCTACTGCGCTCCTTACCCATTGGACTGTATATTGAGCAACCTGTAACCTGGCTGCATCGGTTGGACCCGCGCGTTAAGCTCGCCTGGTTGCTTTCTTTTCTAGTTGCCCCCCTATTAGCCAGCCCCCTGTGGCGATTGATGCTGGTCGGTTTATTGATTGGCTTGACACTTGTTGCTGCGATCCCACCGCGGGTCTGGCGGCAGCAGATGGGTTTGCTCCTCTCTTTGAGCATCCTGGTTTTACTGATAACTGCAGTTATGCCCGATGGCTTAGCCACCAGTTCTCAGCCTCGGTTACCAGCGGATGAATTGGCGTTTGCCCAACAGCCAAATTTAAGTGTGGCAAAACCTGCTCGTCGGTCTTGGTCCGACTTCAAATTCTGGTCCGGCGATCAAGAAGCATCCGCTAGCTCATCTGATTTAAGTAACCTACCGCAACCGACTGACTACCGCTACATTCTGTTTAAGCAAGGACCGATTACTGTAACCCGCCGGTCTTTGGAACTAGGAATTCGTACTAGCACCGTGTTATTCACGCTGATTTACAGTACTAACCTCTACCTGCTGACTACAGCCCCCGAAGAAATCACCACCGGTCTAGAGCGGTTAATGCAGCCGTTGCGTCGCTTTAACTGGCCAATCACAGAGATAATCCTCACCCTCACCTTATCCCTACGCTTTTTACCCTTGGTGCTTGAAGAAATTCAAAACCTCATCCGCTCGGTGCGGACCCGGGCGATCAATTGGAAAAAGCTAGGCATTCGTGGTGCAATCAAAGTTTGGTTCATGCTTGCTGACCGATTGCTCGCTAACTTATTCCTTCGGGCGGAGCAGATTGCTAGCGCTATGCAGGTGCGGGGCTTTACTAGCCCCAATCAACATCAGGTGCAGTGGAATCCCTTGCGGCTGCGGTTGGGAGACTGGATAGCCTTGAGTGCCTTGGCACTGTTTTGGGGCGGGCGGCTCTGGCTAGGTAATATAGAATAGACCTGTGCCAGATGTGATGCAGGAGCTCTTACCCTGGTACTGGCGATCGCTACCCCTGGAAGGCCGCAGTGGTGTAGTCGTATTTGAAGCTTTATTTCGGCATCTACCTATTTCTACCTTACTCGAAAGCCCTAGCCAGGCCAGTGCAGAGGTACTTAATACCCATGCCCGTTACTCGATCTGTGCTGGTCCTCCCCGGTTAATTGCTGGGCGATCGCAAGTTTGGACACCCCCTGTAGGTGAAATCCTACCTTGTCTCAAGTCTCTGTTACATAGACCGTCCATCTCCCAACCTGACGTTGCCCAGTTGCCTTTCACAGGGGGCTGGTTGGGCTGGTTGGGGTATGACTTGGCTTGGGAAATTGAACGCCTTCCCTCCCTGCGACATGACCCGCTGCCGTTTCCTGTGGCCTACTGGTATGAACCTGAGTACTTCACGGTTTTAGATCACTGGCAACAGCAACTGTGGTTGGCGGCTACTACTCAAGCACAGTTGGATCAACTGCACCAAACCTTAGGACAAACAAACTGCCAGGATCAGCCATCTCCACTATTATTCCCCCAGCCAATAGCACCAAGCTTCCAGACATCGCAAGCCGATTATCAAGCGGCTGTCCGCCAGGCTCAATCCTACATTCAAGCTGGGGATATTTTTCAAGCTAATCTCTCCTTACGATTTAGTGTGGAGGCTGAGGTGGACAGTTGGCAGCTTTATCGAGCCCTACAGCAGATCAATCCCTCCCCCTTTGCCAGTTATTGGCAAACTCCTTGGGGAGCAGTTGTTAGTTGTTCGCCAGAACGTTTGGTGCGGCTGCAAGAGCGGCAAGCTGAAACTCGGCCGATTGCTGGAACGCGATCGCGTGGGATCACCCCTCAACAAGATCAGCAGCAAGCGATCGACCTACGTCGCAATGCTAAAGAAAATGCCGAACATACGATGCTGGTTGATTTAGAACGCAATGACTTAGGCCGGGTCTGTGAATGGGGATCGGTGCAAGTTGATGAGTTTCTGAGCATTGAGTCCTACAGCCATGTCATGCATCTAGTCAGTAACGTCATAGGCAAACTAAGACTTAACTGTGACGCCGTAGATCTTATTCAAGCCCTGTTTCCCGGTGGGACAATCACTGGCTGTCCAAAAGTTCGTTGTATGGAGATTATTGAAACCTTAGAGCCGGTGCGCCGGAACTTATTCTACGGTTCCTGCGGCTACTTGGATCAGCGAGGTCACCTGGATCTCAACATTTTAATCCGCACACTGCTAGTCACAGCTGGCCGCAATCAAACTAATTCAACCATTTGGGGTCAAGTTGGAGCTGGAGTTGTCGCAGACAGTAATCCCGAACAGGAGTGGCAGGAGTCCCTTCAGAAAGCGCAGGCACAACTCACTGCGCTCTCTCTTGCCACCCTGCAGCACTAGCTTCTAGCTAAAGCAAAGTCGAGAGGCGCCCTGCTGATCTATGCCCACCTGTAAAGCAGCCATTTTTCTACGCCCTATGGGATAGGAACGTTTGCTTGTAAGCTTACGAAAGAGTGAATTGAAGCTAAATTTTTTGACTAGTTTGCGCTAAAAAATATGAACTTTGATTTTTAGGGGCTGGCTCTCCCAGTCTCGGGATGACGTATGCTTTGCATAGCTTGCTGCCCTAGCTGCGGCCCCATTGCTTGAGTATTAGTTTAACTGTGATTAATGAACACTGAAACCTACCTTAACCATCCAACATTTGGCCTGTTATTTAGGGTTTGCTTGATAGATGAAAATCGGGAATTGTTCACTACGCTGTATGCTCAGCGCCTGTTTTTCGTCGTTACCACTAGCTTGGAAGCCTTCCAGTTTGACCCGCTTGGACGCACAGATGCCCGGATTTTAGTGGAAAATCGTCTCAGACTTTTGCGGCGTACTGGGCAGTTGAGAGAGTACGATAAACTCCAAACAATTCATAAACGTACCTTTCAATGACTGGCCTTGATCATCCTATAGCGCTGGCAGATCGGATTGCCACTGTTCGGAATTCGCTGCCTGATTCCGTCCGCTTAATCGCGATCACAAAGCAGGTACCCGTAGAGATGATGCGTCAAGCTTATGCTGCTGGTATTCGTGATTTTGGCGAAAGTCGGGTTCAAGAAACAGCGATAAAGCAGGCTCAGCTTCAAGATTTGCAGGGTGTTACCTGGCACTTAATCGGGCATCTTCAAAGTAATAAAGCTCAGCAGGCACTGCAATGTTTTCAATGGATTCATTCTGTAGATAGCTTAAAGCTAGCCCAGCGGTTAAATCGCTTGGCTGAAGATTACGCAAGGCAGCCTGATGTTTGTTTGCAGGTAAAGATTGTTCCCGACCCAAGTAAGTACGGTTGGACAGTTCCAGAACTGATGGCTGACTTAGAGCAACTTAGTCAATGTCACCACTTAAAAATTCAAGGTTTGATGACAATACCACCTTTTGCCCTCGAAACACAGCAAATCCTTGGCATTTTCCACCAAACACGGGAGCTAGCTAATCGGATTCGAGAACAAAGATTACCCAATCTGTCCTTACCAGAACTATCAATGGGCATGTCTGATGATTACATCCTGGCGCTTGCAGCCAAGTCAACCATGATAAGATTAGGCCGCATTCTGTTTGGAGAGAGAACAGAGCAAGTCTAAACCGTACTACCGTACCGTCCCTCAGTTGCCAACAGGCTACAGCAAGACCTAATTTATGCAAACTTAAGCTTACGCTTGCCCATCATTACTTACCTCTGGGAATTTGATGATACTGTTAACTCAAATTTGAAAGTAATCCTCAGGTTTTACACACTACTTGCATTGAGTTGCATATCACAGTGCAGTTTCCAGAATAAAGCCTACAATTTAAGGGGCAATTTTTAGTAAAGTTAATCATTTGTATGAATCCGATTATATAAATTGAATTAACTTTCCTTTTGCTCTGAAGTTGACAGGTAATCTCTCAGAGCGATTCAGTTTATAATGGAGCGTCAGCCATGAGTACTATATTTTCAAAATTACGTGACTTTGTCGGTCTAAATAACTCAGAAGAGTTTGAAGAATCCTACGAATATGATGAGATGGATGGTAGAGATTACCAGCAGGCTTACCCACCGGATCAGTCTCAAACCAATGCTCAGAGAGAAGTGGAAAATCGTAGTCATCAATCTGCAACCGAATTGGGGTCAACTATGAACTCAAGTATGAACAATGTTGTCGGGATGCCTAGTGCTTGGAAGTCTTGGGGCGCTGCTGCAGAAGTAGTTGTGATTGAGCCTCAGGTGTTTGAAGAGATGCCTCAAGTGGTTCAGGCCTTACGAGAGCGCAAGTCAGTAGTCCTCAACCTGACCTTGATGGACCCGGAGCAGGCGCAACGGGCTGTAGACTTTGTTGCTGGTGCAACATACACAATTGATGGGCACCAAGAGCGGATTGGTGAAAGCATTTTTCTGTTTACCCCCAGCTGTGTTCAAGTCAGCACTCAATCTGGGGTTGTGCATGAAGTGGTTCAGCATCAACCACAACGGTCACCAGCAGCAGCTTGGACGGGTGAGCCTGCTGTTAGCCGTATTGCTCAGTAGCAAATTTACTGAGCTGCGTCTGGCTCTAAGTTCCTAATCCTTCTTGTTTCCCCAAGCCAACTATTTACCGGAGATGGACATTCAACAGTCTGGAAAGCTTGGTATTATTGGAGGGGGCGTGATGGGTGAGGCTCTGCTAAAGCGCCTACTAGCCCAGGGCATTTATCTGCCGGAGCAAGTTGTCGTCAGCGATCTCGATCAAGAGCGTGGTCAACTACTAGCCAAGCGTTATGGGGTAAAAGTAACGGCAGATAACGTTGAGATCGCAACAACTGTTGAAACATTACTCTTGGCCGTCAAGCCCCAGGTATTTGAAGTTGTAGCGGCCAGTTTATCTAGCCCTCAAAAGCCTGGTTACCCCTTGATCATTTCAATTCTGGCAGGTATTCCCCTCAAGAAGCTTGAAGCGGCCTTTGCAGATCAACCTGTAATCCGGGCAATGCCCAACACCCCAGCCACCATAGGAGCCGGAATGACGGCTATTGCTGCAGGCCGATGGGTTAAGCCAGAGCACCTAAAGCAGTCCCAGGCCATTTTTGGCGCTGTGGGTGAAGTTGTTGAGGTGCCAGAATCTTTAATGGATGCAGTCACAGGGCTATCTGGTTCTGGACCAGGTTATATCGCTATTGCTATCGAGGCCCTAAGTGATGGTGGTGTAGCTGCCGGTCTACCAAGGGCGATCGCGGCTAAGCTAGCGTTGCAGACAGTACTGGGAACGGCACAGTTACTTCAAGAAACAGGAATGCACCCAGCGGAGCTTAAAGACCGGGTGACGAGTCCTGGTGGCACAACGATCGCTGGGATCACGGCCTTAGAAGAATCAAGTTTTCGGGCTGCTTTAATTAACGCCGTACGAACTGCCAGCCAACGATCAAAGGAACTAGGTGCTTAACTAGTGACTGGCTTTTCGATAGCGGGTGACTGGCCTAGCCGAGGTTCAGTTCCTGCCCACAGCCGCTGGATATTACTTCGATGCCGCCAAATTACAAATCCTCCACCGACAAGGGCAAACAGGAGATAAGGTAGGGGTTCGCCCATAAGTACCATCAGGACCGATACAGCGACCGCTCCGGCAATTGAGCCCAGTGAGACAATCCTCGTGAGCGCTAACGTTACTCCAAAAACAGCCAAGGTACCAAACCCTACGGGCCAAGACATCGCCAGCAAGATCCCTAAGCTGGTAGCCACGGATTTGCCCCCTGTGAAGCCTAGCCAAATTGATTTGCTGTGCCCCAAAATTGCTACCAGCCCGCTCAAGATGACCAACCAGGGCAACCAGTGGCTGGGTTCAATCCCGGTAGGAATCAGATTACTGAGCCCAAGCGGGAACAGGTAGGCCCAGCGTACTACAGCGATCGCGCCAATACCCTTCAAAACATCGGCTAGCAGAACTGCTGCGCCCGGACCTTTGCCCAAGGTTCGTAAGACATTGGTTGCCCCAGTAGAGCCAGACCCATGTTCTCGGATGTCAATTCCCTTGAGGAGGCGGCCGGCCAAGTAGCCAAAGGGAATCGACCCTAGCAAATAGCTAATGAGGAGTAGGGCTCCATTGTAGAGTAACCAAATCATTGCTTAGCCTGTACTTAGAGTTGATGTGACTGGGATCTATTGTTCCACAACGGTATCATTCAAAAAAGTCGAAAGAAGAAGAACGAGCAGTGCGCAGTTGTGGTTCGGCTGCAAAAGCTAGCCACATTGGAAACTGCAGCACGGAAAGGTTAACTTGCTCCTCCGAGTCATCAATTAAGATTAGGGGCATTTGTCCTTCTTTGACCAGCCGATCCGCTCTTTGAGCCAAGGAATCTGGGGACTCAAACAGCACAATACCCCGGTCTGGACCAAAGTCACCCCGGGCAACCCCCAAACAGTCTTGCAGCCCGCGTCGCCAGTCGCCTAAGCGTTCTGGGGTATTGGCTAGGATCAGCGATCGCACCCGGTTACCATAGAGCGATCGCAAGATTGAGATTACCGCTGAGGCAACTAGAATATTTTGCAAGCGGCTACCAAGAGATCGGATTGCTCCCCGTCCTCCAGAGGTAAAAAACCAGTTAGACACTCGCTCTGCATGAACTGGCTCAAAGGTGCGCCGTAACTGCCAGGGCCCACCGTAGTAATTAGGCATCGTCCGGTACTGGTCTAAGAGTTTGCGCACTTGTTTGGCCTGCTCTTGAAAGCCTTGCTCGGCAAACTGAGGTACGATTGGTTGCGTCGTTTCCGGCGGACGGGATGAGACGGGCTCTTGCTTAGCCTTCGGAGCCAGGTCTAATTCCTCAGTAACCGTGACTAAATCTTGCAAGCTATTGACTAAATAATCTTTGAACCCTTGGACGCGGATTGCCAAGTCTCGAGAAACCCCAGCAAAGCTTTTACGCATTTCCTCTCGCACTTTTTCTTGCCGACGCTCCAACTGTTCAACCGCAACTTGTAGGGTTTGCTTACGTTGCTCAAGTTGACTTAGACTCTCTTGGGTTAAACGGTCCAAGGCAGTTTGGAGGCTTGCCAGTTGAGTTTGTAAAAGCTGAGCCTTAGTCTTTTGTAACGCTTGAATTTCCTGCCGTAGTTCATCAACTTGCTGTTGTAGCGCCATTTTTTGCTGGGCTAATGCAGCTCCATCCGCTGAGTCAGGCATTGCACTGACGGGATTAGTGGAGAGTGGCTCAGTGGCTGCTGGATCAGTCAAGGAAAGGTCGTCAGGGTTCATGGGCTAGTCTGAATGAATAAGCGTCATCGGATCACGTTGTACTTGAGCTAAATCCTAGGGCAGTGTGCCTCTAACTCAGCTTTGAGTGCTTTCGGCTCAAACAAAATCGGTAAGAAATGGATACTCTTGACTTCCTTGAAATAGAAGAGTACAGGCACAGGGGACCAAAAAATCCGCCAGTTTTGCCAGTCTGCGTAGGGAAAGCGCCGGATCAGCGTTTGCGAGCGGTAGATGTCTAGCGATGTATCTGTAAAGTAAAGCCGTAAAGTCGCAGCCTGAATCAGCAGAAATCCGGCGAACAGTAACAAAATAGTGCCTACCCACACTTGCAACCATAAAATTGGCAGGGCCGCGATCACCAAGCTGATCGGGATACGGTAACTGGGACTGAGGGAAATTGTTTGGCTAGATAGTGGAGAGGTAGTCACAGCCCTAAAATCCTGTCTAGAGTACACGATGCTTGATTCCATTTTAGGACCACAGTCTATAGACCTCCTAGAACCGCACTACCCGTTCCCCGAAACATCAACCAAGAAAGAAAGAAGTTAATCACAAAGATGGTGAGTAAAGCGGTGACTACAGCAGTCGTAGTAGACTGGCCTACACCTTTAGCGCCACCTGTTGTTGTCAGTCCCCAACTAGAACCAATCACCGCAATTAAAGCACCAAAGACAAATGCTTTGAGTAGGGCACTAACAACATCCCAAACATTGAGTAAGTCCTGGACAGAACTCAAAAAAACTGTTTGAGGAATACCATACAGGTTGGTCGCTACTAAAGCGCCGCCAACGATACCGATAATCAAAGCCAGCACAGTCAGGACAGGAAGCATTAAGCAGCAGGCAATCAACCGGGGAACCACTAGGTAATCTACAGGGTCCGTGTTGAGCATGTACAAGGCATCAATCTGCTCAGTGACCTGCATCGTACCAATTTCAGCCGCAAAAGCTGACCCCACCCGCCCTGCCAAGATGACAGCGGTTAAAACTGGGCCCAGCTCACGCGTAAGCGCAACTGCAAGAACGCCACCAACCGCAGTAACTGCCCCGAAGTTGATAAATTCACGCGCGACTTGAATCGTAAATACCATGCCGACGAAGCTAGCAGTGATTAATACGACTAACAAAGAGTCAGGGCCAACCGCTGCCATTTGCTCTAGAGTATTACGGCGATGAATTTTGCCCTGCGCTAGATGAATAACCACCTGTCCACCCAACAAGGTGGCCGCTAGCAAACGCTGACCCCACAAGCTGAGACTAGAAATGGCAGTATCGTCTTTCAATCGATATCTCAGCCTAGTAGAGTTTAAAAGTTGTCAGTTTCTGGAGCTGTGGAACTAGCGCCAGGTACGTTTAGGAAAGCATTCTTCCCGCTGTCACTTTGATAAACGCAATCAATTTTGGGTGAATTCTCCAGTTTACCTGTATAACCAAAGGTATTCAGACGCTGCTTACAGTCACGTACCTGATCCGAGTTAACTAGTTTTCTCTGCTCCAGAATAGACCAGTTTGATTTGCGAAGCACACACCCTGGCCGCATCGAGGGCTGCGATACATAGACAGTGAACGGTTCATAGGTTACAAAGACACGGGTATCCATGACCGTGGCACTGGCTCCGTAGTTAATACAAACTTGAGGATCTGGTGCACTTTGGTCGATGAACTGAATCGATGCTACGTTTTCTGGGTTGAGATTCGTTGTACTACTAAAAATTACCCCAAGCCCAATTCCAAGGATAAATACCCCAGCGAGAATCGCTATGGTCAGGGAGTTAAAGAAAGAAGGCTTGGATTTAGCAGCGAAGTTTGGGGACTGAGGTTTTGCAGGTGGAGGTTGGCGTCTCATAGGTACTTGGCAGAACATTGTCCGATCGGATAGCCAATCTGGCTACCCTCTCTTCAGTATGGCGTTTGATTTTCTGAATTGTATCGAATTAACCTACCGTACTAGTTGACGCAGTTATCACCATCCAAATAGAATGCCAGTCCCCTCACTAATCGCGCTAGCGTTACAGATTAGTAGCGATCGCCTCCGCCGGCAGAGTAACCACCAGAGGGACGGCTCCCTTGTCCGCCTCCCGCTTCCCGTGGTTTTGCTTTATTCACTCTTAGCTGCCGGCCCATCCACTCCGCTCCATCTAACTCCGTGATTGCTGAGTCCTCTTCTGGATCTGACCCCATTTCAACAAACGCGAAACCGCGCATTCGACCAGTTTCTCGGTCAATGGGGAGTACAACGCGCTTGATAGTCCCGTACTCTGCAAATACTTCCCGCAGATCGGCTTCAGTCGCCTGGTAAGATAAGTTGCCTACGTAGATGGTCATATATTCAATGGTCTGAAAACATAGCTATGGTTTGGTTCGGCACAAAATAGTAAACAATGAGACCAGTACTTTCAACAAAGATGAATGGACTAGACAAAGCCTGCTATTTCGCGTCAAAGGTCTGCTTACTAGGAGTCATTAACCTTTTAATGTCAGTGATGATGTACCGAACTGAGCCTATTTTGACATAATCGGAGCTTGTTGGTCTAACTTGTCCGTTTCAGCTCTGAAATCAACCTCGCAGGTTAGCTAGACAAGCTTTCAGCAATATCAAAAACTGTGATTTTGGATAACAATTTTAACCTCACTTCCAAATGTCTAGAATTCCTGACAGCAGTTTAGAAATGATACCTTGGAGGCAAAGTAGTATGCCTATCACTTCCAGGTAACAGCTCTACACTGCTTAAAAGCGAATTCCCAAAGTTTTGGTACTTTGATGAGGCTACTTCCTTTTCCTTGTAAGTTGTCATAGTACTGTTGGTTATAACCGTATTGCACTGAAGTTGTGAAATTTAGTCTACTGAGTTGGACATGAAAAATGTAATGACAGGCGTCATCTGAATTGACAATCTAAAACTGGGATGGTGCTATGGGTAAATCAAAGCGGAGCCAGGTAACGAAATTTGGGGTTGAAGGGCGATTTCTGAATTGGGTAACTGAGGCTCCCAAGCCTCAAAAACTCAAACTTGCTACAGCAGAGGGCGAGTGTTGTCTCAAACTCTCAAAAAAATTGCACCGTTCTCTCAGCCAGACTATAGTACCGGGGGATTGGGTTCAGGTTTCGGGTAAAAAGAAGGTACTGAAGACTGGCAAGGTGAAGTTGAAGGCTTCTGAGATCAAACTCGCCACCCCCAATCTAGCTGAACCTTTCCCGCAGTCTCCAGCCAAACCGTTTGAGCCTAAGGGCAAAATTTTAATTTGTCACAAATCTCCTTGTATCAAACGCGGCTCTTTAGTGGCCTATCAAGCAATAGAAAATACTCTGCGCGATCGCGGGCTAGCAGACCAGGTTTGCTTGAAAACAACAGGATGCATGAATCGTTGCAAAGCTGGGCCTAATATTGTCTTGATGCCGGGAAAAAGTCGCTACACTTGCGTTCAACCGGAAGAAATCCCTAACTTGATTGCAAAGCATTTTCCTTTGCAAGCTGATTCCGGCAAAGTTTAATTGTAGTGTAGATTTCACCGCTTCGACTAACAGTGCTAAGCAAAGCTGTGGGATCAGCAACGCCCAAAGCAGCATCTACCCACTCCCTTAGGTGCATCAGGCCAACGGAAACTCTGTGAAATGGTACAGGTTGGCAACTGAGCGTACAATTCAAGGAAGTTTGTCCTTTCAGCCAAGATAGCAAGATGACAAATATACCTCCTTCTGGTCCAGAGCGGTACCGAGATCCTCTAGAACCTGACTTAGCACCTAGGAGACAACCGTCTCGGAGAGATTCCCTAGGATTTAATGAGCTCGTTGGCATTGTGGTTGCCTTTGGGACCATTGGCACGATTTTGTTTTGGTCCCTAACTAGGGAGCAAGGACCCTCTGGTTTGGCAAACTTGTTCTCAGAAGCTTCTCCCCAACCGGTTCCTTTGGCTTCCGATCCACTAGCCCCCACTGCACCTTCTGCCACTGAAGTTGAACCGGAAAGAGCAGGGCCAGAAAGAGTTGGTCCCCGGCAATTAGGACCCCAAGCTGTAGGACCGCAAGCGATAGGACCCCAAACTGTAGGACCTCAGAGGAGGGGAACTGTCCGTTTTTCTGATGTTACCAGTGACTACTGGGCTTATCCCTTCATCGCGGCTTTATCTCAACGTCAAATTATCAGTGGATTTCGTGATGGTACTTTTCGACCGGATCAGCCGGTGACCCGCGCTGAGTTCGCTAGTTTTATCCAAAAGGCTTTTGATCAAAACCCTACTCAACAATCAGCGCAATATAAAGATATACCCTCTGACTTCTGGGCAGCCCCAGCGATTCAAGAAGCAACCAGAACCGGTTTTCTAAAAGGCTATCCGGGAAGTGTTTTCCGGCCAACTCAACCAATTCCCAAGGCCCAAGCTTTAGTTGCCCTTGTAAGTGGATTAGGCCTTGCTAAGCAGCCCTCTGCCAACCAGAATTTACCGACTTTTAAGGACGCTAACCAAATTCCTGGTTGGGCAACTGATGAAGTGGCAGCCGCGACTCAAGCAGGCCTGGTGGTTAACTATCCTGAGCAAAATATACTTAAGCCTCAGGAATATACCACCCGTGCTGATGCCGCCGCCGTGATTTATCAAGCTTTAGTTAAAGCAGGCAAGGCCGAGCCGGTTAACTCACAATATGTTGTTCAACCGTAGGTAGCACCAGGACAAGTGGGGACAGTTACTGTCCCCCTGCTCAGGAGGCTTTAGCCAACTCCCAGCAACTCCACATCAAACACAAGCGTCGCGTTAGGGGGAATGACACCACCAGCGCCACGAGCCCCATAACCAAGCTCAGCAGGAATCACCAATTGGCGGCGGCCGCCAACTCTCATGGTGCTAACACCTTCATCCCAGCCTTTGATGACTTGACCCACACCAATCTGGAATTGGAAAGGTTGGTTGCGATCGCGAGAGCTGTCAAATTTTGTCCCATCTTCTAAGGTGCCGGTGTAATGAACTGTCACCTTTTGGCCTCGTTGAGGTGTAGCGCCTGTACCTGCCTCCAGGTCTTGGTACTTCAGGCCGGAAGGGGTTGTCGTAAGTTCTGCATCTGACTTCATAGACGGATTGACCTCTTTTGGTGCTACGGAAGCAAGCACTTCCGTTGGGGAAGAATTTAAGCTGGCAGCAATAGTTTCAGCGGAGTTGGTGCCTAATTGGGCTACCACTAGCACTAAAGCACAAACTACAATAACAGCCAGACTAACTAGAATACTCTGCAAGGGTGTTCCTCCAAAAATGGTGTAGCTATACTACCGCCAAAGCTTATTCTCTAAGTCTCTTACCTGACGCTCTAAGCGGTCAATTCGACCTCGCAATTCATCCATCTCCGCTTGGCGAGGTACCCCTAGATCTTGCAGCACATTACGTAACTGTCGTTGCATTTGGTCTTCCCAACCGCCGCTGTCGGTCCGCAGTTGCCGCAGGAAATCGTCAACAAATGTTTTGGCCTGGTCAGGATTCAAGCGACCATCTTTTACCCATTCATCACTGACCTCCCGAATTTTCTCGGCAACTAACGTTGTTGTACCAACGCCAATCATCAAAAGTTGTTTAAACAAGTTGTTGCTATCCATAATCTTTTCACACTAATTGGCTTAACCAACAGGACTAAATGGGTTTTGAACTGAAACAACCGTCTGCAAAGAACTGCTTAGTCTAGGTTGATACTTCTATTTTGTCAAACCTCAACCAGTTCCATCAGAATAGAGTTGAAAGGCAATTTAAAGTTTGCCTCTGCTTAAAGTAAAGCTGTGCCAATGCCTTATTGTCCCCGCTGCCAGCAATCTGTTGATTCTCAAGCGATCGCTTGTCCTCACTGTCGTAGCCTCTTAAAGGCGCATGGTCACCCCGGCATCCCCTTGCACCGCGCTTTAGGGCAGGAATTCTTGTGCCAATCTTGCCGTTATCACCTTGATGACAGCTGCACTTTTCCCCAGCGCCCCTACGCTAAAGAATGTACGCTTTATCGCAATCAATCTACACCACCTACTACAGTACAGTCTGAGACAATGACGAGTCGCTTTGGGCAGTGGTTACGCCGTTATACCTGGCTGATCCTTGGCATGTTTGCTTTACTACTGCTCCTGCTCTAAAACTCTAGTTGCCTTTTAGCCTGATGAAGAAGAGTTGACGGTTGCCGCAACAGTTACTGGTGTTGAAGAATCTATTACTGGTTGAGCCACCAAGGGCTTCCCTGGTTCTTGAGCCACAGCTAAGTCAAACCAAAAGGTAGTGCCAACGCCTAGTTCACTAATTAGATGAATAGCTGTGTGGTGCTTTTCCAGAATACTGCGGACAATTGACAGTCCTAATCCTGTACCTTCAAGCACATGCACCCGGTTCTCAACTCGAAAAAATCGCTCAAAAATTCCCGTCTGGTCGGCTAGGTCAATGCCAATCCCAGTATCAGAAACTTCTATCCGCACCTGGCTGGGCTGCTCCTCGCTCTCAGATTCTAAGGGGTAGGCACGAATCGCCACCCGTCCTCCAGAGAGGGTAAACTTGAGCGCATTACCGACTAAATTTGCAAAGACTTGCAGCAGTAGATCGTAATTTCCCCAAACGCTCGGCAGTTGCGGGTCGATTTCCTGGATGAGATGAATTCCTTTATCTCGCGCATTCAGTTGATAGGTGCGGAGGGTTTGTTCAACCGTTGCAGCAAGGTCTATCGGCTCAAATTGATACTGCCGTCCCGACTCTAGGCGAGAAAGATCGAGAACGTCGTTGACTAAGCGGCTAAGGCGATCCGTTTCCCGGTTTGCAGTTTCTAGAAATTCCTGACGTTCAAGTTCACTTAAGCTATCGCCATATTCGTGCAAGGTTTCAATGAATGACTTGATATTGAACAGGGGGGTTCGTAGTTCGTGGGACACGTTACTGATGAACTGGCTTTTGGCATCGTTGAGTTCCACCTCACGGGTAATATCTTGTACCGTCATCGCAATCCCTTTCGGTTTTTCTCGGTACTGATCGAGAACAGTTGTAAGCAGGATGCGGATTATTCGTTTACTAGGTGAATTTAAGGTGATCCGGAACTCTGCTGCATCACGTTCGCCCAGCGCAACTTTTTGGAGGGGCCGTGCTAATTCGATTTGGGCGGTATCAGGTAAGAAGTGAAGCACATTAGCACCAATCACATGATTAGTTTCCCAACCAAAAATCCGGCGGGCGGTTGGGTTAGCTAAGACAACTTGCAGCTCGGTATCTAGTAGTACTGCTCCATCGACAATGGTCGAAACTAAAGTTTCTAACTTTGCTTTTTCTGCCGTCAGTTCTTCAATATTGTGCTCCTCATAACGCTCTAGGCGTTCTGCCATTTCATTAAATCTTAAAATTAGCTCACCAAGCTCACCGCCAAATGGCAAATCAACTCGCTGCTTGAAGTTACCAGCAGCAATATTTTTAACTCCCACTAGAAGCTCCTTGATTGGGCGAGTAATAATCAGGGCGTTAAAAACTGCACCCAGGATTACCATCACCCAAATTGAGATAAACACAGCCAAGGTGACATCTCGGGTTAAATGGGATGAAGCAACAACCGTAGCGTGGGGATTGATGCCAATCGCTAACACTCCAAGATACTGACCATCATGTTTGAGGGGTACAAACACGTCAGCTACCTCTCCATCGGGGGTCAAATGCTGTCGCACCCTAGGGGAATCAAACTCTGAGGAGCCTTCTGGCAATTGGATATGCCGTTGGAGCGTTAAGGAATTCGTTACCTGGGATTCAGAGAAGGGAATGCCGTAGTAAATACTCCCTTGCTCATCCGCGTAGAGCATGTAGCGAACGTTGGAGGTGCTGTGATAAAAATCCCGCGAAAACCGAGCTAATTCTGTATAGTTTTGATCAGCAACCAGGGGAGCAACGTTTGCGGCCAGCAAGAGCCCTAAATCGCGGCCAAAACGTGTATCGTGCAGGCGGGCATCTTGTTGAATCGTATTGACAGCCCAGAATGTTAAGGCACTCATCAGTAAGGAAACGACAAGCGTCGCTGCAGCCATCAACCGGGTCTGAATGGTAAACTCAGACCACCACCGGGCAATTATTTCTGCAACTGTCTTCAAAAAAGCAATCAAGGGTAAACCTAGACGGTGTAACTAGTAACGCTTAACATCTGTGGTACTAAAGCTGATACGCGTTCTATTTTTTAGAACGCATAAAAAAACCTTAACAGATGCAACTATATTTACATATTTTAATGAAAAGCTTAAGGTTCACTGACGACAACACCAACTGGGTTTAAGTGGGCTGCTGAAGCGCAGCTGCTAACAGAAGAATCAATTATGTTCAGAAAATTTAACTTAACTCCAGCGCCTATGGCATCTGCTCGTTTCTTTCGCTTTTTTCGCTATCTCAGCATTGCTACCCTTCGTAAAACAGTAGAGAATGCCCTGAAGCAACGCCTACCAGGTTTGGCCTCGGAAATGGCTTACAATGCAATGTTGTCAATTTTTCCGGCAACTCTAGCGGCTTTGACAGCGATTGGTTTATTTGGCGCTTCTACTAAAAACAGCTTTCAAGGGTTGATTAGCCAATTGAGTGAAGTTGCGCCGGAAGAAGTTTTAAGTTTATTGGGCGATTTTGCGCGGGAGCAGCTTTATACCAGTCGTAATGGTGGCTTGTTTTCGGTTAGTTTTATAGCTGCACTCTGGGTGGCTTCCAGTGCGCTTAATTCTGCCATGATCGCCTTTGACCACATCTATGAAATTCCGCAAAAGCAAGCTCGACCTTTTTGGAAAGCAAAACTGGTTGCGATCGCACTGACCATTGGCACAATTATTCTGCTAGCGATCGCCTCTTTAAGTGTATTTATCAGTAATTTGATCATCCGAAATATCGCCAAAGAAAGTGGCATTTTTGCACCGGGATTGCTGAAACTTTGGCAATTGTCAAGCTGGCCTCTAGCTTTAGGGATGGTTGCGATTGCTGCTGCCTTTATTTACCGCTACGGCCCTAGCCGCTGGAAGCCAGGCACCCCAATTTTGCCAGGGGCAATTTTGGCAGCGCTACTGTGGGCTACCGCTTCCGGCTTGTTTCGCCTGTACGTCTCCTATTTTGGCAACTACAACCGTGCTTATGGTGCTGTGGGAGCGGTGATTGTCCTGCTGCTGTGGCTTTACTTAAGTGCTTTGGCTTTGCTGATTGGGGCACAGTTAAACGTCACGGTGGGTGAAGCCATGCGCTCTCGTCGCAAATAAGCAAAGGAGCAGAGGCTTTAAAGTCTAAACGTTAGACTTCTCCGGTCTGTGTAGATATTAGTCGCCTTGGTGGATGGGATGTCTGCGTCACTTGTAGGTCTGACACTTTATGCAAATACGCAATGCAACTGAGACTGATCTGACGGCAATTGTGCAGATTTATAATGCCGCCATCCCTGGTCGGATTGCAACTGCCGATATAGTTCCCGTTTCAGTTGAAGATCGGCTGGGCTGGTTTCGGGCGCATACACCAACTAGTCACCCGCTTTGGGTAATGATAGGTGATGCAACTGTGGTGGGATGGCTGAGTTTTCAGTTGTTCTACGGACGGCCTGCTTACCAGGAGACGGCAGAAGTCAGTGTCTATGTCTCCCCAAGCTACCAAGGACAAGGCGTTGGTAAACAACTACTAGCGCAAGCCGTTGCGCAAAGTTCATTCCTTGGTTTTACGACCTTGCTTGGATTTATCTTTGGCCATAACCAGCCAAGCTTACGGTTGTTTGAGGGGCTAGGCTTTACTCATTGGGGCTATTTACCGAGGGTTGCCAAGCTAGACGGTATTGAACGCGACTTAGCCATCCTTGGTCGTCGGATTAGCACAGCTAAATCTGTTTAATGTCATTATTATGCTGAATCTATTGAACTTCGATACTGTAGTAAGTGCCATCCATGCGCAGCGATCGCTCCTACCCAGTGACTAAATGCCGATGAGTGGCTTTGGTGAACTGTGATTTTTAATTGCAGCACTAATGACAGTACATGGACCTAGCAAGGCTTAAAATTAACAAGCTGATTTGCTTTTCTCGCAACCTCTCCCAAAACCTATGCCTCGCCGCAACGACCTGCACAAAATTCTGTTGATTGGTTCTGGCCCGATTGTGATTGGGCAAGCTTCTGAATTTGATTATTCTGGCACCCAAGCTTGTAAAGCCTTACGGGATGAAGGGTACGAAGTGGTGCTAGTTAACTCCAATCCGGCAACGATCATGACTGATCCAGACACGGCGGATCGGACTTATGTTGAGCCCTTAACCCCAGAACTAGTTGAGAAGGTAATTGCCCAAGAGCGTCCGGATGCCTTGCTGCCAACTATGGGAGGGCAAACCGCACTGAATCTCGCCGTAACCCTTGCCAAGAATGGGGTTTTGGACAAATACGGGGTCAAGTTAATCGGCGCAAATTTAGCGGCGATTGAGATGGCAGAAGATCGCAAGCTGTTCAAAGAAGCAATGGAGCGGATTGGTGTTGGCGTTTGCCCGTCTGGGCTAGCACAAACATTAGTGGAGGCCAAGCAGGTTGCCCAGCAGATTGGCAGCTACCCCTTAATTATCCGGCCTGCTTACACCCTTGGTGGTACTGGGGGAGGAATTGCTTACAACCAGGAAGAATTTGAGGAAATTTGCCAATCAGGGTTAGATGCCAGTCCCGTTTCCCAAATCCTGGTTGAACTATCCCTAATTGGCTGGAAAGAGTATGAGCTAGAGGTGATGCGAGATCTCGCTGACAATGTGGTGATTATTTGCTCGATTGAAAATGTCGATCCAATGGGAATTCATACAGGGGACTCAATCACCGTAGCTCCAGCTCAGACTTTGACGGATAAAGAATACCAGCGATTGCGAGATGCTTCCATCAAAATCATCCGAGAGATTGGTGTCGAAACGGGGGGCTCGAATATCCAGTTTGCCGTGAATCCAGTCACAGGGGAGGTGATTGTGATCGAAATGAACCCCCGCGTTTCTCGCTCCTCAGCCTTGGCTTCCAAAGCAACAGGCTTCCCGATCGCCAAGATCGCAGCGAAGTTGGCTGTTGGCTACACCCTGAACGAAATTCCCAATGACATCACCCAGAAAACACCGGCCAGTTTTGAGCCGTCAATTGATTACGTAGTGACCAAGGTGCCCCGGTTCGCTTTTGAGAAGTTTCCCGGTACGAAAGAAGTGCTCACTACCCAAATGAAGTCGGTGGGAGAAGCAATGGCAATCGGCCGCACCTTTCAAGAGTCCTTGCAAAAAGCCTTGCGCTCCCTGGAAACCAATCGCGGGGGCTGGGGCTGCGATCGCAAAGAAAAGCTACCGAGTTTAGAACAAATACGCTCCGGATTGCGCACTCCGAATCCAGAGCGTATTTTTACGATTCGTCACGCTCTACTGATGGGGATGAGCATAGAGGAGATCTATGAACTTACAGGAATTGACCCCTGGTTTTTGCGGCAGTTGCAGGGATTGCTGGAAACTGAAAAGTTTCTGAAGCGCACCCTGCTGGAGAAGCTGTCGGTGGATGAGTTATTTGCAATCAAACGACAAGGTTTTAGCGATCGCCAAATCGCTTATGCTACCAAAACCTCGGAAGATGCAGTGCGCAGCTATCGGCAGCAACTGGGCGTCCTGCCGGTCTACAAAACCGTTGACACCTGCGCGGCGGAGTTTGAAGCCTTTACCCCTTACTACTACTCCACTTACGAAGCAGAATCAGAGGTGCAGCCCTCCCAGCGGCGCAAAGTGATGATCCTTGGTTCTGGTCCCAACCGGATTGGTCAGGGGATTGAGTTTGACTACTGCTGCTGTCACGCCTCCTATGCCCTGCGGGCAGATGGTTTTGAGACGATCATGGTTAACTCTAACCCGGAGACCGTTTCCACTGACTACGACACCAGCGATCGCCTCTACTTTGAGCCACTCACGAAGGAAGATGTCTTAAACATCTTGGAGGTAGAAAACCCAGAAGGTATTATTATCCAGTTTGGCGGTCAAACCCCCTTGAAACTAGCCGTCCCTTTACAGGAAGTTCTGAGTGCTCAGTTCTCAGATTTGGATTCAGAGCTTAACCCTCAACATTCAAAACTCAAAACTAAAATTTGGGGAACTTCCCCCGACTCGATTGACATTGCGGAAGATCGAGAGCGATTTGAGAAAATCTTGCGAGAACTCGACATTCCACAGCCACCTAATGGGATTGCCCGCAGCTACACAGAAGCATTGGAAATTGCTCGAACGGTTAGTTATCCTGTCGTTGTCCGCCCCAGCTATGTCCTAGGCGGGCGGGCGATGGAAATCGTTTACTCCGACGCCGATTTAGAGCGCTACATGACCTATGCGGTTCAGGTGGAGCCCGATCATCCAATCTTGATCGATAAGTTTTTGGAGAATGCAATTGAAATCGATGTGGATGCCGTTGCCGATCAAACCGGAGAAGTGGTGATTGGCGGCATTATGGAGCACATTGAGCAGGCTGGAATTCACTCGGGGGATTCGGCCTGTGCCCTGCCAGCTTCTTCCCTTTCAGCCTTGATGCTGGAAACGATTCGCAGCTGGACCGTGCAATTAGCAAAACGATTGCAGGTGGTGGGCTTAATGAATCTCCAGCTTGCAGTTCAAGGGGATCAAGTCTATATCTTGGAGGTCAACCCCCGCGCCTCTCGCACTGTTCCGTTTGTCTCCAAAGCAATTGGCCTACCTCTGGCACAGATTGCAGCCCGCGTCATGACAGGTAAAACCTTGGCAGCGCTTGACTTTACCCAAGAACGAATTCCGCGACACGTTGCTGTCAAAGAAGCAGTGTTGCCTTTTGATAAATTTCCTGGTACAGACACGATTCTAGGCCCAGAAATGCGTTCCACCGGTGAAGCGATGGGCATGGATGTGGATTTTGGTAAAGCTTTTGCCAAGTCTCAGCTCTCTGCTGGGCAGCGATTGCCCTTAGCGGGAACGGTATTTGTATCGATGAGCGATCGCGATAAAGTCGCAGTGGTTCCTGTTGTTAAAGACTTAATCGCCCTAGGGTTTCAAGTCGTCGCTACAGCTGGAACTCGACAGGTTTTACAAGACCATGGCCTGGAAGTAGAGCTAGTCTTAAAGCTGCATGAGGGACGCCCACATGTACTTGACTGGATCAAGAATGAAAAAATTCAACTAATCTTGAATACTCCCTTTGGGGAAGAAGCTCAGGCAGATGGCCGCCTGATCCGGCGTACCGCCCTAACCTACAAAATCCCTACTATTACTACCATCGCCGGTGCTAAAGCGACTGCGGCTGCTATTGACACCCTGCAATCCCAACCCCTGAAAGTAAAAGCTTTGCAAGACTACCACTAAAATTTATCGAGAGATGGGTTGAATACAAGATAGGGAAAATTCATGCCCTGCTCGGATTTTTAACACCTATATTGCCAACCAAGCGCAACTTCCGCCTTGGGAGGTAGGAGAGTTAACTCAGCAATGTTACAATTTTTAATACATTGCTCATCACTCCTCCATAAATTAATTTTCAATGAACTATATTTCCCTAGCTGAAATCAGCATACTTGCCTTGACGATAGCCGCGAGCTATGTTTTAATTCAACCTTCACCTGTCTTAGTTCCGGTTAAAATCCGGCAAAAAAAGGGTCAATAGTAGCATATTGGCTGCCAAACCACAGATTTCTGGCTTGCTGTAGTTACTTATGACCGCTTCCTAATACCCCTCTTTCAAAGTTATTACTATCTCTAAGACTTTAGTTCTATGAAGACCGCTGAGACTTCAACCGATCTAGTTCGTACTTATTTGCGAGAAATTGGTCGGGTACCTCTCCTAACTCACGAGCAAGAAATTCTGTACGGAAAGCAGGTTCAGCGTTTGAGCGAGCTGAATGAAATCCAGAATTCACTAAATGAACAGATGGGTTATTCTCCTACTTTTAAGGAGTGGGCTGAAGCTGCTGGGATATCAGAGCCGGAACTACAGGGCGCTGTTGAGGCTGGTCAAACCGCCAAGCGTAAGATGGTTGAAGCAAACCTACGGCTAGTTGTTTCGGTTGCCAAAAAATACATTAAACGGAATGTTGACCTCTTAGATTTGATCCAAGAGGGCACGATTGGAATGCAGCGTGGCGTAGAAAAGTTTGACCCAACGAAGGGCTATCGATTCTCTACTTATGCCTACTGGTGGATTCGGCAAGCGATCACGCGAGCGATCGCAGAAAAAGGTCGGACTATTCGATTACCTATTCACATCACGGAAAAGCTAAACAAAATTAAAAAGGCCCAGCGACAACTGGCCCAACGTTACGGTCGGGCTGCTACGGTCAATGAGTTGGCAGTAGAACTAGAGCTAACTCCGAGGCAGGTGCGAGAGTACCTAGAGCGTTCTCGTCAGCCCCTATCCTTAGATGTCAAAGTGGGGGACAATCAAGATACGGAGTTAGGTGAACTGCTAGAGGATACAGCCGCTTCCCCAGAAGACTATACTCAGCAGACCTCCCTTAAAACTGATCTAGAACGGTTGATGGCTGATTTAACCTCTCAACAGCAGGAAGTCTTAGCTCTGCGGTTTGGTCTTCAAGACGGTCAGCCTCTCACACTGGCTAAAGTGGGCGATCGGCTAAATATTAGCCGTGAGCGAGTACGTCAGATCGAGCGAGAGGCACTGACCAAACTCCGCAAGCGCAAAGCGGACATCTATGAGTATTTAGCAAGTTAGCTCAATAACTTTGAGGCATTGGGATGGGCGGAATCCGGCTACTTCAGTTCGGTTCCGCCCACTTTTTTCTTAGGCCTGACGCCGGTACAGTAAATGATAGAGCTTTAGATTACTGCATAGTAGTTTATGAATATGGATAACCTTCTTAACTCAGCATCCAACCCGCAAGAAAATACTGCTGTAGGTGATTCGCTGTGGAACTACCTGCAAGCAATGAGTTCTGAGGCAACGTCTGAGCTGTCCAAGCCTAATTCTGCGGAAGTATTGCAGGTGATGGAGCGTAACATTACGGCTCTCTTAGGTAACCTACCGCCAGAGCACTTTGGTGTCATGGTTACAACGAGTCGGGAGCACTTAGGGCGACTTTTGGCTTCGGCTATGCTTAATGGTTATTTTTTGCGAAATGTAGAGCAGCGGATGGCAATCGAGAAATCGCTCCAGTTAGCTCCTACCGACTCTACAGATGGAGAGTACTGATTCTAGGGATGCACCTGTATTAGCGATTAGTGGTTCTATTCCCGAACTCAGGCAGTCACTCCTTAAGTGGTATGAGCAGTTTGGTCGCAACCTGCCTTGGCGGCATACTCAAGATCCCTATGAAATTTGGGTGTCTGAGATTATGTTGCAACAAACTCAAGTTAAAACGGTAGTTCCCTATTATCAACGTTGGCTAGTCGAATTTCCTAGCCTAGAGGTGTTGGCGAGAGCAGACCAACAGCAAGTGCTAAAAATTTGGCAAGGATTAGGTTATTACTCACGAGCCCGCAATCTACACCGGGCCGCCCAACAGATTCTTCACCAATACGGTGGAAAGTTTCCCACTGATCCAGCCGTCGTCTTAAAACTGATAGGAATTGGACGTACGACTGCTGGCGGAATTTTAAGTGCTGCTTTTAACCAGCCTCTTGCCATTCTTGATGGTAATGTTAAACGTATCCTTGCGCGGCTAGTTGGGTTGCAAGATTTTCCCAGTAAAGCTTTACCTCAACTGTGGCAGCTCTCAGAAACTCTTCTTGATCCCAAGCAACCCCGCGATTTTAATCAAGCATTGATGGATCTTGGTGCAACGGTCTGTACTCCCCGTAATCCAAGTTGTAGTAGTTGTCCTTGGGTGGCTCACTGCCAAGCCTTCGCTTTGAATTTGCAAGCTGTTATCCCCATGCGTGAAGCTCGTTCTCCCTTACCTCACAAGTTAATTGGCGTTGCTGTCATCTGGAATGACCAAGGACAAATCTTGATTGATAAGCGCCGTCAAGAGGGACTACTAGGAGGACTCTGGGAATTTCCTGGGGGTAAGTTGGAACCCAATGAAACAGTTGTTGACTGTATTCATCGAGAAATTAAAGAGGAGTTAGGCATTGAAATTAGTGTTGGCGAGCGCCTGATCACAATTGATCATGCTTACACTCACTTCCGCGTGACTTTGGCCGTCCACCATTGCCGCTATATCAGTGGCCAACCCCAACCCTTAGAATGTGACGAAATTCGTTGGGTGTGGCTGGATGAAATTGATCAGTATCCTTTTCCAAAAGCCAACACACAGATCATTGCTGCCCTCCAGCAATATGCATCATTCTGATTTAGCTAGAAAGAACACGCCCAAGTTATCTAGGGAGGCCAAGTTTGAGCACGGTTTATACACGTCCCCTGGCTCGTTTAATTGAGCAGTTGCAACGCTTACCAGGTGTGGGGCCGAAAACAGCCCAACGCTTAGCATTGCATATTCTCAAGCGTCCGGAATCCGAGGTGCAAGCCTTGGCCCAAGCTTTAACAGAAGCTAAGCAACAGGTGGGGTTCTGCTCCATTTGTTTTCACTTGTCTGCAGAATCCACTTGTGAGATTTGTCGCGCTGCTAATCGAGATGGTAGTACCATTTGCGTTGTCGCTGACTCGCGGGATGTGATTGCTCTTGAGAAAACCCGCGAGTACCGGGGGAAATACCACGTATTAGGTGGGGTGATTTCTCCGATGGATAGTGTGGGCCCTGATCAGCTACATATTCAGGAACTGGTGCAGCGGGCTAGCCAGCCAGAAATTCATGAAGTGATTCTAGCGATCAGTCCTAGTGTAGAAGGAGAAACTACAACACTCTATGTAGGACAGTTATTAAAGCCCTTCACACGGGTAACTCAAATTGCTTTTGGGCTACCAATGGGTGGCGATCTAGAATATGCGGACGAAGTAACGCTAGCGCGGGCCTTGGAAGGCAGGCGAGAGTTAAACTAAGCGGCTGCACCAAATCATGTTGTCAACAGACTAGCTTATAAGCGATCACTGTCCAAACTCAAGCCTGGCCTGCTCTAGAAGCTCTGCGGTGACAACGTCTAAAGCAGCTTTGCGAGCCAACTGCTCAACTCTTTTTCGCGCCTGTGTTCGCGCAAAAAAGGGTACGTTTTTCAATTTAATTTCTGCTTCAGGGGTCCACTCCAGAACATCCGTTAAGTTAGATTCCTGCATAAATTGCCCTCCAAGTGCATTAAGCAAATTCTAGTCCAACTGGTCTAGTAGAAGTCAAATAGAAAAAAGCTCCTGTAAACTTACAGGAGCTACTTAACCCATTTTTTAAACCACTACTAGCTAGTCAAGGTTGGGCATAGACAAAACTGCTTCAGTTTTACGGTCAATACCTTTTTCAAAACCGGCTGCAGCAGCACGGGCGCGGCCAGCATGCCAAAGGTGCCCGACCAAGAAAAAGAAGCCCAGGATAAAGTGAGAAGCTGCTAACCAAGCACGAGGAGATACATAGTTGAAAGAGTTAATCTCTGTTGCCACCCCACCGACAGAGTTGATAGAACCCAATGGTGCGTGGGTCATATACTCTGCGGCACGACGTGCTTGCCAAGGCTGAATATCATTCTTGATTTTGTTGAGGTCCAAACCGTTCGGACCACGTAGGGGTTCTAACCAAGGTCCGCGGAAATCCCAGAACCGCATTGTCTCGCCCCCAAAGATAATTTCTCCGGTAGGAGAGCGCATCAAGTACTTACCTAAGCCAGTCGGTCCTTGGGAGGAACCAACATTAGCTCCCAATCGCTGGTCGCGGATTAAGAAAGTAAGAGCTTGAGCCTGAGAAGCTTCAGGACCAGTAGGCCCATAAAATTCACTGGGATAGACAGTGTTGTTAAACCAGACGTAGAAGGTAGCAATAAAAGCCATCAAAGATAAAGCACCAACGCTATAGGAGAGATAGGCTTCACCAGAGTAGATGAAGGCCCGCCGCGCCCAAGCAAAAGGCTTTGTGAGAATGTGGAAAATACCACCGAAAATACAGATAAGGCCAACCCAGATATGGCCACCAACCACATCTTCTAAGTTGTCAACACCAACAATCCAACCCTCCCCGCCAAAAGGAGACCTAAGTAAGTAGCCAAAAATGACGGCTGGATTAAGGGTTGGGTTGGTAATCACCCGAACATCTCCACCGCCAGGAGCCCAAGTATCATACAATCCGCCAAAGAACATAGCTTTAGCAACTAACAGGAAAGCACCAAGTCCCAAGAGGGTCAAGTGAATCCCCAGGATTGTGGTCATCTTGTTTTTATCTTTCCAGTCGTAGCCAAAAAAAGCGGAGTAATTTTCAAGGGTTTCTGGGCCACGAACAGCGTGATAAATTCCACCCAGACCCAGCACAGCAGAAGAAATCAAGTGCAAAACCCCAACAACAAAGTAGGGATAGGTACTGATAACTTCACCACCCGCACCAACACCCCAGCCTTGAGAGGCAAGGTGCGGCAGCAGAATAAATCCCTGCTCATACATGGGCTTTTCAGGGATAAAGTGAGCAACTTCAAACAAAGTCATTGCTCCTGCCCAGAAAACAATTAGACCTTGATGGGCAACGTGAGCACCAGTTAGCTTGCCAGATAAGGCAATCAGACGGGCATTTCCAGCCCACCAAGCAAACCCGGTAGACTCTAGGCTGCGACCACCAGTAGCCTCAATTGTTTGGGCACCAGCCATTGATGAATTAAAGGGCGTTTCCACGTGGTAATACCTCTTCAGGGAAGACAAAGTGTTCATGGGGCTGATCCTGAGGAGCCATCCAAGCACGGATGCCCTCGTTCAGCAGGATGTTCTTGGTGTAGAAGGTCTCAAACTCTGGGTCCTCCGCGGCTCTGACCTCTTGGGAGATGAAGTCATAGGAACGCAGGTTCACAGCTAAACCCACAACTCCCACTGCACTCATCCACAACCCAGTCACCGGCACAAACAGCATGAAGAAGTGCAACCAACGCTTGTTGGAGAAGGCAACGCCAAAGATCTGTGACCAGAAGCGGTTAGCCGTCACCATCGAGTAGGTCTCTTCTGCCTGTGTCGGGTTGAAGGCGCGGAAGGTGTTGGATTGGTCATCATCCTCAAACAGGGTGTTCTCCACTGTCGCACCGTGAATGGCGCACAGCAGCGCTCCACCTAAGACACCCGCTACTCCCATCATGTGGAAGGGGTTCAATGTCCAGTTGTGGAACCCTTGAAAAAACAGCAAGAAGCGGAAGATCGCAGCTACCCCAAAGCTCGGAGCGAAGAACCAGCTTGACTGGCCTAGGGGGTACAGCAGAAACACTGAAACAAATACGGCAATTGGGGCTGAGAAGGCGATGGCGTTGTAAGGCCGTAAGCCAACTAGACGCGCAATTTCAAACTGCCGCAGCATGAAGCCGATCAAGGCAAAGGCACCATGGAGAGCCAGGAAGGCCCACAGTCCGCCTAACTGGCACCAGCGGGTGAAGTCACCCTGAGCTTCTGGTCCCCACAGGAACAACAGGGAGTGGCCCATGCTGTCGGCGGGAGTGGAGACAGCTACGGTCAGGAAGTTGGCACCTTCAAGGTAGGAACTAGCGAGCCCGTGGGTGTACCAGGAGGTGATGAAGGTGGTGCCGGTCAGCCAGCCTCCCACTGCCAGGTAGGCGCAGGGGAATAGTAACAGCCCAGACCAGCCGATGAACACGAATCGATCACGCTTGAGCCAGTCATCGAGGGCGTCGAACCACCCTCTTTCTGCCTCTGCGCGTCCTACTGCTATGGTCATGACGCGATTTCTCCAAAAGATAGAAGGACAACGGTATTATCTGAGCCAGCCTTCAGACTTTTGCCTGTACGCAAAGCAGAAGATGGCTCAATGTAGACCTAAACTTTAACTTTCTTAACAGTTATTCTAATCATATTACAACCTATTTAATTATCACTCGTCAAAATGAATGAATTCAATTCTTCGAAAAACCGAGAGGGGATGAGGTAAGGCTTGGCATTTCCGCGCTCTGCTGGCAGATAGTGCCTGTATTTTTCCCTCTGCAACGGGTAAGGTTTGTAATACTAGAGATGAGAAGCCACAATTATCTTTACAACCCTGCATGAGTACGATTGATTTAACACTTAAAGGTAGCCCCTTAGGTATATCCATCCAGCGCAAAGACGCAGATGAAGCAGAAGCCCTCTATAAGAAGATATTGCAAGCGATGGGTGCTACAAGTCCTCAGGTTTTAGAGCTAACCTGCGATCGCGAGCCAGAGAAGAAGATTGCCGTTCTTAGTAGTGAGATTGCGGCAATGCAACTTTCTGAAAAATCTGGTGCTGCTGCCTCTGGCAAAGTGGGCGGGTTTTTGGGGCTAAGTTAAATAGATGTCGATTGCAATCGACGTGCAAAACCTCTATTTTAATTGGCCTAAAGGAGGTAAAGTTCTTGACGGTTGCTGCCTAGAGGTACCCAGAGGCGAACTTTGGATGCTTCTGGGTACAAATGGTAGTGGCAAGTCGACGCTTCTGCGCTTACTGGCTAGGCTTTTGACTCCCCACTCAGGGCAAGTTGAACTGATTCAGCCTGTAGGCTTTGTCTTTCAAAACCCAGACCATCAGCTAGTGATGCCAACGGTTGGGGCTGATGTTGCTTTTGGCCTGGTATCAGAACACCTGTCTTTAGTTCAGGTGAGGCAGAGAGTATCCGAAGCTTTGAGCGCGGTTAATCTTTTGCCACTTCAAAATCGGCCAATTTACACCCTGAGTGGGGGGCAAAAACAACGGATTGCTATTGCCGGAGCGATCGCTCGCCACTGCCAAGTTTTACTCCTAGATGAGCCAACAGCCTTACTAGACCCGGACAGCCAACGAGAACTTGTGGCCAATGTTCGTCGTTTGGTAAAAAGTCGGGGTTTAACAGCCCTTTGGGTGACCCATCGTTTGGAGGAGTTGAGCTTTTGTGATGGCGCATTCTTACTAGAGCAAGGGCGTGTTGTAGATCAAGGAAACCCAGAACGACTTCGCCAGCAGTTATTAAAAAACCAGCCGGTTACCTAGGACTCAAAATTTACGATTCACAGCTAGTAGTTACTTAACCGCCACTTTCTGGCACTGGTCTTTTAATTAGTGGTCGGTAGAATACGAAGGTAGTGACGAGATTCTATCGATGCGGTGCCCTCATTGCCAAAGTGAGCAGGTGATCAAAAATGGTAACCATCGACTTCAAGATGGAACACCGATGCAGAATTACTTGTGCAAAAGCTGTCACAAACGATTTAGTGAACGTACCGGCACACCAATGGCACGATTGCGGACTCCAACCTCCATCGTCTCATTGGCCCTCAATATGCGAAGCGAAGGCATGGGAGTCAGAGCCAGTGGACGAGTGCTCACCAAATCACACACAACAATTCTGCGTTGGCAACAACGTTTGGCTGAGCAAGCCGATGCTTGGTCACCGCCTGCGCCTGAAAGCAGTGAAGTGACCTTAGAGCACGATGAACTCTATACTCGTGTAGGCGAGAACCTTCCCCCCCAGTGAGTCCCAAGGTTGGACAATGACCAGTATGGAGCGCCAAAGCCGATATTGGGTCACTGCCCAAGTTGGCAAAAAAGACGACTTGTTATTCGAGGTTGGGGTGAAAACAACTTGGCGTTGGGCACACCCAGCAGAATTTGTCTGCTGGTTTAGTGATGGTGAACGTCGTTATGCTCAACAGTTGTGGCGACTAGCCAGTGTGTGGTTGAAGCGACATGAAACATCAAGTACTTATGGGCATCGCAAAGTCTGGCGTTATGGTGTCGAAGTTGCTTGCAAAATCAAAGGCTCTCAAGGTAACCCACGAGTCGAATGGGTCAAACCAGAGCACCCGTTTACAGCGATCAGTTCTACCTCTGAGGTCCATGCTAACCATAATGAAGCGCTCAATAGTTTAATCCGTCGTCGCTGTAGTGCTTATCGTAGGCGGCAGAACCATTACGCCAAAACGGTGGATGGATTACAACACGCCATTACCGCACAACGATTAATTCACAATTGGAGCAGACCGCATTGGAGTTTAGCTAAAGAAACTACACCTGCAATGGTGATGGGATTGTATGAGCGTCCTATTCCAATGGAAGAATTCTTGACTCTACGAGGATTTGCAGCCATCACGAACTAAAAGACCAGTGCCCCAAATCTATCAGTGATGCAGGCTGGGGGATGTTTGCGACTATGCTCAAGTACAAGGCTGAGTGGGAAGGAAAAGTCTATCTCGAAATCGATAGATTCTTTCCTTCTAGCAAAAC